>JAZLJK010000087.1:0-12169 GCA_045617865.1 Bacteroidales bacterium | reverse complement strand
CGTATTTTCTATTATGCATATGCCATTCTACGATAGTCTGGCAAAGATAATTTCAAATCGGTTGACTCGTAAAGCCTCTGTAATTACCTAACTTTCAATATTTTCAAAGAACTTTTATGAATTTTTAGTGGACACTAATGATAAACTATATAAATTTTATTTGTAGGTAAGCCTATATAGTGAGACAGTAGCCAGTACTGTTTCTCTATATATAATGTAGAAATAAAAAGAACTCATATCTTGCAATTGTGACATTATCTACCTGCGCGTTTGTCTATGGCCAACAACCCACTCACTATATCTATGGCAGATGCAGCAATAGTGAGTATCAATGTACAATTATCATCACAAAAAAAATAATTAATGACTGTCTTGTGTGCAATACTGTTGCAGACCTGAATAGACATCTAGTGAATCATTCGGTAAGCATTCTGAACGAGAATTTCATTTGCTGGATTTCGAAAAAATGTTGGTCAGATACTCAGAGAGGGTAGATAGTTCCTTTGAATGAAATATCTTACTTGTCACCAGATAATAGCAGCTTCCTATTACTATTCCGGCTGAGAGTTTTGTGATATTATCGTCAAATAAGCGGACTGAAATAACAACAATCAATCCCATTACGAGAGAGTTAAGTATAATATGGGAAATGCTTTTTAATTGTTGAAATATGCCTACACCAATCAGCTTAGATGTATGATTGGCATTAATGCAAAGATTAATGACAGACGCTATTACTCTTCCCCAACATACTGCCTTCAAGCCAATTGGTATCGTAAGAAGGAATATGGGCACATCAACGCACTTATTTATTATTGCCAATTTTAAATATGTTTCTGATTTCCCCATCACATTCGGGAATGTGATATTGAAAGCGCTCATTGGATATGAAATCAAGGCAAAACAAAGAATTTGCAATAAAGGAATAACGTCAGCCCACTTATCAGTGAGGAGAAGATGTACAAATGGATCAGCAACAGCAGCAAGCCCGATCATTGCTGGGATTGTAACAAAGCTGATCATAGACATGAATCTAATAAATCCTGTTGCCAGCCGTTCTTTGTCCTCTTGCATAGAGCACAATACCGGATAGCTGACATTTTTCATTACTCCGTATAAATTTGATGATGGGAATGTGGCAAATGACTCAGCTCGATTATAAAGCCCTAGTGATGCAGGAGTAAAAAGCTTACCTATCATTAAACTGTAGATATTGCTGTATAGAGTGTCAAACAGGCTCGTTGCCATCAGTTTCGACCCGAATCCGAACATATCCTTGAAGGATTTCTTCGAGAATATCAGTTTAGGTCTCCATTTTACAAATAACCATAGGAGTACTGTCCGAGTTATGGACCCTGCGATATTCTGGACTACCAGCGCCCATACCCCATATCCGTGACATGCCATCCAATAACCTACGATTCCCATCACGGTAATCGTGATTATCGATATGACAGCCCGTGTCTTGAAGTTGAGTCTGATGGTCAACCGAGTACCTTGAACTGCCCCGAAGGCTCCAATCACCAGCGTCAGACTCAGAATCCTTGTGATCTCCGCCAGCAGCGGAGTCTTGTAGAATGACGCGATGGCGGGAGCGGCAATCCAAAGCAGCAGGCAGAACACCACCGATATCCCCACATTGAACCAGAAAACCGTACTGAAGTCATCTTCCGTACGGTCTTGCTTGCGGATAAGCGCGTTGGCGAAGCCGCTGTCTATGAATGTCTGTGAGACAGCTAGAAAGATATTCAGCATCGCCACCACCCCGTAGTCCTCCGGGAGGAGGATACGGGCGATGAGGATGTTGAATACGAACTGTATTCCCTGGGCGGAGAAGCGCTCTACGGCACTCCAGGCCACGCCCTTTACAGTTTTATCTTTTAGTTCAGACAATTACTGGACGTTACAGATTACGAGGCGGTTCTGCTCGGGAAGCTCGAACGGCTGAACGGTGTCACCCTTGAAGTCGGTGAAGATACGGTCTTCTGCGATGCCACGCTCCATGAGGGCTTTCTTGACAGCCTTCACACGGCGCTCTGACAGAGGCAGGTTGTATCTTGGTGTACCGGTATTGCGGTCTGCATATCCGCAGAGGGCAACCTTGTACTCGGGATTCTCGTTCAGGAAGTTTGCAAGATCGTCTACCTTCTTCATTTCCTGAGTCCTGATGTATGAGCGGTCGAGAGCGAAGAAGATGTTGCAGCTGTGCTCTACACAATTCTGCTGGTGCAGTGCGGCAGCGGCCTTCTCGGCAGCGATGCGTGCTGCTTCAGCCTCTGCGGCAGCCTTCTCGGCAGCGGCCTTTTCTGCGGCGATGCGTGCTTCCTCGGCCTCAGCGGCAGCCTTTTCGGCAGCAGCTCTTTCAGCAGCGATGGCAGCTTCCCTGGCTGCAGCCTGCGATGCGAGGTATGCCTTGCTTGCTGTGTGGCTCTTGCCAAGTCTCAGCTTGAGACCTGCAAGGACATTGACCTGCTGGTCGGGACGGTTTTCAATCTTTGAGTTGAAATTGTCCTTTGTCATCATATAGTTGCCTTCGAGTGTTGCAGAAACGCGGTCGGTAAGGCGGACATCGAAATGGACACCGGCGTGGCCTGCAGGGAAGAAAGATGCGGGTTCCCATGCAGCCGGCAGGTCAAGGAACTGCGCAGCTGAATTCTCAACTCCGATATTACCTACGAAGCCGATGAAAGGATATACGCTCACTGTCCTGTCGTGGCGGTAACCGAAAAGAAGGTTGGTAGCATTGATCATCGCGTCACCCTGGAACTGCCAGAGGTTGGCACCGAATCCTCTTCTGGAATCCATAGCATAACCACGGTTCTGACCGTATGCCGCATTGGCGCGGATGGCGAAGTAAGGATTGAAGTCATAACCTCCTCCGAATGAGAAGATGTTGGACATCAGTTTGAAGGGATTGGAAGCCTCTCCGAATGTGTAAGTCAGACCATCCTGGAACTGGATATATCCGAACGGTTTGAATTCATACCTCTCGTCAGATTTGCTGACCTTCTGTGCAAATGCGCTGCCGAATGTCATGAGAATGGCAGCGGTGCAGATAATTAGTTTTCTGATTTTCATTGAATTATATTATTGATTTATTTTCGTTTACAAATAGCTTCGCCCCTGCACGCGTATAAGAAGCATGCAGAACCGGGCATATTTTTGCAAAGGTAATATTGTTTTTTTATAAAAGGTATAATTATCAAATTTTTTCAAGGTGCGATGCCGGGAGTTTGGCGCGCGCCTGAAGCATTCCGAACAGCGAGATAGAGACGTACGTACACCCCGCTGTTTCAACAACTTCTCCCTCTACTCCTTCCAGCTCACCGCACCTGACCCTCACGCGGTCGCCTGTCTGCAGTATGATTTCAGGCGATTCGTTGTCGGCAATTGCAACTTCAAACACCCTCATGAAATCTTCCATCTGCTTGTCGGGAACGGCAAGGGCCGAGGTGTTGCCGCAGCGGTCTGGAATCAGATGGATAGGCAATGCCCTGTAATTGATGAGGTTGCTTACATCCAGCTTTGTCCCGCGTACAAACACCAGGTTGCCGGCAAGCGGCTTCTCCATCATCTTCTTGCGGCCGTTTCTGATTACCAGTGTCTTGAATGTAGGGACGAAATGTTCCACCCCCCACTGCTCAAGCTTGCGTTTGGCACCGAGGGCCTGGCAGTTGCCGGCTCTGCCCACATACCAGCGTATGCCTTTGCCGTCGACGTCCATTCCGTTAGAATTTCCTTCCGAAAACAATGCTGAGGAATGTCGCAGCCAGGATCTTGATGTCGAAGAGCCACGATCTGTTCTTGAGGTAGTACAGGTCGAACTGGAGCCTGTTGACCATTTTTTCAAGGGAATCGGTGTAGCCGTTTTTCAATGTGGCGTAAGATGTCACTCCGGGACGGATCTGATACAGATACACATACCTCGGGTCCTTTTCAATGATCTGGTCTATGTAGAACTGGCGCTCGGGGCGGTATCCCACGAAAGCCATGTCGCCGCGCAGTACGTTGAAAAGTTGCGGCAGTTCGTCCAAGTGGTGGACACGGAGGAATCTTCCTACTTTTGTAAGGCGTGTGTCGTCATCTCCTGAAAAGAGAGCCGGCCCCTCTGCCTCGGCGTCGAGCTTCATAGAACGGAACTTGTAGATATTGAACGGCCTGCCGAAGCGCCCGATCCTCTCCTGCTTGAATATCACAGGCCCGTGGTCTTCGCACTTGATGGCGATGTAGCATATCAGAAAAGCGGGTGAGAATATTATCAGCAGTATGGCGGAGATAAAAAAGTCGAAGGCACGCTTTACATTCCTCTCGAAGCCTGACATTCCGTCGGAGATGAAGGCAGGATTACCTGCATTGCCGTATACTGTCTCTGCTATTCCAGCGCCACTTTCCATAGACTTGGGCGGCGTGATGACCTCAACCTGGGGCGACATGAGGATGTTGACCTTTGATGCCAAACACCAGGATATTATCTGGTTCCTCTGTTCTTCCGCATCGGATTCTGTCGCGAAGATGATGCCGTCTACTCCGCCAAGCGAGGCGCACACGGTCTGGAACTCTTCCAGCGTGGTGCAGGTATAAACCCTGTGGTCGTTGATGATGCGGCCGTCGTATGAGTTGTTTGTGGCTATGAAGCCGATAGGGTTGTAGTGCGACGACGAGAAAAGCCTGCGCACAAGCGCAGTGGACTTGTCGGAGATGCCGTAGATCAGGATGCTCATCCTGCTTACATTGAACTCTATGCTGTTACGGGTCTTGTCCACAATGTAGACAATCAGTGCCCTCATCAGAATCATCCCTGTCACGGAGATGATGCCGTCAAGGAAGATGATAAGGAACCTTGCCTTGACGGAGGTCATTACAAAAAGGCCGGTGATGATGCTGGCAACCAGTAGAATCTCCTTTATGAACACGGCAACTGCAAGCTTGCCGGTAGAGCGTATTGTGGCGTACAGGAGGGATATCTTATGGCTGCCCACTGTCAGGAAGCTCACGATGGAGGCAACTGCAGAAAGCCCCAGCCAGAAGAGCACGAGTATATAGAAATTCGGTATCGGTTTGGCGAACCAACGGACAATGAGGATGGCGAACAATGAAGCCAGCAACGATATGGCAAGGTCCATCATCAGTATCAGATAGGGCGCATACTCCGAACTGCTCCTGCTGTTTTTTGTTTTACCCATGGCTCAAATGTTCGCAAATTCTACATTAAAGTGCAGCACACTCCAACGTCAAAGTTAAGCATTTTTTTACAATATTCAATTTATTCATGTACCGGGCGTATCGAATAACCGTCCGACCGGCTGTTGTTGTATTGCGTATGCACGAGAGGACCGAAAGATGGATGAATTCCGATACCCAAGTCCCATGCAGATACATCATTCTTTGGAACGGCGGACCAGAATATCCCAAATGCAGGATCAGGCCAGATTCCGTCTTCGTCACGACTTCCCAATCCCGGGAAATATATTGTTGGACCACCTATGTTGACCGTGTTGCCAGGGCCCAGACTAGTGAAGAAATTCCAGCCATTAATATAGTCTCCGTTTGCATTTATCTCAGGGTACGAACCATCATCAGAGTTTGTGCCGTCTGTGGTAAAACCTGTAAAGGCCTTCGGTGCTGGTATCTTATAACCGATTGGTGAAGGGTCATAAACAGTTTTGATAATATCCTCGCTGTCTTCCATAAGTCCGGGGGTTTCGTCGATGGATATCTTGCCAGTCCACAGGTTGTTATATGTAGTTGAACACCAGTCACCGCCCCATCTGCTTTCGTCATAAAAACAATAGAATGTTCCAGGATTTTTGACAGATGTCATCAGGTCGACCATGCCGTTTACGTTAGAATGTGATCCTGAAGCCGGAGTTGCTGTGTTGCACATAGGATCCTTACGTCCGAACTGGTAGAAATTGGCCATCGGCTGTCCGCGCACCTCGGGCTGGTCCACGGTGATATCGATTGTGTTACCTGAATCTGCCTGCTCCAGAGTGATGACGACCCGTTCCCTTGACGGGTACCTGTCGCCGTCAATATAGCCGATTGCGGATAGAGGGAAGAAATTGTAGGTGTTGCCTGCATAATTGGTCACTTCGATCGGATTTGAGAGCAGCTCAGGATCGTTCGTAGTCCAGATGCACCAACTCCACATCACGCCGTCGCTGTCCATTACCGCTATGAGTGCATTGTTCTGGCAGATTTTTGACTGCGGGATTGTAAAGGTAAGATAGGAAATGTTATATCCGCGGTATTCACCGTCGGTATCCACCACGTATACTACTTCTCTTGAAAGACCGTTGATTGTGATGATATCAGCCTTGTCCTGCCAAATGACTGAGTATCCTGAAGTGCCGGATGAAGTTGACAGGTATTTGTTGGACGACGACTTCGGCTGCCCGTCAGAAGTATTATATTCGATGAACGGTGAGATGATACCGTTGCCCTTGTGATTGACAAATCGCTCAAGCCTGCAGGTGCCGCCGGTGACATTAGGATAATATGACTGCTCGTTCACGCATCCGTTCTTAATGCCGTTTCCATACACGAGTGGAATCTTGTACGTGCCGGCGTGGCGGATGACGTAGCAATTTGCGGTGGTCATCGCTATTCCGGATTCAGACCTGAAATCGAACTTCGAAAGATCGAGAGGTGCCGATGCCTTCGCACGGCTTGTGCTCCAGTCGAGCGGGGACCAGCCGGAACCGTCGGTGTCTCCGCTGATGCCGCCTGCGTTCGTCCAGTAGGCATGGCCTCCTTGCTGTGAGGCTGTACGCGCAAGGGCTGTGACCTTGAGGCAGCTGCCGTCCTTTGCTACGTTAAGTCCGCCACCGTTTGTGAACGACGTTGTGTTTACTTCGACAGGATCACCGCTGCCAACCTTGTACGACTTGATTTTCCAGTTCCAGTTCAAGTCAGTCGTTCCTGAAGCACTGGTTCTGTCACTGGTTATTGGAATTACGACCTCGGCGGAATTGCTGGTGGTGTTGCTGAACGACTGCGTCTCCTGTGAAGCGGATACGAGTTCGAAATCATAACTGTTAGGATCGTAACTTATCTTGTACATGTATTTCTTGCCAGGCTTCCACTCGACCGGCGTGCTGTCCTTGAGCTTGGAGATGTTGGCGGTCTTCGTTTCCGTCGTGCCGTCGCCCTTCTTGAAAGTCACAGCCATCTGCGTACTGGCACCCAATGTCTGAGGGATGAGCATGAACACCTTGTCGCTACCAGTGAATGACTGCTCCTTGCTTGTTTCATCGAAATCTGAAGGGATAAAGTCCTGGCGTACGTTTAATGGTGTTGAGTGTCCTTTCCATTCGAAAGTCGGAGTGCTGTCGGAACCGCCGGTGATGTCACAGGATGCTGATGAGCTTACGTTGTTGAACCCTATCCGTTCAATTGTCGCTCCTGCAACATCGCCGATTTTGAAATAGACCGCAGAGAGCGCGTGGAAGAACTCTATGTCCACCTTGTTGTCGGAACCGTCCTGCCAGGTCTTGGTGTTGTAGGCAAAACAGAGGTCCTTCTGGTTCTGCGCATCCGTATACGGGGATGCACTGCATGGAGTCGGGAGAGTGTATGTCATCGACAGCGTTGCCTGGTCGGCGTCTGCGGCCGTATTGCCAGGGTACGTGACAATGCGCCCCGCCACGCTTGTCGGATAGACGGACCAGAAGTTAGTCTTCACCTGGTTTCTCCATGGATACTCAGAACCTCCGGCGAAGTTCCAACCTGAACTTCCGCGCTCTACGACAGCATTCTTGATGAAATGCCAGTCTGTCTTGTCTGCTGCAATATATTCGTGGCCGTCAGCGTCCTGCGAGCCGTCATAGCGGTTCGCCGACTCTAGCCACGCATCAATAAGGAACTGCTGGCCAACTGTGTTGATACTCGATGTGGTAGTCACCGAACTTTTGGTCTCGATACCGGACATTCCTGAAGGAATTTCGTCATTGTCATATTCAAATATCGATATATATATAGGCTTGTCAGAAGCGCTCTCCATTGTATAGCTTGCAATCCATTTCCCGTGTGTTGGGCAGTCGGCACTTTTAGTCTGAATAGATTTCGTTGATACTCGAGGGATGATAACGCCTTTCAATATGCCACCCTCTGGAACGAGTTCTTTCTGACATGAGCCTAGAAGGCAAGCCAGTGCTGTGGTGGCAATTATTATTTTTAATTTGTTCATCTTCATCTTTCTACTTCTATTTTAATTGAATTTTACATCAAATCCATCAGCGGGGAATGCTGTGTCATCTTCAAAATCCCTTACTGTAATTTCTTCAATTTTTATTATGTCTTTGGTGACTGAACCTGCGAGAAGGTTTTGTTTCATATCAATGGCAATCGGGGTTATTGACATCTCCTGATATTGACGTTTGCTGGTTGTACGGTTGCGCACCAGCTCGAATGCGTCAGAGTTCAGGTCAATAGGCAACATATTCATTTGACCTGTCATAATGTTTTTGTCCTTTTTCATAACTATCTGTATGTCAACTATATAAAATGTAATATTACATTGACGCCTTAATCGTTCGTTTAAATGCGCAAAATTATACCTAAAATAATTCATTTCAAAGCAATTTTTGATAATAATTGATCAAACGAACGTCTGTTTGTCAATTTTTCCCAAATAATTTCCTGTTTTTGTCGTTATTGTTGCCCAAATTTTTTATGAATATGTCAACAACAATAGCGTATTTACGGGTCAGTACAGACAAACAGACCCTCGAGAATCAGAGAAGCGAAATAAAGCGTTTCGCGAACACAAGGAATTTGGATATCGACAGATGGGTGGAAGAAACTGTCAGCGGTAAAGTTAAGGACGCAGACAGAAAACTCGGCCGCACCCTCAAACGTCTGAAAAAAGGGGACATATTGGTAGTGTCCGAACTGTCAAGACTCAGCAGGACGCTCCTGGATATAATGTCAATAATGCGCTCCTTGCTGGAACGGGGTGTCACATTATATAGTGTAAAGGAGAACTTCCGTCTCGCCGACGACATAAGCAGCAAAGTCGTCATCTTTGCCTTCGGTCTTGCGGCTGAAATTGAACGTGACCTAATATCTACAAGGACAAAAGAAGCACTTGCTGCACGAAGGGAGCAGGGTGTCGTCCTGGGGCATAAGAAGGGTGTGAGACCGAAGATGGATTATCTGCAGACAAGGAAAGATGAAATCATACAAGCCTATAGACAAGGTGAGAAAATTTGCAATCTGTGTAAAGAGTTCGGTGTCTCAAGGGGAACGATGTCATTATTTTTGAAATGCACCTTATTTTGTTAACTTCGCGATATGAAAATCAAAGAGGGATTTGTTCTCCGCGAACTGGGAGACACTTACATCATTATCCTGAACAAGCCCGGAGCCAGTGTCGACATGTCATCGCTGCTTTCGTTCAATGAATCGGCGGCATGGTTGTGGCGTCGTGCCGAAGGCATCGAGTTCGATGAGAAAGACCTTGCCGGTTTCCTTTTCGATGAATATGATATCACCCCGGAATATGCGGCGGAAGAGGTGGCAAGAATAGTTGCGCAGTGGCGTGAATACGGCTTGGTTGAAGGCTGATGAAAGATAGTGCTGCCATACAGCCTTTGCTGGCGCTGCTCAGGATGGCCCTTTGGAAAAGACCGGAGGCTTTTGATCCTATATCAGATGCGCAGTGGCTGGAAGTACTTGCCGAATCGCGCAGGCAGGCTGTGGCAGGGCTGGTATGCAGCGGCATCGGGCAGCTTGACAAGTCCCTTATGCCTTCAACGGCAGTGAGGATTTCTTTCCTTGCAGAGCTGGATACCATAGAAAAGCGCTCGGCATACGTCGAGAAGGCTGCCGGAAAACTGGTTGAAACGTTCCGCAGCAAAGGTTTCTCACCTGTTATCCAGAAAGGTCCCGCAATCGCCAGGCTCTATCCGCATCCCATGCAGCGCAGCAGCGGCGATATCGACCTCTATTTCAACATGGCTGAATTCGAGGCTGCCCGCGGCATGGTAGAGCACGCAGGAATAGCTGTAAATAACGCACCCGACGGGAGCATAAACTATATCTGGAACGACGTTACGGTAGAGCACCACCGTGAATTCTTCGACTCGTCTGACATGTTCGCAGGAGTGGAAGTGCCGTCTGCCGAAGCTGACATGCTGCTTTTGAGCTCTCACATCCTCAAGCATGCGGTGGGTTCCGGCATAGGGCTCAAGCAGTTCTGCGACATGGCTGTGGCCTGCAGGGCCCTGGACGGCAGGTATGACCTCAACGGTTTACTCGCCCGCCTTGATGATGCTCATCTTGTAAGGTGGCAGCGCATGCTGGACACATTCCTTCTGGATTGTCTGGGAGTGGAAGAGCGTTTCCTTCCCACCCTTTCTGCCGGGATGAAGCGCATGGACGCGGCACCTCTGCTGAAGATAGTGCAGTCCGGCGGCAACTTCGGCCACTACCATCCCGCGCGGCATACCGATGCCACGGAGAAGGTGCGCAAGAGAAGCACTCTCCTGCTGTTTGTCAGAAGATTTCCTTTTGCAATGAAGGTGGCTCCGCGCGAATGGCTGCGCATTGTGGCCAGCCTTACAAAAGGAAACCTCCGCCACTGATGACGGAGGTTTCCTGTCTGTTACTGATATTTCTTACTGAAGCTTGGCAAGAAGGCTGGTGAGAGAAACCTCTGCACCGATCATTGCGTGAAGCTTGTCGATAGAAACTCTCTCCTGCTGCATTGTGTCGCGGAAACGCACTGTAACACAGTTGTCTGCAAGTGTGTCGTGGTCCACTGTGATGCAGAAAGGTGTTCCGATGGCATCCTGACGGCGGTATCTCTTGCCGATACTGTCTTTCTCGTCGTACTGGCAGTTGAAGTCCACTCTCAGGAGGTTCATTATCTCGCGTGCCTTCTCGGGCAGGCCGTCTTTCTTCACGAGAGGCAGCACTGCAGCCTTGACAGGTGCAAGTGCGGGAGGAAGGGTGAGGACAACCCTGGTCTCGCCGTTTTCAAGAGCCTCTTCCTTGTATGAAGAAGAGAGCACTGCAAGGAAGCAGCGGTCCACACCGATCGAAGTCTCGACAACGTAGGGCACATAGCTCTCGTTTGTCTCAGGATCGAAATACTGGATCTTTCTGCCGCTGACTCTCTGGTGGTTGCCAAGGTCGAAGTCGGTACGGCTGTGCACACCCTCGAGCTCCTTGAATCCGAAGGGATATTCAAATTCGATGTCAGTTGCCGCATTTGCATAGTGGGCAAGCTTGTCGTGGTCGTGGAAACGGTATTTTTCATCGCCCAGCCCCATGGCCTTGTGCCATGCCAGACGGTTTTCCTTCCATTTGGCAAACCAGTCGAGCTCTGTGCCGGGCTTGATGAAGAACTGCATCTCCATCTGCTCGAACTCTCTCATGCGGAAGATGAACTGGCGTGCTACAATCTCGTTGCGGAACGCCTTGCCGATCTGTGCGATACCGAAAGGAATCTTCATGCGGCCGGTCTTCTGCACGTTCAAGAAGTTTACAAAGATACCCTGCGCAGTCTCAGGACGGAGGTAGATCTTGCCGTCCTCACCGCTGATGTTGCCCAGCTGGGTGCTGAACATGAGGTTGAACTTGCGCACTTCTGTCCAGTTCTTGGTTCCTGAGATGGGGCACACTATCTCGCAGTCGAGAATCAGCTGGCGCATCGCCTCCAGGTCGTCTGCCTCGAGGGCGGCCACCATGCGGGCGTGGACCTCGTCATATTTGGTCTTCACGCGGAGCACGTTGGGGTTGGTGGCACGGAACTGCTCTTCATTGAAGCTTTCTCCGAACTTGCGGCGGCCCTTCTCCACCTCTTTGTTCATCTTCTCCTCGAGCTTTGCAAGGTAATCCTCGAGCAGGACGTCTGCGCGGTAGCGCTTCTTCGAGTCTTTGTTGTCGATGAGGGGGTCGTTGAACGCTGCCACATGGCCGCTGGCCTCCCAGACCTTGGGATGCATGAAGATGGCGCTGTCGATGCCCACGATGTTGTCGTGCAGGCGGACCATTGCGTTCCACCAGTAGTTCTTGATATTGTTCTTGAGTTCAGAACCAAGCTGGCCGTAGTCGTATACGGCAGCCAGGCCGTCATAGATTTCACTTGACTGGAAAATGAATCCGTACTCCTTGCAGTGAGCGGTCAGATTCTTGAAAACTTCTTCTTGTGTCATTTCTGTAT
>JAZLJK010000086.1:0-8385 GCA_045617865.1 Bacteroidales bacterium | reverse complement strand
TCTTGAGTTCAGAACCAAGCTGGCCGTAGTCGTATACGGCAGCCAGGCCGTCATAGATTTCACTTGACTGGAAAATGAATCCGTACTCCTTGCAGTGAGCGGTCAGATTCTTGAAAACTTCTTCTTGTGTCATTTCTGTATTATTTTATTTCGATTTTTGTTTCCAAATCTTTGAGGAGAAGTGCCACGAACGGCCTTGATTCCACCTGCGGATGAGGCAGGACAAGGCGCGGAGTGGAAATCTCCACATCATCATATTTCAAAATGTCTATGTCTATGGTACGCGACGTATAGCGTCTTGTGCCGTCGGCATTGAACTCAACCTGATGCGGTGCGCGGCCCAGCTCCATCTCTATGCTCTGGCAGAAATCCAGCAGTGATTCCGGCGTGAGCCACACCGGCGCATCGAAAGCCACCGCCATGTTGAGGAAGGCCGGCCCTTCGAACCCTACCGCCTCTGTCTCAATTATTTCCGAGCGTACAAGCTCTACCCTCAGCAGCCGCTCCATAACCTTGCAGGCAGCATTCAGGTATGCTTCCCTCTCGCCCAGGTTGGATCCCAAAGATAGATAAACCATAGCGCCTCCCCTACATCAGCCCGAGCTCCAGCCTGGCCTCTTCACTCATCATCTCCTGCGACCAGACAGGTTCGAACACCAGTTCTATCGACACGTCCACAACGCCCGGCACGTCGCTCACCGCCTCGTGCACACTGTCTACCACAATGTCTGCGATGGGGCAGTTGGGAGCGGTCAGCGTCATCTTTATGGCGACGTTGTGCCCTTCATCCACATTTATCTCGTATATCAGCCCGAGGTCGTATACGTTCACCGGAATTTCCGGATCGTAGACCTGCCTCAGGGCCATCACGATATTCGCTTCCAAAACAGATTTCTTTGCCATATCCTATGGTCAGTCCTCCTTACCGCTGTAAGCCGCGGCAAATGCGCGTATCTTCTTTATCATGGCAGCCAGACCCCCTGCGCGTGTGGGCGACAGGTTGTCTTTCAGCCCAATCTCATCGATGAATGCAAGGTCCGCTGCCAGGATGTCGGCAGGTGTCTGCCCATCGAACACCCTCACCAGCAGCGAGATGATCCCTTTTGTGATGATTGCGTCGCTGTCGGCGCGGAAATACAGGCGGCCGCCCTCCTCGGTGCAGGTAAGCCACACCCTGGACTGGCACCCCTCTATGATGTTGGTGTCGTTCTTGTCTGACTCCTCCACCAGAGGCATCTCCTTTCCAAGGTCAATCAAGTATTCGTATTTGTCGAGCCACTCGTCAAACACCGAAAACTCATCGATTATTTCGTTCTCTATCTCTGCAATTGTTTTCATTGCCTTAACATTTTTACCACTCTTGCCAACGCCCTGGCAAAAACCTCTACCTCCCCGACCGTATTATACGGCATAAGAGAGGCGCGCAGCATGCTGCTTCCTCCCGTGAGGCGGCGCACTATAGGCTCGGCACACATGTGCCCGCTGCGCAGCGCCACACCCATCTTGTCTATCAGCATGGCTGCATCAAGCGGATGCACACCCTCTATCGTGAAAGAATAGAGAGGGATGCGTTCCGGTGCATCTATTCCAGCCACCTTCACACCGTCGATGCTGCCCAGAGTGCTTTCCATGGCAGCCATCAGCTCTTTTTCATGAGCTGCCACAGCCGCGTCGGAAGCAAGCTCCCCGGCAAGCTCCAGAGCAGGCCTGAGGCATGCCGCAGCCACATAATTGGCTGTGCCGGCCTCGAATTTCAGCGGCAGGTCGGCGTAAACGGTCTTCTCGAAAGAGACGCTTTCCACCATGTCGCCGCCACCCATGTACGGCGGCAGCTTCTCCAGCCACTCTTTCTTGCCGTACAGCACACCTATGCCGGTGGGTGCGTATATCTTATGCCCCGAAAAGGCATAGAAATCACAGTCTATGTCGGTCACGTCCACCTTCAGGTGAGTGACGCCCTGCGCGCCGTCCACCAGCACCGGGATGCCTTTGCCATGAGCCAACGCCACCATCTGCTTCACCGGATTCACCACGCCCAGGATGTTGGATACATGCGCCACAGCCACCATCTTCACTTCATCGGTAAGACTGTCGGAAAATTTCTGCAGGTCGATGGTGCCGTCGGGCTCCACCTCCAGCACCTTCAGCCCGGCGCCAGTTGCCTGGCAGGCAATCTGCCACGGGACGATGTTCGAATGGTGCTCCGCGGCCGAAAGCAGCACTTTGTCTCCCTTTTTCAGGAATCCGGCAGCGGCAAAACAGTGCGCCACCAGATTTATCGAGGCGGTGGTGCCCGAGGTGAGGATTATCTCCTCACGGCTCTCTGCACCGATGAAGTCGCGCACTGCGTCGCGCCCCTTCTCATAAGCCTCTGTGGCCTCCATGCTCAGCGTATGCACGGCACGGTGGATGTTTGCGTTGCTGCGGCTGCACAGCTCCTGCTGCAGGTCAAGCACACTGCGCGGGCGCTGCGAGGTGGCGGCATTGTCGAAATAGACAAGGTCCTTCCCCTCGACCTTGCGGTCAAGAATAGGGAAAAGTGCCCTTATTTCATCGACATTGCGCATATTGAGCTATTTTTTCGTATCTTTACAAACTACAAAAGTAATCAAAATTTGTTTATAAATATATGTACGACTACATAAAAGGCCTTTTGGTCGAGGCCAACCCGGCTGAAGCCATCATCGAGGCGGGCGGAATCGGATTCAGGATCCTCATATCCCTCAGCTCGTTCACAGACATCGAGACAAGTGTCGGTCACACCGCAAAGCTCTACATCTACCACCATCTCCGCGAGGATGACGAGGCACTCTACGGGTTCAGCACCAAAGAGGAGCGCGAACTCTTCACAATGCTCATCTCTGTAAACGGGGTTGGCTGCGGCACCGCCCGCATGATGCTCTCTTCAATGAGCCAGGACGAGCTTCAGAATGCAATTGTGGGGCAGGACCTCAAGAAAATCAAGTCCATCAAGGGTATCGGAAGCAAGACCGCCGAGCGAATCATACTGGAACTTAAAGACAAAGTGGTGAAGGGATCCGGCAGAGGATTTACAGTAACAGCCACTGTATCAAATCCTTATCGCGACGAAGCTTTCAACGCCCTGGTGCTTCTCGGATTCACCAAGGCAAATGTCGAAAAAGCTGTGGATATGGTACTTAAGGAAGACCCCGATGTGTCGCTGGAAAATTTAATCAAAAAATCTCTGAAGATTTTGTAACAATATTCACAATATTTACTATATTTGCCACGAATATGCGATTATTATGAACGTACCTGAGGAATTACTTTACACTAAAGACCATGAGTGGGCCCGCGTAGAGGGCGACCTGGCAGTTGTTGGCATCACCGATTTTGCACAGAGTGAGCTTGGTGACATTGTTTATCTTGATGTCCCTTCAGTGGGTGAGATGCTTTCCAAAGGTGAAAAGTTCGGTGATATCGAGGCAGTGAAGACTGTAGCCGAGGCTTATATGCCTGTAAGCGGTGAGGTTGTGGAGTTCAACGAGGCTCTCGAATCTGCTCCCGAACTCGTAAACGCAAGCCCTTACGATGAGGGTTGGATTGTTAAGATCAAGTTCTCCGATCCGTCGGAATTTGATACATTGTTAAAAGCTGAAGAGTACAAGAAATCAGTCTAAACATTGAAAATTAAATGTGATGTGTTAAGCCTGCCGTCCGTCAAACGGCAGGCTTAATTTTTTATTTTTTTTTACTAACTTTGCACCGACTAATTAACTAAACTATAGGACAAAGGCATGGAAATTAAACGCCTGTTCGATTTTATCGACCACCTTCAGCAGGATATTCCCGCCAAAAAAGACTTGTTCGCGCGCAGCATCCGCGGACAGTGGGTGTACTACAGTACGGAAGATTTCGTAAACAGCTCATACTCTGTGGCACGCGGACTTCTGGCGCTTGGACTCAGCAAAGGTGCAAAGATCATCGACATCTGCAACAACCGCCCCGAATGGAACTTCATCGACATGGGCACAGCACTGGCAGGAATGGTTCATGTTCCTGTATATACCACGCTCAGCCACGACGACTACCTCTACATTTTCAACAATTCTGACGCAGAGGTTATCTTCATAGGCAACCTTTCCCTCTACAAGAAGATAGCTCCGATTGCAGAGGAGATGGACCGCCCCGCCAAGGTTTTCCTTATCGATGACAGCGATGATCTGCCCTGCTTCAAGACTTTCTGCGAAGAAGGAGAGAAAGAGAAGGAGAAATGGGATGCAGTCATCGAGCTCAACAAAAAGGAGATTGACGAGAACGATTGCGTATCTATTGTCTACACATCCGGCACAACCGGCCGTCCCAAAGGTGTGATGCTTTCTCACCGCAATCTTATCTTCGATGCACACGGGCATGCAATACGCCACATCTACAACCACACGCACAAGGCACTCAGCTTCCTCCCCCTCTGCCATGCATACGAGCGCACGATGCTCTACGACCAGATGGAGCTTGGAATGAGTGTATATTATGCCGAAGGCCTGGGCACAATCGCAGCCGACCTGGCATCAAGCCATGCCGACGGATTCTGCGCCGTTCCCCGCGTGATGGAGATGATGTACGACAAGCTTGAATCAGCCGGCAAGGGGCTGAAAGGCTTTGCCAAATGGATCTACGGCCGCGCATGGAAGTTTGCCAACAACTACGACAACTACCGTCGCAACCCCATCTACCTGCTGCGCCACGCATTGTTTGACAAGCTTGTCTACAAGAAATGGCGCGACAACCTCGGCGGTCACGAAATGGTTATCGTAAGCGGCGGATCATCCATCCAGCCTAAGATTGTCAAATGTTTCTGCGCCGCCAAGCTGCGCATCTTCGAAGGCTACGGAATGACCGAATCATCACCTGTGATAGCGGTCAACAGCCCTGCAGAAGGCATCAACCACATCGGCACTGTAGGCCGCCCCATAGACGGCACAGAATGCGTGATTGCAGAAGACGGAGAGATTCTGACCCGCGGTCCGCACGTGATGCTCGGTTACTACAAGGCTCCCGAGCTTACCGCTGAAATCATAGACAAGGACGGTTTCCTCCACACCGGTGACATAGGCAAGTTCCTCGACAACGGATGCCTCAAAATCACCGACCGCAAAAAGGAAATGTTCAAGCTCAGCAATGGCAAATACATTGCTCCTCAGGCAATTGAAACCATGCTGAAGGAAACCGGATACATTGAGAACTGCATCGTTTTCGGTGAAAACCGCAAGTTCCCCTCAGCCATCATAATCCCCAACTTCCACAAGCTTCGCGACCTCGCGAAAGAGCTGAAGATAGAAGGGCTGAAGAGCCACGAAGACTATCTTGCCTGCGACCAGATCATCTCATATCTCCACACCGAGGTCGGCAAGGTAAACACCCGTCTGGCCGCTCACGAGCAGATCAAGAAAGAGCAGTATGTCGACGATGAATGGAGCTCTGCCAACGGCATGCTGGGTCAGACAATGAAGCTCAAACGTGCCAACATCCACAAGAAGTACCACGACTTGATGGAAAGCATCTACGAATAATGGCTTGTGAATTTGTAACTCCTGCTGAAGCGGTAAAACTGGTCAAGTCCGGTGATACCATTGTGTTGCAGGGGTCTACATCCATCCCTAACGTGCTTGTACGCGCCCTTGTAGAGCGTGCCGGCGAGTTGAGGGACGTAAAAATCATAACTGGTTTCGGCGTTGACAAAGAGGATGCCCCCTACGCGAAGAGGGAGCTGATGGACTCGTTCCGTGCCCTGAACATCTTTGTCCCGAACAATCTGCGCAATGCCATGCGCGATGGTGTGGCAGACACTATCCCCTGCTTCCTTAGTGAAGTTCCCGGCATGTTCCGCAGCGGTCAGATACCGGTGGATGTAACATTCCTCAATGTAAGTGAACCCGACGAAAACGGATACTGTTCGTACGGCATTTCAGCCGACCTCACCGTTTCCGGCACAGAATGCTCGCGAACCATCATCGCCCAGGTCAACAGATACATGCCGCGCACCTTCGGCGACCCTGTGATTCATATAAGCAGAATCAGCGCCATGTGCCGCGGTGACGAGCCTCTGGCAGAGGTTCCCACGCCAGTCCCAAATGAAGTTGAAACAAAGATAGGCAGGCTGATTGCCAATGAGATACCAGACGGTGCCACCCTGCAGATAGGTGTGGGCGGCATTCCTGATGCAATCGTCAGTTCATTGAGCGGCCACAGGCATCTGGGATTGCATACAGAAGCCATCACCGACAGCGTGATACCGCTGATAGAGAAAGGCATCATAGACAACTCACTCAAGAAGATCCTTCCCGGCAAGTCGGTAGGTTCGCTGGTCATCGGCAGCAGCCGTCTTTATGACTATATCAACGGCAATCCCGACTTTGTAATACGTGATGTGGCATGGACCAACGATCCGCAGATAATACGCCAGAATCCGCGTGCAATGGCCATCAATTCGGCCATCGAGGTCGATCTGACAGGTCAGATATGCGCCGATTCCATTGGAGACACCATCATCTCAGGCGTTGGCGGGCAGCACGACTTCATGTACGGTTCATCGCTGTCTGAGGGAGGGAAATGCTTCATCGCCATGCCCTCGATGACAGGCAGAGGCAAGTCCAAGATTGTTGCGCATCTCGCACCGGGCGCAGGCGTGGTCACCACCCGTTTCCAGGCCCAGTACATAGTCACAGAGCATGGCATCGCCTACCTGCGCAACAAACCACTTGCAGAGCGCGCCAAGGCCCTGATTGCCATAGCCGACCCCTCACACCGCGAAGAACTTGAGCGTGCCGCCGTCGAGCGCTTCGGCCTCAGCTTCCTGAGACTCAAGTGATTTGCTTGCCAGACTAGCGTCTTCTCTCTGTAAAATCTTTGATATCAATCCTTAACGGAATACCTCACCCCTGCCACATGGCGCAGTGACTACCAGCATTGAGACTCTGTGCCGACACTGCCTTGAGACTCTGCGCTGGCCTTGAATTGAGACTCTGTGCCGACACTGCATTGAGACTCTGTGCTGACACTGAATTGAGACCCTGTGCTGACACTACATTAAGACTCTGTGCCGACACTGCATTAAGACTCTGTGCCGACACTACATTGAGACTCTGTGCTGGCCTTGAATTAAGACTCTGTGCCGACACTGAATTGAGACTCTGTGCCGACACTGAATTAAGACTCTGTGCTGACTGGCTGAGTGACAGTTTGCATTCATAAATACAGGATCGTGACAATTGGACCATGCGGTCTGGTGGGCGGTGAGTCATCCATCACCATCAAATTCGGCCGTGGCGCATAAGCAATTGAGACACAGACAGATAACGAAAACAGCCCCTCCGATTCTCAAGGGGCTGATATGCATAATTACCAGATTATCAGCGAGTAATGCGCCACGGATAGAGTTTGGTCTCATCATGGTGCAGACAAGCCGGCCTGCCCCTATGGACTAGCAGTCAAAATCCCGCAAAAACGCTGCTAGTCCCGCCGATATTGACGTATTCAGACCAGAATCCGATGGACTAACCGTCAAAAACGGCCATTTTCGCGGTTAGTCCGACCGTATGCAGCCCGTCCGGGGGTCATTCGCCGGCACCCAGGGACCCATTTCAGGCCTTGGGTTCCGCACACCCCCGCCAGATGCCCTTCCTCGGCACCCTGCCGGCACCCAGGTGCGCATTCGAGAGCGTGGAACCCACTTTTCTCCGCTTCATAGACGGAAAGGGCTATCGTAAATTGCTTTCAGGACACGACAGGATACCACTGATGCATCTGCAAAGGCAATCGTCGTGGACTGACACCCTCTGTAGAGCCCCAGTCCACGCTGATGGCGGTCAGAATGCGTTGTGGGCAGGTGTGCGTGGACTGGCAATGCGACATATTATTTGCATCCAATTGTGCCGCAACACTTGCCTGCAGCAGGTGACCAATGGGCTGTTCCGCAATATCAACGGTAAGTAGCAGGCGGACAGCATGCAGCCGTCTGGCATCTCATCAACATTGGTCAGCAAACAGCATAAGGTTGACAAACATCATAAGATCGGCAAGCGGTTATCCTCGGCGGGCCGAGGAGAGCCCCGCACAGCTCCCCGCAGGTCCGCCGGGAGATAACCGCCGGCGCAGTATACTACGCAATTTCATCACATCCTGCCCTCCTCTCACATAGCTTGCCTTGAAACCGCAGCAAAAGCAGGCGGTTTTGTCGCTGCAGTGCATCGGCCGCGGAGCCAGAGCGGGACAATATGAGGGAATCTGTCCTTTCCTGATTTTGGTTGACTCGGATTAATAGATTATTACTGATATAAGTTGACTGTTAGTCGTTATCCCTGAAATGGGTTTGCCATCCGAGTCTTATCACTGTAAGGGGTTGACTGTAGGCCGTAGGCCGGAAGG
>JAZLJK010000085.1:0-6852 GCA_045617865.1 Bacteroidales bacterium | reverse complement strand
TGTCATCCCTTACGCGAATTCCCCTATGACGATGCAAATATAGCACTTTATTTTGAAATCAAAACAATAAGGAGAATTCTCTATATACAATTATCAGCAGTACAAACGAATCCTATCATGGCGGGACTTCACATCAAGGTCCCGCTCACCGTTTTCTATTAACATTCTTCGGACTCCGCATCAGCGACCTTCTCTCCCTCAGATGGGAGCAGCTGCTCAACGAAGACGACAAGTTCGTCATCTATGAGAAGAAGACCAACAAGCGCAGGACCATCAAGATCAACTCCCAGTTCAAGCCGCACATCCAGGCTTGCTATGAGGCGATCCATCCGAGGTCACTCGACAGACCGTGCTTCATCTCTCAGAAGCATGGAGTCTACTCTGTCCAGAGGATCAACGTTCTCCTGAAGGACATCAAGAAGAAGTACAATCTCAAGATTGAGCACTTCTCCACCCACTCGCTCCGCAAGACCTTCGGCAGGAAGATCTTCGAGCACGCATCATCCCAGGGTCAGGGAGAACTTGCGCTCATCAAGCTATCTGAACTCTTCAACCACTCAAATGCAAGCATCACCAGAATCTACCTCGGAATCAAGGAGGAGGAGGAGATGCTGAGCACGTATGTTCTAGGCATTACAGGGTGTGGCTGTTTTTTTTACGAACAACCACACCATTTTCGTAATCTCAGGCATAAAAAAGCATCTTAACTCATATCCCACTCAATTCAACAAATATTTATACTAATGTAGGCTTATTTACAAGAGGCTTAAACCCATTTTATATATATGTAAGTCAATAACCACAAAGTGCGGATGTAGTCCTTTAGAAATAACTTAATAACATATTGGAATAAGTCTAAAACTTATGGTAATTTATTTAACTTTGCGGGAGCAAGCAAACTCCTAAGCGGCAGAACTACAAATTAATTCAAAACCAACCATCTCATGAACAACTCTCAGATATTGGATATCTTAAGCGGGCTTTCTGCAGAAGCGTTTGCATATTTCTTCCCGGGTCTCAAAAGGCCTGAGCCCACAAAAGTGCCGGACCTGGAACCCAAGGCCCTGGAAGAGCCTGCCTCATATAAGGCTGGCCTGGACCTGGACATGGAGTGCTGCTGTGAAAGACGCACCGGGTCAACCGGCCGCATGGCGAGAAGGCTTGAAATAGATCTGAAAGGGCTCTTCTGTGAAGAGAGTGATTCTGTCACCAGTGAACAGCAGCTTGATGCCAAGACGCAGGCTCTGCTGGATGAGATAAAGGCTCTGCAGGAAAAGTATGGCGTCACAATTGACGAGTTTGAGGCAGTGCTTTCCTACACTGTGAAACTGAGCCGGCTCAGAATCACACGCCGTCATCAAATCATTCTTGAAGATTTTGACAGGCGCGAGGTGAAGATGGACACCCTTACAAAGGCCGTTTTCCTGCTTTATCTCGACCACCCTGAAGGCATCCGGTTCAAGGACCTTGCAGACCACCGCAGCGAGTTGGAGAGGATCTACATGTCATTATCCGGCCGGAGCGACCTCCAGGCAATGCAGAAAAGCCTTGATGACCTCACAAACTCTGTGATGAGCAACTCCATCAGCGAGAAGGTTTCCAAGGTCAAGAAGGCTTTCAAGAATGTTGTGGACGAGAGAGTTGCCAGATTCTACTACATCGACGGCAAGGCAGGTGAACCGAAAAAGATTGCGTTCGACCGCTCTCTTGTCATAAGAGACTGACCATTCAACCGCTATTTCTCTTCATCTTCCTCAAACAGGTCTGACAGTTTTCCCAGAAATGACCTTTTGTCTTCGTCAGAAGCCGACATGCAGCACTCTACCTGCCGCAGAAACTTGTTCCTCGCCTTCTCGTACTTGACCGACATACAGACAGTGCCCTCCGGGCTTGCCTCGAAGTTCATGGCATTTGAAATGTTAAGATCCTTTGCCACTTCAACTGCATCCTGATTGGCACCAATGTATGCGAAGGTCCACCCTTTCTCCCTCTGCCTTGCCACAAGCTCCTTCACGGCACGGCCAGAATATTCCACCGATGCGTTCTCCATCCCGTCTGTGATCACTGTCACCAGCACGGCGTCGCCTTCATTGATGCATCCGTCCAGATGTGAGACGGCCTTCCCCATGGCATCGTAGAGTGGTGTGCTGCCTCCCGGACGGTAGTCCTGCTTTGTCATGTCCTGCACTTTGCCCACAGGAACTCTGTCGCGCCTTGTCTTCACGGCGTTCATACCATGTCCCTCGAAAGTGACGATAGAGACATACTGATGCTGGTTGGGAAAGTCGTTCTGGGCATTTCTGATGCCATTGATGGTCTCGTTGATGCCAGACAGGGCCTGGTCATAGATTGAAAACATAGAGCCTGACTCATCTATGATGAGCAGATTGTAGATGTTGATAGATTTGTTCTCTTCCATAAAGCAGTTTGTTTTGGTTTATGGTGCAAATCTATCATCCTGCACGGTCAGGACATGAAGTTTGCAAGGCTTGCAGATTCGGTTGGTGCTGCTGGCTTATGCAGTATGGTCAAAGGTGAATGCATCCCAGGGCATGTGGGCATCTTTTCCTTTGTCGAGGACTTCATCCACATGCATCAGCATTGGGAACTGGCTGATATCCGCCCTGCCAAGCTCTGCCTTGCGGCGGATGGCCCTGCAAACGCGGCCTGTCACCACGAGTGACTCGAGAGTCTCGCCAGAAAGTATTTCGAGGGCTTCCCGATAGGTCTTGCCTTCGCCAAGCAGGATGCCTATCTTGCGTGTGCGGCCGCCATATACAGTTACATACAGGTCACCGATGCCCATGTTTTCGCAGTCCTGGCTGGCGTGCTGCATCTCAAGCAGGAGGCGCATCTCTTTTACAGCCTGGTAGAATGCTGCGGCCTGCGAGTTGTAGTGAAGGCCCGCTCCGGCACCAAGGTCACGGTTTACCAGGCCTATTGTCATGGCAACGGCAAGTGCATATCCATTCTTCAGTGCCACAGCACTTTCAAGCCCCTCAACATCATTGGTGACGCTGATATGGTAGTAGCTTGTGCCCATGGCATCCTTCATCATCCTGATGATTTCGCTGCTGGCGCCGCAGAATGCCACCTCTGTCTGGTCGTGTGCAACAAGCTCGTAGCTGGTGCAGGGGCCGCCTATGGCACATATGTCGCGCACCACTCCCCTTTTTGCCAGCTCGCGCTTCCAGTATTCCGGGTAGCTTATCAGGTCGCCGTTATCCAGGTTGATGAGCCCTTTTGTGACGCTCAGCACCGGCACCGACGGATCCAGCTCGCTCAGCACATTGTCAAGAAACCATTCCACGCCGAAGCTGCTTACTCCGCCTATCACAAAGTCGCACCCTTCCACAGCCTCTTTCCACTCTTCGAACTGATAATATTTCACTCCTTCCGGAAAAGGCCTGTCAAACTTCAGGTGCTGCCCGGTCTTGCGGCATCCTTCAATTATCCCCCTGTCGAGAGGTGTGCCGACAAGCCTCACCTCGTTGCCGTTTTCGCGTGCAGGGAACGCAAGCGCGCTCCCCATCATGCCGCTTCCAATGATGGTTATTATCCTGCTCATTACCTGCTTATTGTAAATTCATGTGTTGTGCTGTAGTCATACCAGTCGCGGAGCTTCAGGGTGAGTGCAGTCTGGTCGTATACATTGCTCCACTGTGTGTCTTCAACCATGCCGTTGTCCCACTTCAGATCTTTCCAGTGCACATCAGAAAGACACTGCTGCGCCTCGTCTGAGGTGAGCACTCCGCCACGCTCTGCCAGATAGCCTGAAGCCACGGCATAGCGCCACCAGCTTCTGCTGTGCGGGTTGCCAAGCACCGGGTCGGGCTCTGTGGTGTAATATTTCGGGGCGATGAGGTGGTTGGTCATAAGCATCGAATTGTCACCTTCTGCCTTGCGGGTTATCATGGTTTTCCATCCGTCGAAAAGGTCGAATTCGATGGCGGCGCAATTGCCCTGGGCATCTGCCACAAGGTAATGGTAGCCACCGCCGGCGGTCTGGTCGTGGCGGATGTCGAGATTTGCGACCAGCTCGAGCGCCTCATCTACTGTGGCGCAGCGGTCAAGGATGAGCCTCATCACGATGCTTGTGCCTGCGATGGGTTTGCCGGTGTCCTGCCATGCGGCCTGCTTGGGCAGCGCCATGATAGAGATGCATAGCCCTTTTTCGTTCATGCCGTCCATCGGGGCGTATACGGCAGCCAGGCAGAGTGCTTTTGCCGCCACTCCTTCGGGAAGCTTGTCAAGATTGTAGCCGAGGTGCGAAAGGTCGCAGGTCGAGATGGAGGCGTAGCCGTTCTTGGGATGGGCCTTCAGCACAAGGGACGGGTTCTTGAAGAAGTCGTAGTTGCGGCCGAAAAGGTAGCCGTCGCCTTCGGCGTTCTTTGCCTGGAAAGATGTGCAGGCGAAACCGTTGCCGGTCTGCTTGCCGGAAAGGTCGGGCTTGTAGAGGCCGCGGCTCAGCTGCTCTATCACAAACTCCACCAGCTTGGTGTTGGCATCTATGCCTGCCTCGAGCACTTTGTCGAGGTCGTATCTGGCCTTGTAGTCAGTAATATACAGATATGGATCGTTTTCACACACCTTGCTGATTGATGCGATGGTCCTGATTTCGCCCTGCCAGATGCACGCAACTGCGACAACTGCCGCAATCAGCACCGCAAGGATTATTTTAAGTGCTTTTTTCATAGTGTTTTATTTTGCCGGCAAAGTTAGAAAAATATGGACAGTTTCATCGCTGCCGCCGACAAGAAAGCGGTCCGGCAGTTTCACGCCGGCGGGCACGGAAGAGCCTTTCGGCATCAGGCTATGTGAAAAAGCACCTAGGCTTCAATCCATATACAAAGTGTCTTACTTTCGCCACGGATAAAGAGGGCGAACGCAGCGTCTTTTCCATGACTGATATATGGGTCGCCACAATCCAATATTCATACAACCGCTCAGAATGGGTGAATTATGAAGAGGGCACGCCTCTGGAATTTGGAAATGAAGAACTCTACATCCGCGGTGAGTATAATGATTCACCCGACATATCATCCTCTATCGGGCACATTCATTTTGATGGTGACGCGGAAGTTCGGTGTACGGGTAATATCATGGACCTTCTTAACTACCATAATTCTAACGAAACAACGATTCACAGCTGCTACCGATTTGAATCATTGTTCGCGGATTGTGTACAATTGATCGAAGCCCCTGATTTGCCTGCTCTATATTTGGCCAACTTTTGTTACGACAGAATGTTTGCGGGGTGCGTTGCGATGAAATATTTAATGGCAATGTTTATTGACTGTGAGTATACATCTAATTATTGTCAGATTACCGACATGATAGACCCGGTGGAGTCTGGAACCTTCGTGAAAAATGCTGCGGCGACATGGCCTGACATTGCTGTTGTCAAGCCGGGATGGACGGTAGTACTTGCGACAGAGTGACGATTGGTTGGTGCTTTCGTAGCGGAGCACAACAAAGTCAGCTCCGTTCTATTTGCACACAGCGCGGACAGCGTATCCGTAATAAGGGTATGTGTCCTGGCATTCAATCATTCTTGATGTGAAATTGAGTGACTTGGGATAAGCCTTGTTTGAATTGGCAGACCAGTAGAAACCGGCGTCGGTGCTGCAGAGGCCCGCACCATCCTTATATCCTGTGACAGGAAGGAAAATGTAGTTTCTGGTGAATCCTTCCACCTTGCTTGTCACTTTATAGCCATATACATTCGAATTGGGATACTTTGTGTATTTCCAGGTGCAGTTGTCAAGCAGCTCCTGAATCTCGCCGGCTGTGGGGATGCGCCAATTGCCGCCCCAGTTTGTGAAAGCGGCGTCATTGGTCGAGGTGAGGGTTTCAGCCTCGGGATGCGTGTATGTATCGGTTGTGAATGACTCTTTCGAAGTTGTCTCGCCCCATGCGAAGCAGTCACCTGCCATCCACGGATCAGTTGCACCAACATTGCATGAAGCCCACTTTACAGAGAGACCGAGGTCGACATAAGAGTGCCCGTCGATCAATGGCACGAGGTCTGTGTCAGAAGGATCGAGGTTCCAGTCTTCTTTGTTGCAGGCCACCAGGCAGACTGCCATCAATACAGTGGCGATAGAGAAAATAGTCTTTTTCATATTCAATTGCATTATGGGAATATCAATATGTCAGCGCGAATTTGAGGCCGACTGCTTCTGAGATCAGAATAAATGTGGATAGTTGCATATCTGTTTCGCCCTTCTCAAGCGAAGCGATATACTCACGCTTTTTGCCAATCTTGTCGGCAAGTTCCTGCTGTGTGATGCCTGCAGATTTTCTCGCGTTCTTGAGAACCTCGGCATAATACCAGGCTTTTGCCTTTGCTTCAAAGGCATCACGAGTCGCAGTCCCGAGCTTCCCATATTTTTCATCCAGCATCTCATTCGCTGTAGTGAGGTCCCCCAATTTCTTTAGATCGATGTCTTTTCTCATTTTGCTAGTTCTGATAATATATTCTCGGCAATCTGTATCTGTGCCTAATAGTCCTTGGTTGACTTCTTAATGAAGCCGTTCAAAAGGAGTACTTCATCTGCTTCTATGAAACTCTCGCTGTCAATCGTAAACAGGATGACCCTATATTCGTTTCCGACAGAAATACGCATTTCATAAAAGTCTGTCCCCTTCAGTTTCTTGACGAACTTAGTACTTACAACCTTAATCTGTGACATAAGGTTTAGCGCGTAATCTATCTTCTCCTGGACTTTTGGTATTGCAGAGTTATAGAACTCGTCAAATTCTTTTGTCCTTCTTAGCGTCCTCATGCTGCAAATGTAAGGAATATATTACAAAATGCAAAATAATTTATATCCCTAAGCTGCCTAAACC
>JAZLJK010000084.1:0-23658 GCA_045617865.1 Bacteroidales bacterium | reverse complement strand
GCTCAATCACGATTACATACGCAATGTTGTAAGTGCACTCAAAGACCATCCGGCAATCTTCAGTTGGCAGATATGCAACGAACCGAGATGCTTCAGCGGTTCGCCCGAGGTGCGTGACGCTTTCGTACAGTATATCCACAGCACTGCCGCACTCATAAAGTCACTGGACCCGGGCCACATGGTAAGCACCGGTAACGAAGGGACGATGGGCTGTGAGAGTGATGCCGGCCTTTTCGAAAGGATAAATGACTGCAAAGACATTGACTACATCACCATCCATATCTGGCCTTACAACTGGAGCTGGGTGAGTGAATCAACCATAAAGGACAGCGTTGCAACTGCCATTGAGATGACGGGCCGCTATATAGACGGGCATCTCGAGGTGGCACGGCGCACCGGCAAGCCTCTGGTAATTGAAGAATTCGGATATCCCAGAGACGGTTTCGGCTTCGACCGCAGCTGCACCACATCCGGGAGAGACAGCATATACAGCTATGTTTTCTCGCGTGTGCTGGAATCTGCAGCATGTGGAGACAATCTGGCAGGATGCAATTTCTGGGGATGGGGCGGATTTGCCGTACCGGCTCACGAGAAGTGGCAGGAGGGCGATGACCTGTGCGGCGACCCGGCACAGGAGCCGCAGGGGCTCAATTCTGTGTTCGCCTCTGACAGCAGCACCGTCAGCATAATCTCCGAGGCCACAGCCAGACTGTCGGAGATGACCCGTCTGCGCTATGAATTCTCGTCTGGATGTCTCTTTGAGGATGGAGATGAAAGAAACCTCAAGGTTGAGGTGACCAACCCGTCCGGAGAACCTGTAGAGGTGTGCCTGGCGCTTGTAAGCGACCTGAGCCTCATGTCTGAGAAAAAGGACACGGTGCTTTGCAAGACTCTCCTGGTGGATGGAAGATATGAGACAGTAGTTTTCCCGCTGGATGAAGTGCAGCCGGGCTTCTATCAGGTAAACCTGTCATGGACATCAGGTGCCCGTTCAGGGCAGTATGCTGCGTTCAACATCGGAGTCGATCCGGAAAAGATAAATTCTCCGCAGGACAAGCGTCCTGATTTCGACGAGTTCTGGACAAATACTTTGAACGAGCTTGCCGCTGTTCCCATGGAGGTGGTCATGGAGTTCTCTCCCGAGCACAGCAACAGCCTGCGCAGCAGCTACCGTGTGGAAATCAGTTCGTTCAACGGAGTGAAGATGGGCGGCATTCTCTGCCAGCCTGTCAAGGAAGGCAGTTATCCCGTATATATAGATTATATGGGGTATGGTGCCGACCCTTACTGGTATGATCCCTCGGGCAGCCCCGAAGCCATAGAGTTCCTGGTGAGCGTGCGCAACCAGGGCATATTCAGGGATGAAGAGCGGAACTGGATAGACCGCGGTCTGAGTTCAAAGGAGGATTTCTACTACCGCGGAGCGTTCTGCGACGTTGTAAGGGCAGTGGATTTCGTGGCTTCTCTGGAAAAGGCAGACACATCGCACATATTCGCCCGTGGCGAGAGCCAGGGAGGCGCTTTCGCCCTCATCAGCGCAGCTCTGGATTCAAGAGTTGCCGCCACGGCGCCTGCAGTGCCGTTCCTGGGAGACTTCAGGCATTATTCGCAGATAGTGTGGTGGCCTGTGTGGGAAGTGTTCGGTGCGGCTGACAGCCAGAATATAGAACGGGAGAGCCTGTTTGAGATGCTGAGCTATTTCGACGTGAAGAATTTTGCCGACCGTATCCAATGCCCGGTATATATGGCGTTCGGACTTCAAGATCCAACCTGCCCGCCTCACACGAATTTTGCTGGATACAATATTATAAACAGCCCCAAACAGTATCTGTGCGTTCCCGGATGCGGGCATGCGATGTGGCAGGAGAAGATATGGCAGGACATGAGGAACAGGTGGTTTGATGCGCAGCTTGGCAGACAGTGACAATTTTTTTGCAAACAATTAATAATTAACCAAAAATCAGTGACATGAAAAGAAAACTTTTTTCTTGCGTGGTCCTGCTCACAGCATGCATATCGCTTTTCGCTCAGAAAAGGGGTATCAGCGGAACTGTTGTTGACGGAAAAGGCGAGCCGGTAATCGGCTGCGCAGTCGTCGAGACAGGAACCACAAATGGAGTTGTTACCGATATTGACGGTAAGTTTGCGATTTCCGTTGACAACGGAAAGACGCTTACTCTGTCTTGTATCGGCTTCAAAGATGCTACTGTAACTGTCCAGGGCAGTCAGAGCGTCTACAATGTTACCCTTGATGAAGACAACCTGCTTCTGGAAGAATCTGTGGTTGTGGGTTACGGTACGATGAAAAGGAGTGACCTTTCAGGTGCTTCCGTATCCATGAAGGAAGAGGATTTGAAGGGGTCTATCATCACTTCGTTGGATCAGGCTTTCCAGGGTCGTGCAGCGGGTGTCACATCCGTTCAGACTTCCGGAGCTCCCGGTTCATCTTCTTCTATCCGTATCCGTGGACAGGCAACCATCAACGCAAATGCAGAGCCTCTGTATGTGATCGACGGTGTGATCGTCCAGGGCGGTGGTAACTCAGGTGCGGATTTCGGTCTGGGTGATGCGCTCGGTAACGGTAAGGTTTCCACCATTTCACCTCTCTCAACCATCAACCCTTCGGATATCGTTTCGATGGAGATTCTCAAGGATGCTTCTGCAACCGCGATTTATGGTGCACAGGGTGCAAACGGTGTTGTCCTCATCACAACCAAGCACGGTAAGGCAGGTGAGGCGAAGTTCTCTTACGAAGGCATGTTCGCAGTAAGCCAGCAGAACAAACGTCTGGATATGATGAACCTGCGCGAGTTCGCCAACTTCTACAACGATATGGTAGAAATAGGTGAAATTGGCAATCCTGAGGCATTCTACGGCGACCCTTCACTGCTCGGCGTAGGTACGAACTGGCAGGACGAGGTGTTCCGCACAGCGCTGCAGCACTCTCATCAGATAAGCGCCCAGGGCGGTTCAGACAAAGTGCAGTACTATGTTTCAGGATCCTTCATGGACCAGGAAGGTACTATCATTGGTTCTGACTTCAGCCGTTTCAGCATCCGTGAGAATATTGACGCCCAGCTCAAGAAGTGGTTCAAGCTCGGCCTCAATGTTTCTTATGCCAACACTACAGATAACCTGAAACTCGCCGACGGCGGTGAAGGTATCATCTTCTACTCTCTGAGTACTCTGCCCGACATTCCTGTATATGACATCGACGGCAACTGGTCGACCGTGGTCCGCGAAGGCCAGGGAAGCACCAAGAACCCTGTCGCAATGGCAATGATGAATGACAACATCCTCAAACGCCAGAAGATTACAGGAAACATCTTCGCAGACCTTACTCCCATCGAGCATTTCGTATTCCGTACTGAACTCGGTTTCGACATGAACTTCTCTGATGCAGAGCGCTACCGTCCCAAGATTTCCATCGGTTCCTACAAACAGGACCAGAACTCTATGAGCTATCAGAAGAATGGCAGCATGTTCTGGCAGATCAAGAACTATCTCACCTACAGCAACAAGATCGGTGAGCACAGTTTCAGCGGAATGGTCGGCCAGGAAGCATGGGAGAGCAACTGGAACTATCTCAGCGGTTCGAGCACAGGCCTCACATCTGACGAGATTCACAACGTTTCTCTCGGTGACCCCACTTCTCATTCGGTAGGTCACGGCTTCGGTTCAGCTGCAATGGCGTCGTTCTTCACCCGTTGGACATACAACTACAACGACAGATACCTCCTTACCTACACATTCCGTTATGACGGTTCGTCAAACTTCGGACCCGACAACAGATGGGCAGGATTCCACTCAGTAGCCGGATCATGGCGTTTCACAAATGAGAAATTCATGGAGGGAGTGAAGGATATCATCAGCAACGGTAAGGTCCGTCTCGGATGGGGCCAGACCGGTAACAGCAACATCGGCGGCTTCGCATGGGGCGCAGCCATCAGCTCGATGCCTTCAGCATTCGGCTCAGGATTCCGTCCAGCCAACATCCCCAACACTGCCATCCATTGGGAGAAACAGGAGCAGTGGAACCTCGGTCTCGACCTCGGTTTCCTGAACGACAAGTACAATGTCATCATCGACCTCTACCAGAAGAAGTCAAGCGATATGCTGATGGCGATGCAGCTTCCTTCTTACATGGGTACCCAGGGTAACGAATCATCAAATCTTGCAGCCCCCAAGGGTAACTACGGAACAATCCGCAACAGAGGTATAGAGATTACCCTTGACCTCCACCCTGTAGAGAGGAAAAACTTCTCATGGGACAGCAACTTCCAGATTTCGTTCAACCAGAACAGGCTCCTTGCCCTTGACGGAACAGAGAACGCAGCCCTCATAGGTTACGGCCAGTGGGACGACGTTGTGTCTACAACCAAGATAGGTGAGTCTCTTTACGGATTCTACGGTTATGAAATCGAAGGTGTCTACACTGACCTGGAAGACATCAAGAATTCTCCGCGTGCAGAGAAATATCCTGCGGACGGCGTGTTTGACCGCAACACCACAGTATGGGTTGGTGACCTCAAGTTCAGAGATGTCAACGGTGACAACGAAATCAATGAGAAAGACCGCACCTTCATAGGGTCGCCTCTTCCCAAGTTCACTTTCGGATGGCAGAACACATGGCGCTACAAGAACTTTGACCTCGGTATCTTCCTCAACGGTTCATACGGCAACAAGGTTCTCAACTACAACCTGCTTGCACAGGGCTTCAACGGTCTCGTGCACATGAACAGCGCATGGGTCAACCAGCACAACAGTGTGAATGACCACGCAAGGCTGGCGCCCATCGACGCCAACAAATCTTATCCTGCAACCTATGAAGGAAAGACCATCTACAACTGGTACGACGATCCTTCAAACGTTACCGTCACCAACAAGGACACCAAGACTCCGCGTCCTACCATCAATGACCCTAACGACAACGACAGGATGAGCAGCCGTTATGTAGAAGACGGTTCTTACTTGAGAATCAAGAACATAACCCTCGGATACAATCTTCCTAAGAAAGCTCTTGACAAGATCAAGTTCGAAAATGTCCGCGTTTACGTGAACATCCAGAATCTCTACACATTCACAAAATATCAGGGATATGATCCCGAGGTCGGTGCTTCTACACAGGATTCGAGCGGTCTTACCTACGGCGTCGACAACGGACGTTATCCTTCACCTACGACATATTCGTGCGGTCTTAATTTCACATTCTAATCGATGGAGGACTACAATATGAAAAATATAATAAAAGGTATTGTGATGGCAGGTGCAATGCTCGTTGCAGTTTCCTGCCAGGAATTCCTGAACCGTCCCACAGAGGACAACTACAGCACAGCAGGCTTCTATCAGACTGACGAACAGGTTATCCAGGGTGTAAACTACCTCTACAACTCTCCCTGGTACGACTTCTTCCGCGGCTATTACAAAGTGGGTGAGGTAATGTCAGGCAATATGTATATGGGTGGTTCCGCATATCTTTCGCTCACAGCGAACGGTACCGACGAGGACCTCATGAAGATGTCATATTCACTGTGGTCTGTAAATGCACACGCCAATACAGTGATAAAGAACATACTTGAAGTACAGGGCGGCACTGCATCCCAGGCAGTAAAGAATCAGGCAATAGGTGAGGCTCTCACCCTCAAGGCCCTTGCATACTTCTTCCTTGTACGTTCATTCGGCGAGGTCCCCATCATCCACGACAATGCGGAGCTTCTCGGTACAGGAGAATACAACTCTGTTCCGAAACTGACCAGAGAGTGTGTATTCGACTATATCATCATGACTCTCGAGAAGGCTATGGAGCTTCTGCCCAAGAATGCCTACATCGGCCAGTACAACCGTATCGACTACTATGCAGCCGAGGCACTCCTTGCAAAGACATACCTCACAAAGGCAGGTCTTGGCGGTTCACTCAACTCAGAAGACCTTGCAAAGGCAGCTGAATATGCAAAGGACGTAATCGATAATTCAGGTCGTACACTTGCTCCCCGCTATTCAGACATCTTCCGTCTCGATCCCAAGACCTTCAATTCTACCGGAGAGCCTCTCATCAGCTGGCAGTGGGCAATCAGCGGCGGCCAGTGGACACGTCAGAACTCTCTCCAGAGCGAGCTCATATTCGAAGGATTCAGCGAGTTCGGCGATATGTGGGGCGGATGGGGCGGTCCGTCAGTGGACCTTGCAGACGCATTCGGGGTTAGCGTGCTCGACGACCCTTCTACACGCGTCGACAGCAAAGGCAACAATATCGAGCTTGACAAACGCCGTCAGTGCTCTATGATGATGCCCGGCGACCATTATGAGTATTTCTGGACAGACCGTACAGACCCCATCTACGGACGCACAGGTTTCAACTACATTGCAGGAATGTTTGCAACAACCCCTGCCGAAGGTCAGGAGAAGGCCTATGCCGACGGAGGTCCCGGTCAGATGGAGTGCCAGACCGGTACTAACTGCGTGAAACATCTCTTCGGAGACAATGCAGACCATATCGCCGGTACAGGACTGCCTGCAGACAGAATGGCATATCAGCTCCCCACCCACATCCTCAGAATGGGTGACATCTACCTGGTGTATGCAGAAGCTGTGTGTGACTCAGACAACGGTGCAGCGGCTGCTGCAGTCAATGAGGTCCGCAAACGCGCCTACGGTGTGCTCACAGGAGACCTTGATGCTGCAGTGTTCGACAGCAAGTACAAAGTTACAAGCGTGACACGTGAGGAAATCTGGAAAGAGCGCCGTCTCGAGCTTTCAGGCGAAGGCGACTACTGGTATGACCTTGTGCGCCGTTCATATTTCCAGCCCGACGTAGTGATTGCAGAGATCAAGAGCCAGAGAAGGTCTACATACAACGCTCTCGGCGACATCTACAAGAACTACTGGGAGTCTGGCATGACAACATTCGAGTATGATCCCAACACACTCTTCTATGGAAGCGGTGACAAGCCTCTACTTGATGAGAACAATCCTTCAAGAGGACATGTCGGCAACGACGACAATCCCAATGTGACCATTTCAAGCTTCACTCTTCCTTTCCCGACTGAAGACGTGGTGTTCAACGGCAAAGTTGCCTCGGATGCACCCGCAGAAACAGTTGACGTCCGCGAAGTTTACAAGTATAATTTTTAACACCGGTAAGAAATGAAATCTATAAAGACAATCAGCCGCTTTTTCCTGGCTGTCATAATTGCCGCAGGTCTCAGCTCTTGCGAAACAGTGGACTATCCTGACCGTTATCAATCAACGGAAGGTGTACCTACTGTATATGGTATCCGCTATGCCAATACTGACACCCAGATCGAGCAGGCCTTTATGGAAGAGGTCATCTGCATCATGGGTGAAAACCTGCGCAGCGTACACGATATCTGGTTCAATGACCAGCAGGCCATCCTGAACACCAGCTACATTACCGACAACACGCTTCTTGTCCAGGTACCCAAGACAATGCCTGTTGTTGAAACCGACAAGATCTATATCAACACAGTTGGTGAAGAGACCGTGGAGTATGATTTCCGCGTTCTGCCCCCCGCACCGCGCGTACAGAGAATCAGCTTCGAGTATGCCGAGGACGGGCAGGAAGTCACCATCTATGGTAACTATTTCTACCAGAAGGATGACGCCCCCATGGTAATAGAATTCCCCAACGCCGAGGCAGGTCCTATTGCTGATGAAGACATCACTCTGACATCAGTGAAGGTGAAAGTACCTGAAGGTGCACAGAAAGGTAAGATCAAGATCACCACAGCATCAGGCACATCTGCTTCAGAGTTTGTATTCAGGGATGACCGCGGTCTTCTCTTCGACTTCGACGGCACCAACGGTCTGTACACAGCCAACAAGGGCTGGCATGCAGTTCCTGTTGTTGAAAACGAGGGTGTGGGCGGTTCATCCTGCCTGATGATGGACGGAAGCGCCGAGTCATTCACCGCCGACGGTGGTGACTGGCACGACGGCAGCTGCCACTTCGAGTACTGGGCAGGCAACTGGCAGGATCCCGAGACCTACGGAGAGTGGGACGGCAGACGCCTCTGCGACCTTGTGGACTTCTCGAACTATGGCAGCATGATTCTCAAGTTCGAGGTGAAGATTCCCGAAGACCACCCCTGGACAGGTTGCCCCATGCAGATCATCTTCTCTGACGTCACTCTGGTTTCGAACGGCAATGCCGGTGTCAAGGACGTCTACGGCAATACGCTTGCGGGTTGCAACAATACCTATTTCAACGATACAGCCATATCTCTTCCCCGTTATATCTGGAGACCCTGGAAAGACGGTATGACACATACTGGTGGTGAGTGGGTGACAGTTTCTTTCCCTATCTCTAACTTCAATATGTTCTGGGATGGTGGCACTGCAACCGGAAAGCTCTCGAAAGAATCATTCGCAAACCTCGAGCTCTTCTTTGCTGCCGGCACTTCAAGCGAAGGCAGCCCTTGCAGCCCTGTCGTTTATATCGATAACATTCGTGCCGTTCCGGCTAAATAATTAAAATAGGACAAGATGAAAAATATCATTAAAATATCAGCATTAGTCTGTGCGGCAGCATTGCTGCTGGGCCTTGCCGGCTGTGTGAAAGAGCAGCTGAGCACTGCACAGTTCTCCGACAGCGCTGTCACTCTTGCTTCTTACGGTCCCAACCCTGTAATGCGTGGAGGCCAGCTCCGTTTCTTCGGATCCAACTTGCAGAATATTGCGGAAGTCAATGTCCCCGGTGTGGAGCCGATAACTGCAATTGAAGTGGTGAAATCAGGCAAGGAGAGCGAGATCCGCGTAACACTGCCTGTCGAAGGTCCTGAGGTGGGTATTGTAAGCATCAAGACCAAGGACGGAGCAGTTCTTAAGACAAAGACAGAACTCACTTATACCGAGCCTATAGTTTTTGAAAGCTTCACAGCTCCAGAAACTGCATATCCCGGTGATGAAATCACCTTGAAAGGAGATTACATGTACCTTGTTCAGCACGTCGTGTTCGAAGGTGGTGAAACCGCAGCTGTGCTGGAAGGTGCAACCCGTCATGAAGCGAAGGTGATAATCCCTGCTACAGCTGTAACAGGTAAGATCATCCTTTCAGACGGCGCCGAGGTGGAGAACCTCCTTTACTCTGAGAAAGAATTGACAGTGGGCAAGCCTTCTGTCACTGCACTCTCGAAGAAAGCTGTCAAGGCTGGGGACGAAATCGCATTTACAGGCGGACATCTTGAAATGATCAAGTCTGTAGAATTCCCCAAAGTGAACGAAGTTGTAGTAGTAGAGAATGTTGAAGTAGTTGACGGCAAGATAGCAGTAAATGTTCCCGATGTTGCAACAAACGGAGTTGTGAACGCTGTTTCTTTTGCAGGCGACCGTTTCAAGATCTGCGACATCGAATGTGTCATGCCTTCAGATGTTGCTGCTGCAAACACACCGAAGGCAGGCAAGCAGCTTGTAGTGGAAGGCAAGGACCTTGACGTTGTAACCAAGGTTGACCTTCCCAATGCAGAAGGCGCAGCATTCGAATTAAAAGACAACAAGCTCAATGTCACCGTTCCTGCAACTGCAACCGAAGGAAATGCGAAACTTTTCCATTCAAACGGTGAATTCGTCGAGGTGGCTTTCACACTCGTACATCCGACCATCACAAAGGTCAGCCCTCTCGAGCTTTATGCAGGTGACGAGCCTGTAATCGTAGAAGGTACCGACCTCGACCTTGTGGCAAGTGCAAAGATAGGCGCAAAGGATGCCGAGATCAGCGATAAGAACGAAACCAGCGTCACTCTTGCGACAGCAGTTACATCAGTGAGTGGAAAGGTTGTCCTCACTCTTGCCAACGGTGAAACAATCGAGTCTGCCGAAGAGGTGAAGATGAACTACCACAGCAAGGTTATCGTGACATCGCGCCCTGCAGCACAGCATATCGGTCAGGAAGTTGTGCTCAAAGGTACCAGCATGGACCTTGTGGAATCAATCTTCGTGGGTGAAACCAAGGTTACCAAGTACGGTCTCCGCACGCCCGAAGAGATCCGCTTCCTCATGCCATGGTGCAAGGTGGGAACCTATGACTTCAAGTTCCAGCTTTATGATGGAGACACAGAGGTTCAGGCAGATCCCATCGAGGTGCAGCTCGAGCAGGATATCAAGACTATCTGGGCCGACAGCTTCACAGTCGGTGCATGGGACGGCGGAATGCAGGCCCTTGCATGGGGCGGATATGACTGGAGCAAAGTTGCTCCCGGCACAGAACTTATAGTCCACTACCAGCTCAATCCGGCCGGCGACTACCATCAGATCCGTGGCGGAAACGGCAGCTGGAGCGCACTTCCCACATGGAAGACACTTCCCGGCTCTGACGGAGATGGCAATGTACCTGTGACTGAAGACGGTTATCTCTCAATCAAACTTGCTGCCGGCGACCTCAACGAGCTCGTCAACAACGGCGGTCTGGTGCTGTGCGGTGCATTCTTCACAGTGACAGAGGTTCAGCTTATTTCCGACATTGCACAGGAGATCACTGTATATCAGGGACCTTGCAACCTTTCTTGGGATGATACCGGACGCTTCGGAATTGCAATGAAATATTTTGAGCAGTGCACTGCCGGATCCAAGCTCATATTCTATTTCAACCAGAATGGCAAATGGGGCCAGGCTCAGCTGAATGACGGAGGCTGGGGCAATGGTAACATGAAATTTGCCGAACTCGGCAACGATGCATACATCAAGCCTGATTTCGTTGCCGCTGACGTGACAAGAGTTGAGCTTACTCTTACCGATGAGATTCTTTCACACATCCTCGCCACTCCCGGTGACTATTTCGGAATCAATTCAGATACAGGTGACGGTCGTTGCGGAATGGTTATCCAGGGTAGTGACTGGACAATCGAACAAGTTACAATACTTCCGTAATACATTTTATGACAGGAGCGGCGGCAGCCGGGTCGCCGCTCCTTTTTTTTATTTTTGCTGAATGAAAAGATTTGCGAAGTCATTATTGATTGCTGCAGTTGCCTTCACAGGCATTGCGGCCTGTTCCGAGCCGTCAGACATCGTTCCCGATTCTGTACAGGCACCTGTATTGCTGTCTACCGTCCCAGCTGACGGAGCAGCAGACCTCGTTGGTGAAAGCCTCACGGTAAAGATCACCTACGACCAGGATATAAAATGTGGCACAGTGGCTGCGGAGCAGATAACAATCGACAATAACGCAGCAGTTCAGAAGGCCAGCGCATATAAGGCCGACCTGTCAATTACTGTGACTGGTCTCAAGGCTGGTCAGGAGTATAAGCTGGTTGTCCCCGACGGTATAATCGAGGGATTCAAGGCAAACCAGAATAAGGCCGGTGGCGTTATGCTGACCTTTTCAATGAAAGAAGCAGTAGGGCAGACTCATTATGAACTTGACCCTGTCAAGGAACTGTCAAACGGCAGCGCCTCGCAGCAGGCAAAGAACGTATACCGCTTCCTGCTCGGGCAGAGCGGCAAGAAAACTATCACGGGTGTACAGAGCGAAGGGACGGCAAACAACAATGAGCACATCAATCTCATAGCATCGAAGACCGGGAAGCACCCGGCACTGGCAGGATATGACTTCATCTTCCTGCAATACTCTCCAACCCCGTCGGGATGGAGCTGGGTTGTAAATTATTCAGACATGTCGGCACCGATAGAGCATTGGAATGCTGGAGGTCTGGTCAATTATATGTGGCACTGGAACGTGCCCGGTTCAAAGGACAGCTGGGACAAAGGTGTCAATGAATATGATTTCAACGGCTACAATTTCTACAGCGACAAGACGGTGTTCAGCATTACGGAAGCCCTCAAGGAAGGCACCTGGCAGAACGAATTCATAAAGAAGGATATGGCCAAGGTGGCCGGTTACCTGCAGATTCTGCGTGATGCCGGTGTGCCTGTGATATGGCGGCCACTTCACGAGGCGGCAGGCAACTACAACCTCTACGGCAAGAAGAACAATGCCTGGTTCTGGTGGGGGCGCGGCGGTGCCGAACCATGCAGGCAGCTCTACCGCCTGATGCGGGACACTTTCGAAAAAGAATACGGGTTGAACAACCTGATATGGGTATGGACTCTGGATGCCACCCAGGGTGCAGAGGATGAATGGGCCGACTGGTATCCCGGAGACGAGTATGTGGATATTGTGGGTGTCGACATCTATGAAGACAATACAAGCGCAAAACAACGCCAGTACCAGGCGTGCGTCGACCTTACAAAAGGAAAGAAACTGGTTACAGTAAGCGAGTGCGGCAATATTCCCGACCCGGCGGCCTGCTTCGAAGCAGGTGACAGGTGGAGCTGGTTCATGGTCTGGAGCAGCGGCACGGACGATTACCATTACAACACAGATAATTATTGGAAAAAGGTTATGGACAATGAAAAGACCATAACCAGAGAAGATATGTCATCATTGAAGTAAGATGAAAAATATTATACTGAACTGCCTATATGCTGTCTTGTCCCTGGCAGCTGCGTCATGCGGAAACGAAATAAAGAATGATCCGGTCCCCGAGGCGGCACCTGTATTCGTGTCGTCGGTTCCCGCCGACGGGGCAGACGGTATAGAGTACCAGATGCATCTGGATGTGGTTCTGACTTTCGACCAGGACATAAAATGCCTGACGGCCGGCCAGGAAATGATAACGATAGACAACGGAGCAGCAATCGAGAAAGTGCATGCATACGGCAGGACACTCACCGTCACGCTTGCCAACCTGGCGGGAAGCACCACCTACACCCTCACGCTTCCATCAGGTGCAGTAATCGGTTTCAAGGCAGACCAGGCCCAGCCTGAGGAAGTGGCGGTCCGTTTCACTACCAGGGAGGCTATTGTACCACCGTCGCCCGATGGTGACATCCCCGAACCTGAAGACAACGTCGCCTGGCATCAGCTTGACAGGCTGGGGCTCGGCTGGAATATGGGAAACCATTTCGACGCTTTCATAAACTATCCCGGAGCCGGTGACAGGTTCCTCTGGCCCGACGAAACCTGCTGGGGCAACCCGGAATGTACCCGTGAGACGTTTAAAAACGTTTATAAGGCAGGCTTCCGCAGCGTGCGCATCCCAATTACCTGGCTGAAGACAATCGGAGAAGCTCCGGACTACACAATAGAAGCTGAATGGATGAACCGTATAGTCGAGGTTGTGGGATGGGCAAGGGATGCCGGTCTGAACGTCATCATCAACACCCACCACGATGAAGACCACTACTATGGCAATGAATCCATGGGGCACCGCTGGCAGAACATCATAGGCGCCACTGCCGATGAAGCTGTGAACAACAGCATAAAGGATATGATAAGGGGCTTCTGGACCAATGTGGCAGAAACATTCAAGAATGAGGGAGACTATCTGATATTCGAGAGTTTCAACGAAATCAACGATGGCAGATGGGGCGGCAGCCCGGATACATATAAACAGGCAGAAGTTCTGAACCAGTGGAACCAGGTCTTCGTGGATGCTGTAAGGGCCACAGGCGGCAACAATGCCACACGCTGGCTGGGAGTGCCTACTTATGCGGCCAACCCCGGGCAGATTGTCAATTTCAGGATGCCTGAGGACGCTGCAGGAAAAACCATGCTGTCGGTCCACTGCTACGATCCGTACAACTATACACTGGCCGAGGGGCTTCCTCAGAAATACTGGGGGCACACGACCAACAACCCGCAGGATGAGATACTGGTCAAGAGCGTTTTCTCCTCTTTGTACCTCAATTTCATTGCAAAGGGAATACCTGTATATATGGGAGAGTTCGGATGCAGCATGAGGGATCACGCCAAGACAAAAGACTGGAAGAATTACCTCTACTATCTGGAATACTTCGTGAAATGCTCGAAGTCTTACGGAATACCCTGCTTCCTCTGGGACAACGGAAATCCGGGTGCCGGTTCGGAACACCATGCCTACATCGACCATGGCACTGGAGAATTCATTGGCCATGCAGCAGAGGCTGTGCAGGTGATGACAAAGGCTATGTATGATACTGACAATAACTATACTATAAAAACAGTTTATGACAATGCGCCACGTTAATACTATGATTCTGTGCTCGCTGCTGCTACTGGCAGGATGCAGTGCCGACGGTCCTAAGGAAGAGATGATCTCTGTCCTGATGGATGCCTCGCAGAAATGCACACCTCTTTTCGGGCATCAGGATGACCTCATGTACGGCCATACCTGGAACGTGACCAAGGAGAACGACCTTTCGATGACCCGTTCCGATGTCCTCTCCACAGCCGGGGCATATCCTTATGTTCTCGGTCTCGACCTCGGAGGCCTTGAGACAGACAGCCCCTGCAATCTTGACGGCAATGACTTCGACCTTATGCGTGAGGCTGCCGTGAAACATTATGAGCGAGGTGGAATAGTCACCTTGAGCTGGCATCTGAGAAACCCTCTGACAGGTGGCGACTCGTGGGATGTAAGCAGCGACAAGGTAGTGGAATCGATATTGCCTGGTGGCGGAAAGCACGAGTTCTTCATGGGCTGGCTGGAAAAGGTTGCGTCCTACATCCAATCGTTGAAGGATTCCCGCGGGCAGCAGATTCCAGTGATTTTCAGGCCCTGGCACGAGCACACAGGCGGATGGTTCTGGTGGGGCACGGGCCTTTGCAGCGCACAGCAGTTCAACGATCTGTGGGTCATGACATACGACTATATGGTGAATGAAAGGGGCCTGGACTATCTGTGCTGGGCTATTTCACCGAATTCGCTGGGAGAGAATTTCGAACAGTGGGAAGAAAGGTATCCAGGCGACGAATATGTCGACCTTGTAGGGCTTGACAACTACTGCCCGACATATCTGGAAACTCAGGAAGAATCGTTCAAGACATTTGCTGAAACAATGAAGCGCTGCCTTGAGAGCCTTCAGAAGTTTGCAGAGAATCATGGGAAGATACTGGCAGTGACAGAGACAGGTTATGAAGGGCTGACATACGAGAAATGGTGGACCGAAATACTTCAGCCTGCCATAGAGGGCTTTCCCATAGCATATCTGCTTGTGTGGCGCAATACCGACGAGATGCCCAGGGGCATGACTCATTTCTATGCTCCATGGCCCGGCGGCCCTTCAGAAAAAGATTTCAAGGAATATGTAGATAGTGGTAAGATAAAAATGTTACAGTTATGACATTTGAAGAGAAATTGCATGAACTCAGGCAGCAGCACGAAGAGCTGTTGTGCAAGGTGAACAAACCTGAATATGTGAACGGCGTATACGAACGCTGGGCTGACCCGATATTGACCGGAGCACACGCTCCGTTGGAATGGCGGTATGACCTCGACAAGGCCACCAACCCGTACCTTATGGAAAGGATCGGCATCCATGCCGCATTCAACAGCGGAGCAATAAAATGGGGCGATAGCTATGTGCTTGTGGTCCGTGTGGAGGCGGATGACCGCAAATCCTTCTTCGCTGTGGCTGAAAGCCCCAACGGAGTGGACAACTTCCGTTTCTGGCCCAGACCTGTGACAATGCCGGAGTATGGCGAGCCGGCCACAAATGTCTATGACATGAGGCTTACCCGTCATGAAGACGGATGGATATACGGCCTTTTCTGCGTCGAGCGCAAAGACCATTCTGCCGAAGGTGACCTTTCGGCGGCCACTGCGGCCTGCGGCATAGCCAGAACCCATGACCTGGTAAACTGGGAGCGTCTGCCCGACCTCAAGTCCACGACACAGCAGCGCAATGTCTGCCTCCATCCCGAATTCGTAAACGGGAAATATGCTCTCTACACCCGTCCTCAGGATGGCTTCATCGATGCAGGAAAGGGTGGCGGAATAGGATGGGCTCTTGTGGATTCGATGGAGAACGCGGTTGTATGTGACGAGAAGATTATCAATCTCCGTCATTATCACACCATAAAGGAGTCCAAGAACGGCGAAGGCCCGCATCCTATAAAGACAGAGAAGGGCTGGCTTCACCTTGCACACGGAGTAAGAGGCTGCGCAAGCGGACTGCGCTATGTGCTTTACATGTACATGACTGCCCTGGACGACCCATCCAGAGTGATTGCCGAGCCCTCCGGCTTCTTCATGGCGCCTGACGGTGGAGAATATGTGGGAGACGTGATGAATGTGCTGTTCTCCAACGGCTGGATAGCAGATGAAGACGGCAAGGTGTTCATCTATTATGCGTCGAGCGACACTAGGATGCATGTCGCCACATCGTCGGTTGACAGGCTTGTCGACTATTGCCTCAACACCGAACCTGACGGATTCCGCACCGGGCTCACCGTGGAAAGGATCAACAGACTCATAGATGCAAATGAAAAATGTGAATGATATGGCAACTGACAAACCTGCACTGAAAGAAAAAATCGCGTATGCGCTTGGAGATGCCGCTGCCGGCGGTATCACCTGGAAGGTGATGTCCATTGCCTTCCCGCTGTTCTTCACCAACATTTTCGGACTTACGGTAGTGGACACAGCCACCCTCATGCTGGTGGCGCGTCTCTTCGATGTGGTCACAGACCCTATCATGGGAGCCCTTGCAGACCGCACGCGGAGCCGCTGGGGCACCTACCGCCCCTGGCTCATTTTCGGGGCCATCCCCCTGGGAGTGGTGTTTGCACTGCTGCTTTTCACCCCAGACTTCTCACCTGCAGGCAAACGTATCTGGGCATACAGCCTGTATCTGCTCATGATGGCAGTGTACACGGCAGTCAATGTCCCTTACGGTTCGCTCCTTGGTGTGATGACCGACGATGACAATGAAAAGAACAAGTTCTCGTCTTTCCGTATGGTTGGCGCCTATGCAATGGGCTTCATCACACTGCTCTCTTTCCCCTATCTCCAGAAGATGGTGGGTGGCAGCGAGGCACACCAGTATGCAGTGCTCGGTGCCGTCCTGGGTGGCATCGCGGCTGTTATGACACTGGTCTGCGGACTTATGACAAAAGAGCGCCTTACTCCGGTGAGAGCCGATAAGTTCTCGCTCAAGCCCTTCGCCGACCTTGTGAAGAACAAACCCTGGGTATACCTCACCCTTACAGGAATCTGCAGCAACTTCTTCAACGGATTCCGTTACGCAGTGGCAGGCTATATGTTCACATACTGCCTGGGCGGTGATGTGACCATCAACAAGCTCATTATCAATTATACCGTATTCATGACATTCGGCGAGGTCACTTGCATGATATTCGGTGGCCTGAGCCCGGCGTTCACCAAGCTTGTCGGATCCAAGAAGAAGGCGTTCATCTGGGCTGCCCTGATATGTATGGTGACATCGGTCGCATTCTTCTTCATACCCATGAACCCCGATTACATGTGGCTGATGATCCTTACCGTGATCCTGACATCCGTGGGAATCGGCTTCTATTCTCCGCTGCTGTGGTCGATGTATGCCGATGTGGCCGACTACGCCACCGAGAAGAACGGAACTTCTTCTACCGGACTGATATTCTCGTCTGGCACTATGGCGCAGAAGTTCGGCTCTGCAATCTCAGGAGCCCTGCTCACACTTCTTCTCGGAGCGGTAGGCTTCTCGTCTGGGAGTGATGCAGCCGGCCAGGCTGTGGTGACCATTGCAGAAGGATGCATGCCTGCAGTGCAGCAGATGATATGGTCCATCTTCTCTATCATCCCTGCCGTGATTGCACTTATCATGATAGGACTTGTAAAACTCTATCCAATCAATAAGTAAGACCATGAAATTCAAATCAATAATAACAGCCGTTGCCGCTTTGTCAATGGCAGTGTCTTGCGCGCAGCAGGAGAAAACAGCCGTACCTGCCCTGAAGGTGCAGGGAACGGCTCTTTATCAGGAAGGCAGCACAGAGCCTGTGGTGTGGCGCGGCCTCAGCTTCGGCTGGCACAACCTGTGGCCCCGTTTCTACAACAAGGAGGCGGTGAAAGTGTTTGCGGAGGAATGGGGATGTCCTGTCTTCCGCGCAGCCATAGGTGCCGATGACCTTGCCGAGCTCAGCCCTCTGGGAGGCTATGCAAGTGATCCGGAAAGTGCTTTGAAATGCCTGTATGCCGTGATGGACGGTGCCATTGAAAACGATGCCTATGTAATCGTAGACTGGCACTCACATCTTCTCCATACTGATATGGCAGTGGAATTCTTCCGCACTGTGGCAACAAAGTATGCAGGTTGCCCCAACGTGATCTACGAGCTTTTCAACGAGCCCGTAAGCCAGGAGTTCGAAGACAGCCGCGACTATTCAGAGCCCACGCAGGAATCGTTGGACGCATACTGGCTGAGACTCAAGGAATATGCCCAGACGCTCATCCCGGTGATTGAGGAATGCAGCGGCTGCCATCCCCTGATACTTATGGGATGCCCGCGTTGGGACCAGGCTCTGGACTGCGTGGTACGCAATCCAATCGAAGGATATGACAACCTTATGTACACAACTCATTTCTATGCCGCCACCCACGGACAGTGGCTCCGTGACCGCAGCGACGCCGCATTGGCTGCAGGGCTTCCCGTCTTCATATCGGAATGCGCTGCCTGCGAGGCTTCGGGCGACGGTCCCATGGACCCCGTTGAATGGGAGAAATGGAATGAATGGGCTGCGCAGCGTGGTGTGAGCATGCTCACATGGAGCATATCAGACAAGAAAGAGACATGCAGCATGTTCACCCCCGAGGCTTCCAGTGAAGGTCCCTGGGACGACAGCGTTGTCAAGGAGTGGGGTCTGATTGCCCGTGATTGGTTGAAGTAGAGTTTTTAATAAGAACAAACTGATTATGAAAGAATACGGTCATTTCAATGACCGGGACAGGGAATATGTGATTACCCGTCCCGACACTCCCTGGCCTTGGATCAACTATCTGGGTACCGATGATTTCTTCGGTCTCATTTCAGGCACGGCCGGTGGGTACTGCTTCTGCAAGGATGCCAGATACAGGCGTATCACCCGTTACCGCTATAACGGAGTGCCGATGGATGAGGGCGGGCGCTATTTCTACATCAAGGACGGCGGCACCGTATGGAACCCTGGTTGGAAGCCCTGCAAGACAGAGCTGGACAGCTATGAGTGCAGGCACGGCATGGGATATTCGCGCATCACGGGCCGGAAAGACGGAGTGGAGGCCTCGGTGCTGTTCTTTGTGCCGGTGGGTATGCGCTGCGAGGTACACAGGCTTACCCTTGCCAACCACAGCGGCAGGCACAGGAGCCTCAAGCTTTTCTCCCTGCTGGAATGGTGCCTCTGGAACGCTCAGACCGACATGGAGAATTTCCAGCGCAACTTCTCTACCGGCGAGGTGGAGGTTGAAGGCAGTGTCATATATCATAAGACTGAATACAGGGAGAGGCGCGACCACTATGCATTTTATGGCGTGAACGCTCCAATCTGTGGATTTGACACAGACAGGGAAGAGTTCCTGGGGCTCTATAACGGCTTCGGGGCGCCGCAGGTTGTGGAAGAAGGGCTTCCGCACAACTCGGTGGCCCACGGCTGGAGCCCTGTGGCTTCACATTATATCGAAGTTGAGCTTGCCCCCGGCGAATCAAAAGACTATGTATTTGTGCTGGGCTATGTGGAGAATCCGCAGGACAGCAAGTTCATAGAACCTACCGGAAAGGAAATAAATTCATGTTCGGCCATCATCAACAAGAGTGCTGCCTATGAAATGCTGTCTGCGCTCGACACAGTAGAGAAGGTTGACGGCAAGTTCGGTGAACTGTGCCGGTATTGGGACAGGCTGCTTGACAAGTTCCACATCGAGACAGGAGTGGATGAGCTCGACCGCATGGTCAATATCTGGAACCAGTACCAGTGCATGGTGACTTTCAACATGAGCCGCAGTGCCAGCTTCTTTGAAAGCGGCATCGGCCGCGGAATGGGTTTCAGGGACTCCAACCAGGACCTGGTCGGCTTTGTCCATCAGATTCCGGAGCGTGCGCGTGAAAGGATTCTTGACATAGCGGCAACGCAGTTCCCCGACGGAGGCTGCTACCATCAGTATCAGCCTCTCACGAAAAGGGGCAACAACGACATCGGCGGCGGTTTCGGCGACGACCCGCTGTGGCTCATCTTCGGCACGGTAGCGTACATCAAGGAGAGCGGAGATTTCGGCATCCTCGACGAGCAGGTGCCCTTCGACAATGTCAAGGGGAGTGAAAAAACGCTGCTTGAGCATCTTCAGATATCATTCGACCATGTGGCGGAGAACCTCGGTCCTCACGGTCTTCCGCTGATAGGCAGGGCCGACTGGAATGACTGCCTCAACCTCAACTGCTTCAGCAACAACCCCGATGACTCGTTCCAGACCACCGAAAACAAGACCGAAGGCAGCAAGGCAGAGTCTCTCATGATAGCAGGGCAGTTTGTGTTCTGCGGAAGGGAGTATGCGCAGCTGCTCGAACATATCGGCAGAGATGCTTCTGAAGTCTGGGAGGCAGTTGCCTCGATGGAGCGGGCTGTGGATCAGTATGGATGGGACGGGGAGTGGTTCCTGCGTGCCTATGACTATTACGGTGGCAAGATAGGCTCCAGCGAAAACGAGGAAGGAAAGATCTTTATTGAGAGCCAGGGATGGTGTACTATGGCCGCAATAGGCAGTGAGAGAGGGCTTTGTGACAAGGCTCTTGATTCTGTCGGAAAGATGCTCGACTGTGAGCACGGCATTGTGCTGAACAATCCGGCTTACAGCAGATATTACATAGAATACGGAGAGATAAGTTCTTATCCTCAAGGATATAAAGAGAATGCCGGCATATTCTGCCACAACAACCCATGGATTATCATCGGTGAGGTGGTGGCCGGCCGTGCCGAAGATGCGTGGAAGCATTACTGCAAGATCAGTCCTGCCTTCATAAAAGACCAGAAGCTCCATAAGGTAGAGCCCTATGTCTACTGCCAGATGGTGGCTGGAAAAGATGCCGCCAAGCCAGGTGAGGGCAAGAACAGCTGGCTTACAGGCACAGCTGCATGGAACTGGTATGCCGCCACACAATGGCTGCTGGGCATAAAGCCTGAATATGACGGGCTCACCATAGAGCCTTCACTTCCTTCTGGAATAAAGACCATAAAAGTACACAGGATATTCCGTGACGCCGAATATGACATCACTGTCAACATCACTGGCAGGGGAGGAAAACATTTTATACCGTATACACCTGGAAAACACACTGTTACAATAACTGTCTGATATCTATGAAAACACTGATCACCGCCTTGCTGGCAGGCATTTTTGCCATGAATACAGCCAACACTTCCATTGTCATCGATGCAGACAAGGGAGAAGAGGCACGAATCCTCTATTACGGCTCTGCACTATCTCTAGAAGAGGCCGCCAGTCTGCAGGACGCCGGCTATCCCGGCTGCACCCTTTATCCTGCATTCGGTCTCAAAGGGACCGAAGAACCGGCCATAAGCATCATCCAGGCCGATGGAAACATTACGCTTGACCTGCGCGTGAGTAGTGTGTCTTCAGAGAAATGGGAGGGCGGAGAAATCCTGACCGTAACAAGCACCGACCCTGTCTACCCAATTCAGGTGAGCAACGTATTCAAGACATATTGCTCCCAGGATATCATTGAAACCTGGACCGAAATCACCAATACCGGTAAGAAAGAGGCGGTCCTTACAAGATACTACTCGGCGCATCTTCCCGTGCGTACAGGCAACGTGTGGATTTCCACCCTGTACGGCACATGGGCCAATGAAGGACGGGTATGCGAAGAGCCGCTGTCACGCGGCATGAAGCTTATCAAGAACGTGGACGGCACGCGCAATTCCCACACCTCCCATGCAGAGGCGATGATAAGCCTTGACGGCAAGGCAAGGGAGAACAGCGGCCGTGTAATCGGTCTTGCCCTGGAGTGGGGCGGAAACTATGAGCTCCGCTTCCAGACCAACGACAGCGATTTCCACCACATATTCGCCGGAATCTGCCCGGACAGTGCCCCGTATTCACTTGGCAGGGGAGAAAGCTTCAAGACACCTGCAGTTGCTTACAGTTTCTCTGGTCAGGGACTCAGCGGTGTAAGCCGCAACTTCCACAGCTGGGGACGCCAGTATCGCCTGGCTCATGGCAATACAGAGCGGAAAGTGCTTCTCAACAGCTGGGAAGGGGTGTATTTCGACATAAATGAGGTTGGAATGGACCAGATGATGGGTGACATAGCCTCTATGGGCGGCGAGCTTTTCGTCATGGACGACGGGTGGTTCGGCGACAAATATCCCAGGAAGAACGATTCAAGTTCGCTGGGCGACTGGGTTGTTGACAAGAACAAGCTTCCGGGAGGCATCGGCACGCTCGTGAAGATGGCCGACTCCCACGGAATCAGGTTCGGAATCTGGATTGAACCCGAAATGACCAACAGCGTAAGCGAACTGTACGAGAACCATCCGGAATGGGTGCTCAAGGCTCCTGAGCGTGACAATGTCTACGGCAGGGGCGGGACGCAGCTTGTGCTGGACATGAGCAACCCGGATGTGCAGGATTTCGTGTTCGGAGTGGTGGACGGGCTTCTTTCAGAAAACCCTGAAATAGATTATATCAAGTGGGATGCAAACATGAACATCAGCTCGTACGGCAGCCAGTATACGAAAGACCAGGCAAAAGCGGGCATTGCCTACTGGAACGGTTTCCATGACACATGTGACAGGATCAGGGCAAAATATCCCGACATCACCATCCAGGCATGTGCAAGTGGCGGCGGAAGGGCGAACTGGGGTGTGCTCCCCTGGTTTGATGAATTCTGGACAAGCGACAATACCGACGCGCTCCAGAGGATTTACATGCAGTGGGGGACATCTTATTTCTTCCCGGCAATCGCCATGGCATCGCACATCAGCGCTACTCCCAACCACACTGTATTCAGGACCACGTCTCTCAAATACAGGTGTGACGTGGCGTGCAGCGGACGTCTCGGTATGGAGATCCAGCCCAAGAACATGACTGAAAAGGAAAAGGAATTCTGCCGCCAGGTGATTGCTGACTACAAGTCTGTCAGGCCGGTGGTGCAGTTCGGAGATATCTACAGGCTTACATCTCCCTACGACGACATGGGATATGCTTCCATGATGTATGTCACTCCTGCAAAGGACAAGGCGGTGTTCTACTGGTGGAAGATAGCCAACTTCTACGACCAGCATTTCCCCAGGGCGGTCATGGCTGGCCTGGATCCCGACAAGATGTACAAGGTGCACGAGCTCAACAGGATAGACGTAACACCTTTAAGTTATGAGGGTAAGTGTTTCAGCGGCCGTTTCCTTATGGAGAACGGGCTGGAGATACCTGCCACCAACAATGTCGACTACTCGATGAAGAGCGACTGGAGCAGCCGCGTGCTCTACCTCACAGAACAATAAAGTAGCAGCCAGCTTTCCCCGGTGCTCTGCTGCAGCCTGGCGTTGGTGGGTATGGTTCAGCGGCGTACCTGCCGGTTTCTGCCGCAGTTTTGTGGCGGTGACCGTGGCCCTGCAGCAATATCCGCCGTTTCTGCTGCAGTTCTGTTAACTGCGACCCCGTTCAGCGTCGTTTTCACAGATTCTGCCGCAGTTTGACCGCTCCAAGCACAGCTCAGCGGCATAGCAGCCGTGTACATCCGAATGAATTCGCGTTTTTTGTTCTTCTATGTTGAAATCCAAATATTTTGGATACTTTTCAGTGAACAGACAATAACTATCCTGCCGGCCACGTGGTCGGCGGATCAACTGCAGACTAAGACAACGGACCTGTTTGACAAACTTCTATCAGGATGAAC
>JAZLJK010000083.1:0-5075 GCA_045617865.1 Bacteroidales bacterium | reverse complement strand
GGATGTTTGGAAAAGAAAGAAGGAATGCTGCAGGCATTTTCTGCAATGACCTTCTCAACAGCAGGGCAATGCCCGGCAACTATGTCCAGAACGACATTGTATCCCACACCGAATCAATCTTCCTGGGCCGCTGCGTCGGAGTTTCGTTCGCATATTACATCATGAAGAGATAACTCTGCCTGTATGAAAAAGCTATTCATTTCAATCGCCGTTACGGCAATTGCCGCCGCTTCATCCTGCTCCGGAAAAGTTTCACTTGAGCCGCTGCCCGAATGCTACGACGGATACCTTGACGAAAGAATATCAGAGATAAAGGCCAGCCTCAGCAACAGCCGTTCATCAGAGACTTTCATCTATTTCACAGACACTCATGCCGTTAAGGACGAGAGAACGGTGACGCCGCAGATTCTCACAAAAGCCATAAAATCGTTGAAGGTCAAGGATGTTGTCTTTGGAGGAGATGCCACCATGACCAGCATGCAGTGTACCGACAAAAACGATATAGACCTCAGCTGGGAAAAGACAAACGCCACCTCAGCGGCAGTGAAGGCCGCGGGTGCCAGTTATTATCCCGTGCGCGGCAATCACGAGATCACAAGCGGCACAATCATGCCCGAACACAAAGGATTCACTTATTCAGAAGAGAATATATACAATATCGTCATGGCTCCCACAAGGGATGAAAAGATTGTGGAGAAGGGCGACACCACCTGCAATTATTACTTCGACAACCGGCGCAGCCGCATCCGTCACATTGTGGTTGACCCATACTCTGCCGCCGACGAAGACCTGGAGGTGAGATACGGCATTGCAATGGAGCACAACGATGATGCTGCAGAATGGGTCGGTCACTGCGTTGAAACGCTGCCCGAAGGCTGGCACATCATACTGTTCATCCACCAGGGGCTCAACCCCATTACCGGATACAGCGATTACGGGAACTGCAGGGCGATACGCGACATTGTGAATGCCAACACCGACAAGTTCACCATGGTGCTCCACGGCCATGTGCACAAAGACTGCGAGACATTCGAGAACGGAGTTTTTCATGTCTGCTCCACCTCATGTCTGTACTATGAAGACAAGATGAACATCTTTGGTAAAGACGACCGCACTTTCGGCACCACCAACGAAAATGCAATCGATGTGGTTGACTTCAACCCAGAAGGCGGCAGAATCGATTTCCACCGTATCGGTGGCGGATACAGCCGGCTCTTCAACATCACCCCCATCGAGATGAGTTCCGGTGAAAGCATCTGTCTTGAGCCACATATGAAGAATGTGGACGGCTGGAAGATCTACGACTGCGAAGGCCTCCACTGCACAAGCTGGGCCGACTGGTCCGATGCCTACTGCGACAACTTCCACGCCGTGTGCGAAGACGGCCGCATCACCGCCCTCGCCCCCGGAGAAGCCATTGCCGCCGCCATCGACACCACATCAAGGGCCCGTGAGTATTTCTACATCGTCGTGAAGTAAACGCCCGGCCGCGCCAAAAACAATACGGCCCCGAGCATCCGCCCGGGGCCGTATCCTTTATTTGAAAGTCTGACGACTACTGAATCTCTACGTAGAAGATACCTTCATTTGCCACCATAACCTTGCCGTTCAAAGGAGTGGCAACAAGTGCACTTACAGTTACAGGGATCACAGTGCCTGTAACAGCAGCGTCAGTGCGTGTGATGACGCCGGCAGCAGAAACAGCAGCCTGGTCAGCGAACTCAGCAGGGATCGAATAAGACCAGCTCACCTCAAAGCCGCATTTCAGAGCATTGCCCACAACGGGGTCGCGGAGAGCGACTGCGCTGCCAAGGTCGATCGAGCTTTCAAGAGCGGCCATGGGCTCTGTACATGCAGGATCATTGGGTGCTCCGGTGAAAGCCAGAGGCATGTAATTGCCGTCAGCATCTTTGTAGAACACATAAGCATGGAAGGGCTCGAATTTCACAACGCAGCCGTCTGACACGATTGCTTCGCTGCCGCGACCGTTGGTAGAAGCTTCGAGGTTCACCATGACTGCCTGAGAGAGCCCCATTGCTTCGAAATACTTGCCCGCATTGGCATTTGAATATTCGTTGAGGAAGTTCTGGTCGGCAGAACCGTCACCGTACAAGTCATACTTTATATAGTTGCGGATGAACTCCAGAGGAGAATAGCTCATTGCCTTGAAGTATGAAGTGCTTGCATTCACAACAAGCTCGTCTTTTTTGTTGAATTTGGGCTTGCCGTCAATTTTGAATGCATTGTCGCGTTTCTCGCCACCAACTTTGGTGATGTTAAGACCGTGCTCGAGAATGCTGAACTTATAGCCATCGAGAGAAGCGCCCATAGGAATCACACGGTATGTGATAGATACAGGAGTAGTGGGAACGAGGTCGATGTATGCACCGTTGTTGTCCACGATGTCGAGGCATTCTGCGATATAGTCGCCGAGCGAAAGCACACCCTCATAGATATTTGCGGGGTCCTCCATATTATAACCATCTTCGGTCTTGATCCACTGCCACAAGAAGTCAGAGCTGTTCACATCAAGAGATGATGTATAGTCCGGATCATCTTTCTGTCCAGTAGCACCGAGGTAAGAGGCATATGCCATACCGAAGAGCCAGTGGCCGAAGCCTGCATAAGCACCTCTCATGTAGCCGTAGGGCTCTGTTCCACCGGGCCAGTTGAAGTCCTTGAGACGGGGAGTTGCAAGATTGCCAGTGAGAATTGTTGTGGCGATGTTGGGGTTGATCATGTAGTATGAAGTGACATACGGAAGTCCCCATGTTGCAGACCAGTTGGTGGGATAGACAGCGAATGCACGGAGGACAGATGTGAAGCTGATTTCATAATAGTCATCCTCATCATATCCCTGGACACCGAAAAGCATAAGAACATCATCTTCCCAGACAGCTGTGAGACCAGAAGCGCCACCTTCTTCAGCAGGGGTCTTCCACTCCATGGAAGTGACAGTCTCGGCGCCGGTTGTACCGTCAACCTTGATCCATTTGCCGAAGTTTGCTGAATTCTTGTCTGTGCAGGGTTTGTAATAATCACCGTCCGCACCGTTCTCAGCACGTGCGGGAATGCCCTTGTCAACACCGTCGATTGCCCAGTTGCCGGCATCGTTGATGGTAACAACAGAGCCGGGAGCACCGTTTTCACCGTTCTTGCCATCTTTGCCCGAGGTGATTTCATACTGTTTGTTGTCGCTCATCTTGATGACGATGCCATTGTCTGTCTTGTCGACAGATGTCACCACAGCACCGCCCGCAATGGAGCTCTGAATGGATTCAACTTTTGTCTTGAGGTCTTTGACATCATTCTGCAGATCTTCAATATCTGCAGTGAAGTCTTTCGCACAAGAAGAGAGCAGCAGCGCTGCCACGGCCATACCGGCCAGAATAGTTTTTTTCATTGGAGAAAGGTTTTATTATTGATTATAATTATTCAGCAACCTGGAGGTAGTATCTTCCCGCACTTACAGGAACATAATTTCCGTTTGAAGGAGTCAGGACTTTGGCTGTGACATCAACATAGAACAGCTCGTCAAGCTGAGTCATCTTAGCGCCATTTTTCAGTTTCAGCACACCGTCCTCAACTTCAAGAACATCACCAGCATCACCGGGAACGGCGTATTCCCAAGCCACTTCGAATCCGACTTTCTCAGCTGTTCCTACCATAGGGTCGCGGAGCATGAAGATCTTTCTCAGATCCAGTTTCTCATTGAAAGTGGCAACTGCTCTCTGGGAATGTGTGTCACCGGGCGCCTCAGTGAATGCAAGGGGCACAAAGTTGAAGTCTGCATCTTTGTAGTAGATGTAGGGTTCGAAGGGTTCGAAGTTCAGGTAGCATTCGTTTGACACGATTGCATCGGCGCCCTTGCCGTTGGTTGAAGCCTCGAGGTTGAATATCAGCCCCTGAGCGAGACCTGCAGCCTCAAGATATTTGGGAGTCACACCGTTTATATATTGGTTCGATGCTGTGAAATAGCCTGTACCGTCGTCGTACTGGTTGTATTTCAGATATTTTCTAAGGAACTCGACGGGAGTGCATGACTGAGCCTTGAGGAAGTTTGTGGTGGCTTCCACTGTCAACTCATCTCTCTTGTATTTAGGAGTACCTGAAACAGTGATTGCGCTGCCGCGGTTCTCTTCGCCGGCCTTTGTCATCTTCACACCGTGGTCAAGGAAATTGAATCTGTAGCCTTCAAGAGATGCACCCATAGGCATCACACGGTATTTCACAGTGACAGGGGTTGTGGCCACGGCTTGCTCGATAAGTGCGCTGCTTTCAGCTGCGGCAAGGCATTCGCCCACAAAAGATGCAAGAGTCTCAACTGCGTCACGTATGTTTGCGGGATCGTCAAGACCGTTTTCTATCTTGATCCACTGCCACATGAAAGATGCGCTGTTAGCATCGTACTCGGGATCGTAGTCGGGATCGTCTTTCTGGTCGGTCATACCGAGATATGTGGCATAAGCGATACCCAGGAGGAACTTGCCGAACCATATATACTCTGAGTTGTTGCATGAGAACGACTCTGCAATACCACCGGGCCAGTTGAAACCTTTCAGACGGGGATTGTCAAGATTGCCCGTCATGATGACAGAAACGAGCAGAGGGGTCATGATGTAATATGATGTCACGCTGGGCAGTCCGAAAGATGTTGACCACTCTTCAGGATACACCAGAAGGCCGCGCAGAAGAGAAGTGAGGCTGATTTCCATATAGCCGTCTTCACTCTCATATCCTTCAATGCCGTAAATCAGGAGAGAGCCCTCGTCCCAGATTGCAGTTATGGCGCCTTCGGGAGCTGATGAGCCGGAAGACTGAGAAGTCACATTCCAGCTGTCGGACGTTACTGACCTTGCTCCTGTCTGGCCGTCAACCTTGATCCATTTGCCGAAGTCAGCCGATGATTTGTCGGTGCAGGGAACGTAATAGTCTCCGTTCTTTCCATCGGTACCATTCTTTCCGTTAATGCCGTCCTTACCGTCGGCACCATCCTTACCATCGGTACCGTTGATACCGTCGGTTCCGTTCTTTCCGTCGGCTCCGTCCTTCCCTTTTGCCGGAAGACCTATGTC
>JAZLJK010000082.1:0-29530 GCA_045617865.1 Bacteroidales bacterium | reverse complement strand
AGTTCGGCAAGCCTGTTGAATTGTTTGTTCCTGTATTTGTGTATTGTGGCCACCACTATGGTAGGCATTATGAACAGGAGCAACATTAGTATTATACCGGCGGTATTCATAGTAAACAGTAAGAAGTGGTTTCCTTCATTTAACGATAAAATGCCCCAGAATGTTACATTGCCGGAGCATTTTTTTGTATCTGCCTTCTGTGCGGTCAGATTCTCGGCTTCTGAATCATTCTGACGATGAGTGATACCAGATAGATGATGATACCATAAATGACAGGGATCATGGCAACCTTCAGCCCGCCGAAGAAAAGGCCGGGAGACACTATGTCGAACAGCCCGTTGACTTCTGGCAAATTACTTGACACATTCTGCAGAGCCACGAACATCTGTCTCAGCCCGAGGATCAGGGAAAAGATTCCGAAGACAAGAGCGAAAGAGCCGATTTCCTTCACCCAGCGCGGGGCTTTCCAGGCGGCGAAGAAGATTGCAACCAGCAGAGCGGTAAGGACGGACATAAAGACAGGTCCTCCTTCGATAAACAGTTTGAACATAACGCAAATATTTTTAAGTTAATTTCTCAGACAAAGTTAATATCTTCTCATTCCGCTTAACAGGTAAAAACCCACCGGTTATCTGTCAAATCCCACTGTTCGCCTGTGTAGGCGATGAAATTCGGTTTTATTGTACTAATTTCGTGATGAAATGAAAAGGATACTGTCAACAGCGTATTGGTGCGCCGCCGTTCTGCTTGTGGCTGCAATTGTCTGCAATCATGGATACAACTTTGCAGAGTCGCTGTTCATCGGCACCCTTTTCCTTCCCGGTGCCCTTGCAGTCAAATACTTCTTCCCCGGAATCCGCAGATCTGACAGGAAAAGGGTGGCCTGGAACTATGCGTTTGTGATAACAGGAATCATACTGGCGGAGATATTCCTGTTCATGCTCGCGCACTGGGTAATCCAGTTGATGAGGGATGACACACAGGTGATATATGACTTGCCAGCACTCCCGGGCATCTTTGAGAATCCACTCTTCATTTCTCTTGTCATTGCTCTGCTGGCAGTGGGGAACTGGTTCATGGAGAAGTGGCTTGGCAGGAAATTCCCTTCTGAGGAGTTGCCGGTGACTTTCCTTTCCGAGCGGAAGGCTGTCTCCCTACGGCGTGATGAAATATTATTCATAGAGTCAAATGACTATTTCACCACAGTGTTTGCAAGCGGAGACAGACAATTCCGCAACAAGACTCCTATTTCGCAGTGGGAATCAATCCTTGGAGAAGGTTTCATCCGCATACACCGGTCATATCTCGTGAATGCTTCAACCATAGAAAGAACCGGCACAGACACTCTGTTCTGTGCCGGCTATGAGCTTCCGATTTCAAGGAAATACCGGGATTCCGTCAGAACGCTTCTGGGATGAATCAGTCTGTCTCTTCAAGTTCGAAGAGGTCGTTGACTGGGAGGTTGAAGATTTTGGACATCTTCAGTGCCAGAACGGTTGATGGATTGAATTTGCCAAGTTCTATGGCGTTGACGGTCTGCCGGCTCACACCGAGGCGCTCTGCAAGGGTCTGCTGCGTCATGCGCTGGCGGGCGCGCTCCACTCTGAGATTATTCTTCATGGCTGATGGCTTTTTTCTGTTTCCAGAGTTTTACTCTGAATGTAATCAGATAGGCTGCTGCCGGCAGGATTACCATGTCTGTAGTGATTCTCTGAAATGTGATGATTGAATTATAATTACTGGTCAAGTGAGTAACGAGAAGGCTGGCCCAGGGATACAGCAGCAACATTGCGAAGTAGATGATAACTGCCGCCTTCAGCGATTTGTGGCGTGTTTCTGAAATCATTTCATCTTCCACCTTCTCTTTTGAAAAGCACATTATTACAAATGAAAGTGGTAGAATTACCTGGAATGAAAAGAAAGACACGATAGAGAAAGTCAGTCCAAGGCTGGGGAGTAGACATAGTACAGAAGTGACAGCACATGCAATCAGCAATGCCAGGCCGATCCACAAAAATGGGTGCGGCAAAAGGTAAGGTTTTTTCATAATACAAATGTTTTGCTGTTAATACTTGTACAAAAGTAAAGTATACTATACAATTATGCAAGTATTAGCGTCAAAATTTTTAATAAACTCCCATATAATCAAAAACCGCCCGTAGAAAATCTGCGGGCGGTCTGATATAGTGTGTTGTATTAATCTGCTACCAGCCGGTGTTCTGATAATCCTGGCCGAGGGTGGTCTTGAGCTTCTCTATCTCTGCCTCGTCGAAGGGGAAGAAGAGATACTTGTCGTTGCCCTTGTTCACACGTTTGTCGAATGCGAAGCGTTCGTACTTGAAAGTGCCGTCGCTGTTCTTTGTGATGTGCATACCTGTCATCTGCTCGTCGGTCTGGTCGATGATCTTCCAGCGGCGGACATCAAAGAAGCGGAAGTTCTCGAAGCAGAGCTCTACGCGGCGCTCGTTGCGGATGCGGAGACGCAGCTGCTCCTGAGAAAGTGTCTCGGGCAGGTTGGGCATGCCGGCGCGGTGGCGCACTGTGTTCACAGCCTCGATGGCCTCGTCAAGATGGCCGGCCTCGCAGGCAGCTTCGGCAAGGTTGAGATACATCTCTGCAAGACGTGCAGGCTGAACCCTTCCGTCAAGAGACTGGTTCTCGTTTGACTGAGGATGGTTGAACTTGCGCAGATAGTAGCCTGTGCGTGTGTTTGACACCAGGATGGGGCTCTCTGAGATTGCGCAGTTGCCGCCGTCGCAGGTCCATACCTGAAGCTTCTCGGCCTTGTCGGGATACCTGTAGCAACCGTTGTAGTAGACCGTAGCATAGAAGCGGGGGTCACGGTTCTCATAGGGGTTCGCAGGGTCGTAGAGCTTGTTGTTCTTGTTGTAGTTGGGCTTCAGGTGCTGGTCGTCGAGATAGGGTTTCTCAAGGTCCAGGATGGGCTCGCCGTCGATGGTCTCGAAGCAGTCTACAAACTCCTGAGTGGGGCATACGCCGCAGTTGACCTGACCTTCGGTGATGGGCAGACCGTTCTGCTGCCACATGTTGTTGGCAAATGCAACGGAGAGGATGGTTTCCTGGTCAACCGTTCGGGCATAGTCACCGCTGGGATATGTATGATAGTATTCGTATGCGTTCTGTGCCTCAGACGGATCGGGTTCTATATCAAACAGCTGGTGATTGTGAATCATAAGCTGCTGGAGAGCCTCGGCGCACACTTCGTATGCATAGTCCCATGTGTATTTGCTGCCTTCCTCGTAGTAGAGGGGGCTGGCTGCATAGAGGGCGGTGCGTGCCTTGAGCACCCATGCGAAACCGCGGTTCACAGTCTTGGCATCGTTTGCACCGAGCTGCCAGCGGAAACCATTGGCAGATGACTCGCACTCGGGAGTGGCAAGGGCTGTGTCAAGCTCTTTGATGATATAGTCTGCAAGCTCTTCGGTGGTTGCCATGTGGTCCTGTGTGAAATCGTGGGTCAGTGAATAGAACTCGTCCATGATCACTGCGTGACCCAGATACTTCATGAGTGTGAAGTGGTCCCATGCACGGTATACATGGCATTTTGCAATCCAGTATTCAAGTTCTTCCTGGTCAAGACCCAGATAGTTTATCTTCTGATAGTTCTCGAGGAAGAAATTGCAGGTGCGGATATCGCCGTAGAGACCTGCGTAGTCAAGTTTGAGGGGGAACTCGTCAGCCACGAAATCCTTGGAATACCAGTCGTAGAAGGTTGAAGTGGAGCGGTCTCTCACATTCTGTCCTTCATCACAGTAGTTTGCGTATGAGAAGCTTCCTCCCCATTCAGAGCTGGTGACAAGGTCCAGGTATGACTTGGTATAGTTATACTTTGTCCATACAAGATCTATATCAACATATCCGAAAGGCTCGGGGTCAAGAAGATTTCCGCATGAAGGCAGTACGCTTGCTGCCACGAGGATTGTCAAAAGGAATCTATATGCTTTTTTCATGATTCTTCTCTTCATTTAGAATGTGATACTTAAACCTGCATTATAACACTTGTAGGGCTGGAACATGCCCATTGTGCGGACCTCAGGATCGACCTGGTTTGAAGGGAGGCGGTCCCAGGTGGCAAGGTTCTGTCCCGAGAGCGAGAGGCGGATGTCCTGCACGCCCAGTTTCTGTGCCGCTTTCATGGAGAATGTATATGCAAGCTCTACGTTACGGAGCTTGAGGTAGCTGCCGTCGGTAACCCAGTAGTCGTTGTTCTGGTGGCTGGGCGATGCCTTGGTGGCAAGTGCCGGAGCGTCAATAAGCTCGCCTGCGGCATATCTCTCGGGTGTCCAGGCGTTCTTGTGCATGTCCATATAGAAGCCGTCCCAGTTGTAACCGTATGAGAACTGGTCACCTATTACGGCACATACGTGGGTGGCGCCTGTAAAGAGGGCGTTCAGCTCGATGTTCCTGAACTTGATGCCGGCGTTGAATGTGAAATACTGCTCGGGCATAGAAGGATATTTGAAGAAGTCCTTGTCCTTTGCGTCAATCTTGCCGTCTTCGTTGAGGTCTTTGTAGATGAAGTCACCGGGACGGATTGTGCCGAGGGCTGTGTAGTCAAGGCCGCTTTTGTCAATCTCTTCCTGAGAGTTGTAGAGGCCGTTGCCTGTGGAGCTTGCGTCGTAGTCGATGCGGTAGCCCATGATTGCGCCTACCGGCTGCCCCTGTACGAGATAGCGGTTGTAGTAGTCTTCATCTTTGGGAACCTCTGCGCTGTAGAGCACCATATTGTGGTTGTTGGTGAATGTACCGCCCAGGTTGATTGTCCAGTCTTTGTTGATCTTGCCGATGTAGTTCACGCCAAGTTCATATCCCTGGTTCTCAAGCTTGCCGATGTTTGCATAGGGGTAGTTGGTGAGGGCGATACCCTGATACATGGGAATCAGGCTGGTTCCGTTCACATAGCAGTTGTCGATGTTCTCCTTGAATACTGAGGCAGTGAGGTTCAGCGAATTCCAGAGTGTGATGTCTGCGCCCACCTCTCTGCTGCGGATGAACTCAGGCTCGATGTTGGGGTTGCCGATGGCACCTGTGTTCCATGAGCCGTAGGAAACGGCAGACATATAAGAGAAGCGGTCCTGGTTGAATCTGTCTCGAGCTGTGATGCCGTATTCTCCGCGGAGCTTGAAATAGGTGAGGAAGTTGGAATTCTTGAGGAACTCTTCGTTTGACGCAACCCATCCCAGACCTACTGCAGGAGTGAAGAAGAAGCGGTTGTCGGGGTCAAAGTCTCCTGAACCTGAATATCCGAGTGAAAGGTTAGCCAGATATTTGTCTTTGTAAGAATATGCGCCGTAGAGGCCGAAGTTTTCGGTACGGTAGGGTACGCTGGTCTTACTTCCGATATCACGTGTGATCTCTTCGCGGTAGTCTCCGTAGGCGAATGCATTTACGCCGTGGTTGCCGAACTTGTGGTTGTAGTAGAGCCTTGCGAAGTAGTCGTAGCTGTAGCAGAAAGTGTAATTCTTGGAGAATCGGGCGTTTGTGGCAAGATATCCGCCATACTGCTCGAACTCCTGCATGGTTGCATCGGTGGCTGTGTACAGAGTGTAGTTGCGTGAATAGTCGATGTTCTTTGTGCCACCGCCCTTGTAAACGAACGCTGCCTCAGCCTTGAGACCTTCTGCAATCATATAGAGGTCGAAGTTGACCTTAGTGTCCATATGGATGAATGTCGAGTATGCGTTTGCATAGCCTGACATCGCCATCTCACCGTAAGGGTTGATGGGATACTGTGCACCATAGAGGCCGGCCATTGTGGCATTCTGGCTGAATACGGGATATCCGCCGACGTTGTATCCCTCGACGTATGTTCCCTCGGGCATTGTCATATACCTCATTGTGGGGGCATATACGAGGATATGCTGGTAGAAGTCGGCGTTGTCGATACGGTAGCTCATATTCGCTGCAGTACCCAGACCGTTCTCAATCTTGAAGTCGCTTCTGAGGGTGAATTCCACAGATACGAAATGGTTGAGCTTTGCATCGAGGTTTGATGCCAGATGGAAGTAGTTGCATTCGCTGGCTCCAATCTTATATCCGGGATTTGCTCCCTCGGGGATATTGTAGAGAGGGTTTGTGTGGGTGTAGCCGAGGTTGGCCATGTAATGGACATTCTCAGAGCCGCCGCCTATCTGCAGGAACGCGCGGTCCATCTGTGAGAAGGGCTTCAGATATTCGTTGTACCAGTCGCGGTTTTCGGTCTTCATCCATGCCATCTCCTCTTCAGTGAAAATGGGCTTGAGGCCGTCGTTGAGGGCAGCCTGGTTGCGCATCATTGCGTGGTCGTATGAACTGTAGGGGACGTATCTCTCAGTAGAAGGCTGGCGCAGAGTGTGGTCGTAGCTTACTGTCACGCGGGGTTCTCCCTGGTGGCCGCGCTTTGTGATGATGTTGAGCACACCGTCGCTGGCGCCGATACCGAATATCGCCTGGGTTGCGGCATCACGGAGCACTGTGACAGACTCGATCTCCCTGGGGTTCAGGAAAGAGAAGCCGTAGGCGTCGAAGTCGGAGCTCTTGTACATCACACCGTCGATGATCAGGGTATATCCGGGATAACCCAGACTCTGGCTGTTGTTGTAGTTGATTGAGTGTGCGCCACGGATGTTGAATGTCATGTTCTTTACAGATGTCACTGTGCTGAGGACATTCATACAGGGGTTGCCGTTCAGTTCCTGTGCCTCGAGACCCAGGAGACGGCCCACGAGTGACTCGTCGAAACGGAGTGTGGGGCTGCGCTGCAGCTCTTTTCCGCTTGCTGTTGAAACAGAACCTGTGATGTCGTTGCGGCGTACTTCAAAGAAACCGATGTTGACCATCTCGTCGGCTTTTGCAGAGTCGTATTCCATATCGATGGCACTCTCGCTGTCCATGATGTCGTTGATGCGGACCCATTTGTCTTTGTATCCGGTGGCGATGACCTTCACCATGTGGCTTCCGTCCGTTATGCGGAAGTCGAATGAACCGTCGCGGTTGGTGAGATACTCGTTGTCTTCGTTCTCAGTCACCACCAGTGCGTTGTAGATGGGCTGGCCGAATTCGTCAAGCACCTTGCCCTTGATGTTCAGAATCAGGTCGTCCTGAGCCCTCAGGCCGGTAAACCCTGCTGCAAGCAGTGCTGCAGACAATATATATTTTGCAAGTTTCATATTCTTCATGATCATATTAGAGGTTTACCATCCGGGATTCTGCATGTCTTCACCTGTGATGTTGAGAAGCATAGAGGCCTCGGTCTTGGGGATGGGAAGCAGCTTGCACTTGGCTTCATATCCGAAGCGTTCGCTGTCGCGGACAGAGACACGCTTGTAGTAGAACACTGTGCTGTCTGCATTGTAGGTGATGTCCACGCCTGTGAAATATTTATTCTCAGCGCTCATGTCCTCATCTGCCTTGTGCCAGCGGCGCACGTCAAAGTAGCGGTTTTCTCCGCATGACAGCTCGACGCGGCGCTCGTTCTTGATGCGGAGCAGGAGCATATCCTTTGAAAGGCCCTGCGGAAGGGCAGGCATGCTGACGCGGTCGCGCACTTCGTTCACTGCATCGTATGCGTCCTGTGTGTGGCCGCTCTGCGCTGCGCATTCAGCCAGGTTGAGCAGCAGCTCGGAAAGAGTGTACTGCTTGTAGGAAACGCTTGCAAGAGGTGAGTTGGCCGCGCTGTTGGGCGGAACGGTCTTGCAATAGTAATAACCTGTACGTGAGTGGGTCTTGTCTGAAGTGGTGGTGGTGCGTGCATTCAATCCTGTTGCAGTCACATCCAGCACGCGCTCCTTGTCCCAGGTGTAAGTGCTGCCGTGGTGCAGGACAACCTGGTCCAGACGCGGGTCGCGGTTTTCGTAGGGATCCTGGTCGTTGTAGAGCTTGTTCTCAGGATTGAAGTTGGGCTGGAGATGTTTCTCGTCCTTGTAGGGATTTGCCAGGTCAAGCACGGGCACACCGTCGATGGTCTCGAAGCAGTCTACAAGCTCCTGGGTGGGGCAGGTGCCGCATGCGGTGGTGTTGATAAGGTCAGATCCGATATAGTTGGTACCGCAGATCTGAGTGCCTGTGTTGTTGTGGCAATAGATTGTCTCCTTGTCGGTGGGGGCCGATGTATAGGTCATAGTGGTGCAGTAGTACTGGCGGTATGCTGCAGCCGAGCTCTTTCCGTACACCTTCTCGCGGGTGCAGGTGGTGAAGAGCTCATAACCGTTGGCCTTGAGGGAGTCAACCGCATTCTTTGTGTACTGATATGCAGTCTCCCAGAGCTCAGCCTTGTTGTCGGGATTGTACAGGGGGCTGGCCGCCATCATTGTCACTGTAGACTGGAGGGCAACCGCAAGAGCCTTGTGGGTGCGCATCGCATCTGTGCCGAGCTTTGTGCGCCAGGGAAGGTTCTGCGAGTCCATACCGATCTTGAGGTCATCCATTATGAACTGTACATATTCATCGACTGTCGCGCGGCGGACTTTCTCGTAAGTGGTGCTGGCATCTGCCACATAATCGAGGATGGGCAGAGGCCCGTACCATTTGAAAAGCTCTGTCATGTAATATGCGCGCAGCACGTGTGCTTCTGCATAGAATCTGTCGCGGATGTCATCCGACTCGCATTTTGCGTAATAGCTGCCGTCGTCGTTCTTCAAGTATATTTTCTCAAGGAACTGGTTGATGTAGCGTATTTTCTGCAGATACGAAGCATAGTAACTGTTGAGAGGATGGCTTTCTGCGCTGTAGTTGCCTGAATACATGAACTGTGCGATATCGCCCTGGCCGTCGTTCGATGACCATCCGTCGTCGGTGAATGCGAACAGAGGCTCTCCGTATTCGAAACCTTTTACCGGAATTCCAATGTAGCAGACGTTGAGTGCGCCCTCGACATTGTTTTCATCGCTCCAGATCATTGCGTAGGTGATGCTTCCGTCATCATCCATCTGAAGCCAGTCGCTCACTGCCTTGCATGATGTGCAGGCAAGCATTGCAATCAAGAAATAGATCAATGTATATTTTTTCATGGCTGTATCCTGTTAGAATTTGACGTTCAGACCGATTGAGTATGTCCTGTTAAGAGGGTAAGATACGCTTGTACCGTCTGTTTCGGCATCCACAGCCTTCACCCTCTGTGCATCGATGATGAAGATGTTGTTACCGTAAATGAACAGGCTTGCTCCAGAGATGCCGAGCGATTTGATGATCGGGGCGTCGTTGGGGATTGAGTATGCAATCTGCACGTTCTTCAGACGCAGGTAAGACCTGTTGTTGATGAAGAACGAGTTCTGGCAGTAGCTGGGACCTGAGATTGTGCTGAGGGCGGGATAAGAAATCTTCTCACCGTTCTCATAACGCTCCTTGGTCCATGCGTTGAGGTGGTAGTCGGTGTATGAACCCACGATACCCTGCTCTGTCACACCGAGTCCCTGGCGGTATGCAGACACTTTTGTCATACCGTTGAACTGTGTCGAGATTGCAACGCGTCTGAACTTGGCCTCGACATTGAATCCGAACACACCTACAGGAAGCTTGCTGTTGCCGATGGGGCAGAGGTCACGGTCGTTGATCTTGCCGTCGTTGTTGGCATCCCTGTATTTGAAGTCACCGAGGCGGGGAGTTCCGATGTCGTATGCTCCGGTTGCCCACTCGAGTTCTTCAGGAGTGTTGATGTAGCCGTTGCCGTTGCTGTAGTCGATTTCGTAACCCCAGCACTGTCCGGCCACGAAGCCTTCTGTGCGTTTGCGGTAGAGATATGAGCTGTCGAGCTCTGCCTCGTCGCAGTAGAGGATTGTGTTCTTTGCATGTGAATACTGGCCGCTCACATCAAGCATGAACTTGTCGCTGAACTTGTGTTTCCAGCCGAACTCGAATTCGAAACCACGGTTGATGGTGTGTCCGATATTGAGCTTGGGAAGGTCAGCTGATGAGATACCGCCGATCATGGGTACTGACTGAGGTACATATACGCGGTTCTTGCACTCCTCGAAGAATACATCCAACTGAGTGTGGAAGTCTTCGAGGAAGTCGAACTCGATTGCGTAATTCTGCTTCAAGACTTTCTCCCACTGTGCGTCGGGGTTGCCGACATACATCTGGTAAACTCCGATGCCGTTGTTGAGAGAAGGAATTGCACCCAGTCCGGCATTTGTGATCTGAGGATAGAACAGGAAGCGTGAACCGAGGCGGTCGTTACCTACCAGACCCACAGATGCACGGAGTTTCAGAAGGTCTATCTTCTCGTTGTTCTTGAGGAACTCTTCGTTGCTGAGCACCCAGCCTGCAGATGCTGCAGGGAAGAAACCGAACCGGTTCTCGGGAGAGAACTGTTCGGAACCGTTGTATCCGAAGTCAAACTCTGCAAGGTAGCGCAGGTCGTAGTTCCAGGTCACACGTCCTGAAACTCCTGCGTAGCGGTAGGGAAGGTGGTCGCGGTCGAGCGCGCCGCCGTCACCGGGCTTGATCTGGGTCTCGAGCTGCCAGAATGCCATTGCACCCACTGTGTTCTTGCCGAACTGCTGGTCGTAGTTCATGATGAAGTGCAGCTGGAGCATCTGGTTGCCGTAAGGAGAACGGCTCATCTGCAGAGTCTCGTTCTGGTTTACACGGGTGCCGATATAGTATGATTTCTCTGCGGGGTTGGTGGCAACATTGAATGAATAAGCATCGTAGCTTGCCTGGCGGCCGTAGAGGTATGCACCGTCATCGTCGTTGTAGGCCACATTCGCCTTTGCTGTGAGACCTTTCAGAATCTTGTGGAGGTCGTATTCCACAGCCAGCTGTGAGTAGAGGTTGAACTCTGTATCGAATGTGTAACCGGTGCGGTTGATCTGTGCCCATGAAGAAGTGGAGTTTGTGCCGCTGATTGCAACCACCTCACCTGCAGGTACTTTGTTGCCATCCTTGTCGGTATATCCGGGAAGGGTCACAGGACCGGGGTTGGTGGGCGGAGTGTTCATGGCAGTGCCGAATATGTCGATTCCTCCTGCGGGCTCGCTCATCTTCTGGAAATAAGTAGACAGGGTGACAGCCAGTTTCAGATCGTCAGAGAGGTTGAAATCCAGGTTGTTACGGATTGTGTACCTGATCATGTGGAACTGGGCGTTATAGCTCAGCTGCTCGCGTGAGAGGCTCTTCACGTTACCTGTCTGGTCCATGATGTTGGCGTTTGCGAAGTAGCGGGTCCTCTTCGAACCGCCCTCGATGTTGAGTGATATACGCTCTGTGGGGGCGAATGTCTTGAAAGACTCTTTATACATGTCGCGGTCGGGATAGAAGGCGTCGCCTGCCTGCTCGCGGTATTTTGCAATCATGTAGGGGCTGAATTCGGGCTCGTCACCGTCGTTGATGCGGGCCTGGTTGCGGAGTGCTGCATGCTCCCATGAGTGGACTCTGGTCCAGGGGAAGTGCATTGACGCTACGCTGAATGTGGCCTGTGCAGTGAGGATGTTGCGTCCTGCCTCACCGCGGCGTGTGGTGATGAGGATAACGCCGTTCGCGCCGCGTGAACCGAACACTGCGGTCGAAGCGGCATCCTTCAGGATGGTTACGGATGCAACCTCGTTCACGTCAAGCATACCGAGGTTGTCGGCTGTTTCGTCTGAAGGGACACCGTCGATGAGCAGCAGGGGCTTGCTGTTCGAAGAGGTGCCTTGGCCGCGGATGTATATGTCCACCATATCGTTGCCGGGCTGGCCGCTGTTCTGGATGGTGGTGAGTCCTGTGACACGTCCGGCAAGGGCGTTGGCGAAGTTAGGAACCTGAGTCTCAATGAGCTGCTCGTTTTTTACGGTTCCAACCGCACCAGTCATTGTAACTTTTTTCTGATGACCGTAGGCAACTACGATGGACTCGTCGATGGCCTCGTTGTCTTCAACAAGGTTCACGCGGATCTCTGCTCTTGAACCTACTGTAACGGTCTGGGTCTTATAACCCACAAAAGACACTTCAAGCACTGCGTTTGCAGGTACTTTGGAGAGTGTGATGCGACCATCTGCATCTGCAAAACCTCCGATCTGGGTTCCCTTCACAAGCACATTCGCGCCGGGGATGGGGCCGAGGACGTCGGAAACAATCACAGTGATGGTACGACCTTGGACATCTGTCTCTGTCACGGCATGACCCTGTGCGGCAAAACCGAGCAGCAGTACAAATACAGCAAGGAATTTCAAAAAGTTAGACTTGAATAACATGTGTGTGATATTAGTATTCGCTTTTTATATGTGCATAATCGCACAAAGATAATCAAATTTTTGATAAAAACGTGTTACAAAGCCTTTTCAGTGCTTTCTGTGGCTGATTTTTCAGTGTCCGGACGCCATCGGTTCCCGTCATCCCGCACCACCGTCCTGCGGGACAGATGACATTCTTCCGTCCATCAGAATTACTAATTCGTTTTAGCATCAGAAATACAAGTTGTCACGCTTCGGTATGGTTATCAGTATACAATTTCCGTTTTTCGGCCGACAGTTATGCCGTATCCATCTGTGGCCGAACCCAGGTACCGTTTGCTATCGTGCTGACATTCCCGCCACCCGCCTGTCGGCCCGTGAGGGATAACACGAATATAAAAGACGGCGCCTTTTGCGGGCGCCGTCTTCAATTATCATAAAGTCAGAGATTATTTCTTGAGGAAAGCTTTCACCTGATTGTAGATGTTACCGGGAGTGAAGCCGAGTTTCTCGTCGAGCACCTTGTAGGGAGCAGAGAAACCGAATGACTCAAGGCCGTAGACCATACCGTTGGCACCAACAAGACCCTGCAGGTTTACGGGCAGACCGGCTGTGAGGCCGAATACCTTTGCATTTGCGGGGATGACGCCGTTCTGGTATGCCTTGCTCTGGCTGCGGAAGAGTCCCTCTGAAGGAGCAGACACCACGCGTACCTTGATGCCGTCGGCTTTGAGAAGAGCTGCACTTGCAACGAGGGTTGAAACCTCACTGCCTGAGGCAACCAGCACTACATCGGGCTTCTCGGCGCTGCCTGCAACAACGTATGCACCGTTGGCTGCCTGGCTGTAGTCGTTGCCCTCGGGGAGGTTGGCGATATTCTGGCGTGACAGGATCAGGCATGAAGGAGTTGATGTGTTCTCCATTGCAAGGCGCCAGCATGCTGTGGTCTCTTCTGCATCTGCGGGACGGAGCACGAGGGCTGAGTTCTTGCCGTGGTGGTTCTTGAGCTTCTCCATGAGGCGGATCTGAGCTTCCTGCTCTACGGGCTCGTGAGTGGGACCGTCTTCACCTACGCGGAATGCATCGTGAGTCCAGATGAACTTGACGGGAGTCTCCATGAGAGCTGCCATGCGGACTGCGGGTTTCATGTAGTCTGAGAATACGAAGAATGTTGCGCAAGCGGGGATCACACCGCCGTGGAGTGCCATACCGAGGCAGCAGCATGCCATTGTGAGCTCTGCCACACCTGCCTGGAAGAATGCACCGCTGAAGTCACCTTTGGTGAATGCGTGGGTCTTCTTGAGGAAGCCGTCGGTCTTGTCTGAGTTGCTGAGGTCGGCAGAAGCCACAACCATGTTCTCAACCTGCTCTGCGAGCACACCCAGTACAGTTGCGCTGGCTGCGCGTGTTGCAGCACCTGCTTTCTGGCTTACTGCGCTCCAGTCTATTTCGGGAGCGGCGCCGCTGAACCATTTCTCCATCTTGGCAGCCTTGTCGGGATTTGCCTTTGCCCAGGCCTCTTTGGCAGCCTTGCGCTCGGCAACAATCTCCATGAGGGCTTTCTTGCGACGGTTGTAGAGTCTCTTCACGAGAGGGAATACCTTGAAGGGGTTCTCGGGGTCACCGCCAAGGTTCTTGATGGTGTTGACGTATGCGTCGCCGCCGAGAGGTGCACCGTGGGTTGCGCAGCAGTTCTCATAGCTTGAGCCGTCGGCCTTCAGGGCGCCCTTGCCCATTACGGTGTGACCGATGATGAGTGTGGGAGCGTCTTTAACTGCCTGAGCCTTCTTGAGAGCGGCGCGGATCTGCTTGACGTCGTTACCGTCGATTTCGTATACTTTCCAGCCCCAGGCTGTGTATTTCTTTGCAACATCCTCGCTTGTAACGGCTTTGGTCTCTGTTGAGAGCTGGATGTCGTTGGAGTCGTAGAACATGATGAGGTTGTCCAGTCCGAGGTGGCCTGCGATACGGCCAGCACCCTGTGAGATCTCTTCCTGGATGCCGCCGTCAGAGATGTATGCATAGATGGTCTGGTTCATCACCTCACCCAAACGAGCTTTCAGGAATTTGGCTGCGATGGCTGCACCCACTGCGAATGTGTGGCCCTGTCCGAGGGGACCTGAAGTGTTTTCGATGCCGCGCTCCACGCAGACCTCGGGGTGACCGGGTGTGGGGCTGCCCCACTGACGGAATGCCGCCAGCTCTTTCATCTTGAACTTGCCGGTGAGGGCAAGGGTTGAGTAGAGCATGGGTGACATGTGACCGGGATCGAGGAAGAAGCGGTCACGGCCTTCCCAACTGGGGTTCTCGGGATCGTACACGAGAAATTCAGAGAAGAGCACATTGATGAAGTCGGCACCGCCCATGGCTCCGCCCGGGTGGCCTGAATTCGCTTTTTCAACCATAGAGGCAGCAAGAATACGGATGTTGTCCGCCGCCAGATTCATTGTAGAAATTTTGTTCATTTGGTATGTGTTTATATGATATTTGTCATTTGTCGTACAATCTGCAAAAATAACGATTTTTAGTGTATATTTGCATCTGAAGACGACTTATTTATATGAAAAACATCAGGAACTTCTGCATAATAGCACATATCGACCACGGAAAAAGCACTCTGGCCGACCGTATGCTGGAATACACAAAGACTCTTGACGAGCGTGAGATGGAAGCTCAGGTTCTTGATTCGATGGATCTTGAGAAAGAGAAAGGTATCACCATAAAGAGCCACGCCATCCAGATGGAGTATGCATACAGGGGAGAGCAGTATATCCTCAACCTCATCGACACTCCGGGTCATGTGGACTTTTCATACGAGGTTTCACGTGCCATTGCATCGTGCGAGGGAGCGCTTCTGGTGGTTGATGCCACCCAGGGCATCCAGGCACAGACGATATCCAATCTCTATCTTGCCATAGAGCACAACCTGGAAATCATTCCGGTGCTGAACAAGATTGACATGGATGCGGCGATGGTGGATGTGGTGCGCGACCAGGTGGTGGACCTGCTGGGCTGCGACCCTTCCGACGTGCTGCTTGCCAGCGCCAAGACAGGAGAGGGCATCAGTGATATTCTGGACCGCATTGTGGAGAGGATTCCCGCACCTGTGGGAGATCCCGACGCTCCGCTTCAGGCCCTTATCTTCGACAGCGTGTTCAACCCGTTCCGCGGCATCATAGCATATTTCAAGGTTTTCAACGGCTCCATCTCCACAGGTGACACAGTCAAGTTTGTGAACACCGGCAAGGAGTACCAGGCCGACGAGGTCGGTTCACTCAAGATGAAGCTTTCGCCCCGCAAGACCATCGAATGTGGCAGTGTGGGCTATATCATATCAGGCATCAAGAGCGCGGTGGATGTGAAGGTGGGTGATACCATAACCCATGTCGAGCGCCCCTGTGCCGAGTCCATCGCCGGCTTCGAAGAGGTGAAGCCCATGCTTTTCGCCGGTGTCTATCCCGTCGAGGCCGACCAGTACGAAGACCTGCGCGCCTCGCTCGAGAAGCTCCAGCTCAACGATGCCTCGCTGGTGTTCGAGCCGGAGAGCTCGCTTGCGCTGGGATTCGGCTTCCGCTGCGGATTCCTGGGGCTGCTGCACCTCGAGATTGTGCAGGAGAGGCTCTACCGTGAGTTTGACATGGATGTCATCACCACTGTGCCCAACGTGTCGTATAAGGTATATACCACGCAGCACGAGATAGTGAATGTCCACAATCCTTCAGGACTTCCCGCCCCCACACTCATCGACAAGATAGAAGAGCCTTATATCCGCGCCCAGATAATCTCGCGCAGTGATTTCTTCGGTCCCATCATGAAGCTGTGCCTTGACAAGCGCGGCACACTGGTGAGCCAGCACTTCATCACCGCCGACCGCGTGGAGCTCAACTACGACATGCCCCTTGCAGAGATTGTGTTTGACTTCTACGACAAGCTCAAGTCCATATCAAAGGGCTACGCTTCATTTGACTACCATATCATAGGCTACAAGGACGCCGACCTCGTTAAGCTTGACATACTCCTCAACGGAGAGCAGGTGGATGCACTTTCAAGCCTCATCCACCGCGACCATGCATACGATTTCGGCCGCAGGATGTGCGAGAAGCTCAAGGACCTGATTCCACGCCAGCAGTTCGAGATAGCAATCCAGGCCGCCATCGGCGCCAAGATCATCGCCCGCGAGACAGTGAAGGCGGTGCGCAAGGATGTGACAGCCAAGTGCTACGGAGGTGACATCACCCGTAAGCGCAAGCTCCTCGAAAAGCAGAAACAGGGCAAGAAGCGCATGCGTCAGGTAGGCAACGTGGAGGTGCCACAGAGCGCATTCATGGCAGTGCTGAAACTGTAACCATCAATCAGACACCAACAATTTAAAAATCAATACTATGAACATCCAGGACATCATTGCAGGTTCAGTAAAGAACCTCGCAGGTAACATTCAGGTACCCGAGAACCTTAAGAATCAGGTTGTAAACGGTCTTTCAGACTCTATCCTCGGCAGCCTCAAGCAGACTGCAACCCAGGCAGGCGGCATCGACGCAATCAAAGCCCTCGTATCAGGCAAGACTGCAGCCGCTTCAAGCCCTGTCACAGCTCTTGCAGGCAAGCTCTTCGCAGGCAACATCGCAAGCAAGCTCGGTCTCAACACAGCTCAGACAAGCAGTGCCACATCCATCATCCCCAACGTTGTAGGAAAAGTTTCACAGTGCCTCAAAGATCAGGACGGTGACGGTGATGTAGACCTCAAGGACATCATCATGGGCCTCACAGGTACAGGTGCTTCATCAAAGGGCTCAGTCCTTGGTGCTGCAACATCAATCCTCGGCGGTATCCTCGGCAAGAAGAAATAATCTCTGCCTTTGATGCATCAATAAAACTGGGCTTTCCGCTTGCCGGAGAGCCCAGTTTTACTTTATATGTCAAGCAGCTTGAAGTTGGCGAGGTTCAGCAAGTCTCCGGTGAGGAGGAATGCCAGACCCACGACCGCCACGATCCATATCAGCAGCATGATCAGCCCCGGGTGCCATTTTGGCGACTTGAGATTGAATGTCAGCAGGATGCCGGCATAGATCGCCAGCAGGCACGGGATTGCGTATGAGACTGCAGCAAAGACAATGGTTGCCATCCTGAAGTGTGGCAGCGAGGCTATGTTGAATGTCTCACTTATCTCTTCTGCAATTTCTGCGATCAGCCCTGTGAAAGCCGGCAGCTTGGCCGGGATTGCAAACAGCACGGCTCCTCCGAAGAGGAAGCTGAGCCCGCTTATGAAGAGAAGCATGCCGAAGATGATGCCCAGGATGCGGCCCAGCGCACTGCCGGCAGGCCGTGAGGGTTTCACCTTCTGGCTGCGCAGCTGGTTCTCTACGTCGGAATATGAACATCCTTCACCCTTGAGCTCGCACATCTTCTGGACAGTGTCGGCCTTGGGCATCACAAGTGCAATTATGAAATATGCCAGAGGCACTGCCAGCACTGCTTCGTCAAGTGCGAATGATGCCAGGAAAATCAGCACGAAGAGAAGCCTGATAAGGAAGACGTCCAGGTTGAGGTAGGCTGCCAGACCGCTGCACACACCTGAAATCTGCTTGTTTGTGATGTCGCGGTAGAGGCGTTTCTTCACAGACGGTCCTGCCTTAGGCATACTGGGCTGCTCACCGCCATCCCCCGCAAAGTTCTGGGGAGTGCCCAGGATTCCTATGACATAGTCTGCATCGGAGGCTGAGACGACAGTGCCTTCTCCGCAGCGGTCAAGCAGCAGCTCGGCCATGCGCTCCTCTATCCCTGCCACGATTTCAGCCCCGTCTTCATTCCCGGAATAGAATGCAGTCAGGTTGTCGAGATAGCTTCTGATAAGGTTATATGATTCGGTGTCAACGCTGAAGGCATAGCCTCCGATATTGACTTGTTCGGTCTTTTTCATGATGTTTTACTTCTTGAGTCCGTCAATAGTGTCGACAAGGTCTTTCCAGGCGGTGTCCATCAGCGACAGCATCTCGCGCCCCTTGTCTGTCAGGGTGTAGTATTTGCGCGGCGGGCCCTGCGGTGACTCTTCCCAGCGGTAAGAGAGCAGCCCCTGGTTTTTCTGTCTTATCAGCAGCGGGTATATGGTCCCCTCCACCACAATCATGTTGGCGTCTTTCAGGCGCGTGATGATTGAAGAAGGGTAGGCGTCCTCTTTTGCCAGAATGGAGAGGATGCAGTATTCCAGCACCCCTTTCCGCATCTGAGAGCGTACATTTTCAGTGATGTTCTCCATAATGCCGTGCTAGTCGTTTGAGAACTGGGAAAGGTTTTCGTAAGTGGGCTCCAGGCCGCGAAGCTCGCACTTCTCTGTGGGAGTCTTGGCAAGAGGTGCCACAAGCCAGAACACGAGGTAGATCCAGAATCCGCAGCTGCCCGCGAGAAGCAGTATCACTGCAATGATGCGGATGATGGTGAGGTCGGTGTCGGTATATTCTGCCAGACCGCTGCACACACCTGCGATGGAGCGTCTGTCGGGGTCGCGGTAAAATTTACGTCTGGCTTTCTTCCCGGATACAGGGCTGCCTGCATAACTGTATGACTGACCTGCTGACGGGCCGCCCGAAGTTGTGCTGTCGGGCATCCCTATCTGGCTGGCGATGATTTCTATCATGTCAAGGGTCACCACTCCGCCGTCGGGACGGACGTGGCCGGCCAGCAGCTCGGATATGCGGTCTTCAAGGTCGCGCATTATGTCATCTGCGCCCACAGATGAGCCCAGACGGCTGCGGAAGGCTTTGAGGTATGTGTCAAGACGAGAGTATGCGTCTTCGTCGATGATGAAGTTCTTGCTGCCAATTGCAGCTGAAACAGTCTTTTTCATTTCATTAGATATTATGTGATGCAAATATATAAATAAACTTTAATACCTTGTATCACATAGTACCTAAAAATTCTTAAACATGACGTGCACATTGCAATCCGGCAGCACAGCGTGGCGGGGAAGTGGTTGATAGTCAGTGATATAACGAAAACCGCCCCTCGGATTTCCAGGGGGCGGTTTATGGTAAGTATTTGATAGTCAGCGGTGTATGCGCCACGGCTGCGGCTACAGCCGGCCATGTCTGCGGCGGGCGCTCCAGGTGGCCTACCAGCCGGGAGTCTGCCAGTCGTCGCCGGTCAGCTCCTTCATCTTGTTGACCTCGTCTTCATCCATGGGGAAGAACAGGTACTTGTCCTGACCCTTGCCGATTCTCTCTCCGAGGGCAAAGCGGGTGTAGGTGTAGCTGCCGTCCTTTTCCTTGGTGATCTTCATACCGGTGACATGTTCCTCTGTCTGATCGATGATCTTCCAGCGGCGTACATCCCAGAAGCGGAAGTTTTCATAAGCAAGTTCCACGCGGCGCTCGTTGCGGATACGCAGGCGCAGGTAGTTCTGGTCGATGCCTTCTTCGATGATAGGCATGTTCACGCGCTCGCGCACCATATTGACTGCATCCAGCGCCTCGCTGATATGACCTGCCTCGCATGCACACTCGGCCAGGTTCAGGTACATCTCTGACATGTGTGCCACGTGCAGACGGCCGTCGTAGTTGCCGTCCTCGTCAGAAGATGTCTGGTGATATTTTCTGAGATAATATCCGGTACGGGTGTTGAACACCTCTGTAGGAGCCTCTGAAATCGCGCAGTTGCCGCCCTCGTATGTGTAGATTACAAGTGAATCAGGCTTTGCAATGAAGCGGGGTGATTCGTTGTAGAAGATGGATGCGTAGAAGCGGGGATCGCGGTTTGCGTAAGGGTTCTGCTTGTCGTAGATACTTTTCTTGTTGTAGTTGGGAACAAGGTGATCTTCGTCGGCATAGGGGTTCTCAAGGTCAAGGACGGGTTCGCCGTCGATGGTCTCGTATGCATCAACCATTTCCTGAGTGGGGCAGAAACCGCAGCTCTTCTGGCCTTTGGTGGTGGGCAGACCGTTGTCCTGCCACATGTTCAGGCCGGCTGTTCCGGCAAGGATGGTCTCCTTGTCGATGCTTCGGCTGACATCTCCTGCAGGATATACGTGGTAGTAGTCATAGCTGTTGAAAGCATAGTTGTCCTGCGGCTGCAGTGTGAAGAGCTTGTGGTCGTGCGCAAGCAGTGCATCCACTGCATCCTTGTTGATCTGATATGCATATTCCCAGGTGTACTTGCTGCCTTCCTCGTAAAACAGAGGGCTGGCTGCATAAAGGGCTGTGCGGGCTTTGAGCACCCAGGCGAAACCGCGGTTCAGCGCACCGTATTCGCTGTTGCTGAGCTTCCAGCGGAATGCATACGGTGATTTTTCATTTTCAGGCTGCTCGAGGCACCAGTCAAGCTCTGAGATGATGAAATCTGCAATCTCCTCGACAGTGTTGAGCTTCACGCTTGTGAAAGTTTCGTCGGTGTCATAAACTTCAGTGAAGATGACAGCCTGCCCATAGTGGCGCATAAGCTCGAAATAGTGCCATGCACGGCAGAAATGAGCCTTTACAAGCCACATTGTGCGCTCATCCTCCCTGAGACCGTCGTATGCGATGCGGTGCTCGTTGTTGATGTAGTATGTGCAGGTGCGGATGTTCTTGTAATTTGCTGCATAGCCTCCGGAAAGCATGAAGTTCACGGCATTGAAGTCTGATGCAATCCATTTGTAATAGTTGCCTGACGTGCGGTCGACAACGTGCTGCGCTTCGTCGCAGTATGCTGCGGTCTCACCGAAATCACCATTCCAGTTGGCGCCTGCAATGAGGTCGACATACGACTTGGTGTAGTTGTACTTGGTCCAGATGAGGTCCATGTCCACCAGTCCGTAGGGCTCGGGATCCAGGCTGCCCACGCAAGAAGTCAGTGTAATGAAAGATGCTGCAAGAGCAAAAATGAATGAGTATATTTTTTTCATTTTCTTGTTCTCCTGTTAGAATGTAAGATTAAGAGAAGCGTTCACGCACTTCATAGGCTGGAAAGAGCCGAGCGAGCCCACCTCGGGGTCGATGTATGCTGAAGGAAGCTTGTCCCAGGTGAAGAGGTTTTGTCCCTGCAGGGCAACTCTGATTTCCTGTGCATGCATGCCCTTCGCCCAGTTCTGGGGCATCGTCCATGCAATCTCCACGTTCTTCAGCTTGAGGAAGTCGCCGTCACGGAGATAGTAGTCGTTGTTTTCGTAGCTTGCGCAGTTTGACATCGAAAGCGCGGGGGCGTCGATGAGTTCACCGTTGGCATATCTTTCAGGGGTCCATGCATGAGCGTGCAGGTCAGAGTATACGCCGTCGTTCATGAAGCCGAACGAATAACTGTTGGCAAGGCTGCATACAAACTTGGATGCGCCGTAGAACAGTGCGCTCACCTCGACTCTCTTCACGCGGAATCCGAGATTGAAAGAATAGAACTGCTCGGGAACAGAGCTGTATTTGTAAGTGGCCAGGTCCTTGGTGGTGATCATGCCGTCTCCGTTGAGGTCTTTGTAGCGGAAGTCTCCGGGGCGTGTGACTTTGATCTGCGACATGTCCAGACCGCAGTTGTCAATCTCTTCCTGAGAGTTGAACAGACCGTTGCCGGATGTGCTGTTTTCGTAGTCGATCTGGAAATATCTGGCACTTCCGTATGAGTGGCCCTCTGAAGTGTAGCGGTCGTAGTAAGTTTCGTCTGCGGGAAGCTCACCGATGTCTATGATGGTGTTGTGGTTGGTCCATGTTGCGGCACCTGCCCAGAAGGTGAAGTTCTTTGAGAGCTGCTTGCGGTAGTCTACAGACACCTCATATCCGTGATTCTCGAACTTGCCGGCATTGCGGTTTGTGTAGTTGCTGAGGTCTATGCCCTGGAACACAGGGATGAGCTTTGTGGAGTGGATATAGGCATTGTCCATATTCTCCTTGTAGATTGAAGCTGATACGCTGAGGCTGTTGAACAGAGTGAGGTCGATACCTGCATCAAGTCCCTTGACCTTCTCGGGCTCGAGATTGGGGTTGCCCATATAGCCGCGGTCCCAGCTGCCAACACTCACGCTTGCGTTGTATGCAAAACGTCCCTGGTTGAAGTAGAGTCGCGGAGTGACTCCGTAGCTTCCGCGAAGCTTCAGATATGTAAGGAAGTTGTTGCCTTTAAGGAAATCTTCGTTGGTCACAACCCATGCGGCACCGATGCCGGGAGTTGCGAAGAAACGGTGGCTTGCGGGGAATTCTCCGGAACCTGCATAACCGAGGCTTCCGTTTACAATGTATTTGTCTTTATATGCGTAGACTGCATTCAGACCCCAGTTCTCGACACGGTAGGGGATGTTGTTCATACCTCCGATATCACCGGAGATACTTTCGCGGTGGTCACCCAGAGCAGTTGCGCTGAGGTAATGGTCCTTGCCGAAATATTTCTCGTAGAACAGTTTTGCGTGATACTGGTAGTTGTAGCAGAAACTGTAATACTTTGAATAACCTCTTGTGGTGTATTCATCGCCAAGCTGCCTGAAGGCTGTGTTGCTCAGGTCCATAGCCTGATATGACGTATAGTTGATACCGTAGTCGATATCCTTGCTTCCGCCGCCCTGGAATGCAAAGCCGATCTCACCCTTGAGTCCGGGAGTGATCATATACAGGTCGAAGTGGAGCTTCGAGTCCATGTAGATGTATGTGCTGTATTCAGTGGTCTTGCCGGATTTTGTGAGCTCACCGTAGGGGTTGGTGGGGTAGGATGTGCCCCAGATACCTGTCATTGTTGAGTTCTTGCTGAACAGAGGCATGTACGAGATGTTTTTTCCGTTGTAGTACGAGCCTTCCGGAGCGTAGAGCGATGTGATGGTGGGAGCTGCGACCAGGCAGTGCTGGAGCATATCCTCGTAGCGGACCCTCATACGGTCGCCTGCAGCTGTACCCAGACCGTTTTCGATACGGAAGTCACCGCGGAGGGTGAATGATGCCGAAACGAAATAATTGAGTTTTGCATCGAGGATCGAACTTACGTGGAAGTTGTCTGCCGAGCCGGGGTTCATCCTGTATGTCATGGGCTCGTGCAGCTCGGGCATCTTGAAGAGATTGCCGGTGTGCATCCACTGGAAGTTGCACATATAAGTCACGAATTCAGAACCTCCGTTGAGTGAAAGGTACACTTTGTCAAGAGAGGTGTATCTGTTCATATATTCATCCCAGTAGTTGTTGTCGGGATAGATACCGTCCTTGAACATTGCAATCTCCTGGTCTGAGAATGCATGCTTCAGACCGTCGTTGTCGCACGCCTGGTTTCTCATCATGGCATGTTCGTACGCGGTGTAGGGATGATACCATTCGGTGTCCATCGTGCGGATCGAGTGGTCGTATGCCAGCTGGATGCGGCGCTCGCCCTGCTCTCCGCGGCGTGTCTTGATGGAGATGATACCGTCGCCTGCATTGAGGCCGTAGAATGCCTGGGTTGCCGCATCGCGGATTACGGTGATGGATTCAATCTCGCGGGGGTTGAACGTAAACACGTGAGTACCGCCGAGGAATGCATTGTCCACCACGCCGTCCACCATCACTATCGGTGACATAGTCTGTCCGTTGGGAGAGTGGATACCGCGGATGTAATAGTTCAGCACACCGTCATAGATTGACGGGTTGGCGTCGTGCTCGATTGTTCCAAGTCCGAAGATCTTGCCCTGGATGGCTTCCTGGAAGCGGTATGAAGGGGTCTTTTCAAGCTCTCTTCCTCCCACTGTCGAAACCGAACCGGTGATATGGTTTTTCTTTGTCTTGAAGAAAGCCATGTCGACGTATGAGTCAGCATTCTGGGCGTCACTCTCAAGCACTATAGTGTCCTGACCGTCAAAGATATCCTGGATGAAGCATGTCTGGTCTTTGTAGCCGGTCATGCTCACCTTGACCAGAATACTCTTGTCGCGGATCTCCATGTCAAATGTACCGTCAGAATTGGTGACATATCTGTTCACACCATTCTCACTCACAATCAGGGCGTTGAAAAGCGGGTTGCCGAACTCGTCGGTAACTTTGCCCTTGACGTTGACCTGCTCCTGGGCCGTGGCGGTGAAGCCGCAGGCCATAAGCATCAGAATCAGTGATAATATATGTTTGATTTTCATATCCGAATAGTATTAAATGTTAATCCCAACCGGGGTTTTGGAAATTCACGCCGGTGATGCTCATCATATTTGAAGCCTCCTGCCTGGGGATGGGAACCAGCTTGCACTGGAACTCATATCCGTGACGCTCAGTTTCGTTGAGCGCCACTCTGGTGTAGGTGGCGGCGCTCCAGTCGTTGCTGTATGAGACGTCAATTGCAGAGAAGTACTTGATGCCGGGGATGTCATCGTAAGGTTTGCACCAGCGGCGGAGGTCGAAGTACCTTGTGTCTTCAAATGCAAGCTCCACGCGGCGCTCGTTGAGCATCCTGAGTTTGAACTGCTCGTCTGAAAGGCCGGCGGGAATCTCAGGCATTGAAACGCGGTCGCGGATTTCGTTGACTGCCTCGCGGGCCTCCTCGACATGGCCGGCCTCGAATGCGCATTCCGCAAAGTTGAGGATCAGCTCGGAGAGTTTGTACTGACGGTAGCCGGGGCCGTTCTTCTGACTGTTCATGGTGCAGTCGGGAGAGATGCCCTTGCAATAGTAATAACCGGTGCGTGTCATACCTACATCTGTAGGAAGTGAGCTGCGGCGGTTGCGGCCTGTTGCAGACACGTCCATCACATATTCCTTGTCCCAGGTATAGACAGTTCCGTGGTGCATTATGCAGGCCTCGAATCTGGGATCGCGGTTTGAATAGGGGTCCTGCTCGTCATAGAGAGTGTTGTCCGGATTGAAGTTGGGCTTGGTGTGATTGACATCCTGGTAGGGATTTGCAAGGTCCAGCACAGGTTTGCCGTCGATGGTCTCGTAGCAGTCAACAATCTCCTGAGTGGGGCATGTGCCGCAGCCCGTGGTGGTGCTGTGGTTCGAACCGATATAGTTGCCAGCGGCAGTTGCCCCGCCGCCACCGTATGCATAGATGGTCTCTCTGTCTTTGGGAGAGGGTTTGTAGTCGGGAGATGAGCAGTAATACTCTTTGTATGCATTTGCACCTGATGTGCCGTAAAGCTTGGTGTTGGTGCACTCTGTGAAGAGTTCGTAGCCGTTGGCCTTGATCAGTTCAAGCGCCTCTTTGTGAACCTGATATGCTTCTTCCCAATAGTCCTTGCCGTCGTTGAAGAGAGGGCTTGCCAGGAAAAGCATTGCGTTGGCCTTGACCGCCCAGGCCACAGCCTTGTGCATACGGCCGGCATCACCGCCCACGGTGATTCTCCAGGGAAGCGCATCAGAAGCCAGACCGCGGTTGCAGTCGGCAATGATGAAGCGCACATAGTCCTCGGCGCTTACGCGGCGCAGGTTCTCGTATGTTGTGGTGAGGTCTGTAACCATCGGAAGATACTCGTCGTGTGGAGTCTCGCCGTCGATGTTGTAGAGGTAGAGGGGGCCGTAGGCCTTGAAGAGCTCCATCATATAGTATGCACGCAGAACGTATGCTTCAGCTGTCATTCTCTCGCGGCTTTCATCGTTCTTCACAGCTGTCTGCGGCAGTACGATGTACTGGAGGAATTCATTGAGGTTTCTGATGCGGTATATGAGATTTGAGTACCAGCCTCTGTCGGCCACCCACTGGTTTGTATTGAAGCTGCCGTTGTAGGTCATGAGGGCCCAGGCGTTGCTTGCATCCTGTGATGACCAGCCTTCATCTGTAAATGACCAGAGAGGAAGGGCGTATGACCAGCCGCCTGTGGGTATTGAAGTGTAGCAGTTGTTCAGCACGCCTTCAACATAGTTGTCATCCACCCAGATTTCATCGAACTGAAGGTCACCTGTGTCCTGTTTTTCAATCCAGTCAGAAACCTTCTCACAAGAAACCGCCAGCATTGCGGTTGCAAGTATTGCGAATATATGTTTGAATTTCATAGTCGGATAGGATTAGAATTTGACGTTCAGACCGAGGGTGTAGGTTCGGTTCAGAGGATAAGTGACAGACTGTCCCGAAGTTTCGGCATCCACAGCCTTCACTCTCTGGTTGTCGATGATGAAGACGTTGTTGCCGTACACGTAGATGTTTCCGCTAGAGACACCCAGAGACTTGAACAAGTTGTTCTGGGGAAGTGAGTAAGAGAACGTCAGGTTCTTCAGACGCAGGTATGAGCGGTTGTTGATGAAGAAGTCGTTCTGCTGGAGACTGACTGAAGTGGTCTGCGTTGTGAGGGCGGGGTATTCGATCTTCTCGCCGTTCTCATAGCGCTCTTTTGTCCATGCTTTCATGTGGTAGTCGGTGTAGATACCGTAGCTCTGGTTTTCAGACACACCCATTCCCATACGGTATGCAGAAGCTCCTGCAACACCGTTGAACTGTGCCACCATGCCGAATCTCTTGTACTGCATTGTGATGTTGAATCCGTAGCTTGCAAGAGGAATTGCGCTGTATTTGATGGGGACAAGGTCACGCTCGTTGATTCTGCCGTCATTGTTGGCATCCTTGTAAAGGAAGTCGCCGAGACGGGGAGTGCCGAGGTCGTATGAGTTTGTTGCCCACTCAAGCTCTTCAGGAGTGTTGATATAACCGTTGCCGTTGCTGTAGTCGATTGAATATCCCCACTGCTGTCCGGGCATGAAGCCTTCAGTGCGCTTGCGGTAGAGGTATGTGGGGTCGAGTTCAACCTCGTCGCAGTAGAGTATCTTGCTCTTTGCGTATGAATACTGTCCGCTGACATTCAGGTGGAAGTTCTGGCTGAATTCCTTGTCCCAGCCAAGCTCGATCTCATAACCGTGGTTGCGCGACTTGCCAAGATTCTGGCGGGGGATCGATGAGCTCTGCAGACCGCTTGCCTGAGGCAGTGAGGCGGGCATGTAAAGCCTGTTGCCGCAATATTCTGTGAAGTAGTCGACGCTGGCGGTGAGGTGTTTGAAGAATTTCAACTCAACTGCGTAGTTCTGCTTGAGCACGTTCTCCCAGCTGATGGTGGGGTTGCCGATGTATGACATCACAACTCCGGCACCGCTGTTGAGGCTGCTTGAGATACCTGCATCGGAGCGGCTGATTGTAGAATAGTAGAGGAAACGTTCGCCGCCGAGCTGGTCATTGCCGACGAGACCAACGGATCCGCGGAATTTCAGGAGGTCAAGCCAGGTGATGTTCTTCATGAATTCCTCGTTGCTTACCACCCAGCCTGCAGAACCTGCAGGGAAGAAACCGAAGCGGTAGTCTTTTGCAAACTGCTCGGAACCGTTGTAGCCGGCGTTGAACTCTGCCATGTACTTGTTCTTGTAGTCCCATGTCACACGTCCTGAGATACCTGCGTATTTGTGAGGCAGTGATGAACGTGTGGGGGAGAGCTTGTTCATGGTGTTGTCCATGCGTGAGTCGCTCTGAGCATATACCATGGCCGATACGGTGTGGTCGCCGAACTGCTGGAAGTAGTTGGCGGTGAACATCAGCATAAGCATCTGGTTGCCGTATACCTGGCGTTCTCCGATGGAGAATGTCTCGTTGGTGTTGATACGGGTGGGGATGTAGTATGATTTCTCACCGGGATTCATTGCCTGGTAATATGAATATGCATCGTAACCGTTTATCACACCCAGCAGTGCACCGCCCGCGAAATCGTTATATGCGACATTCACTTTGGCTGACAGACCCTTGAGAATCTTGCTGAGGTCATATTCTGCAGAGAACTGCGAGATAAGGCTGAAGTTGGTGTTTGTATAATATCCAGAACGGTTGCACTCTGCCCATGAAGACAGGTAGGTTGTGCCTTTGCGGGCCACAATTTCACCTGCTGGAACAGGATTGCCTTCTGAATCGGTATAGCCTGCCGCTGTAAGAGGACCGGGGTTGCTGGGAGGAGTGGCGAGTGCTGCATAGAACAGACCGCCTGTATCTGCACCATTGGGCTGTGTGGTTCTCTGGAAGTAGATTGAGAGGTTGAGGGACATCTTGAAATCTTCGTTGATGTTGAAGTCGAAGTTGTTTCGGATGGTGTATCTCAACATATTGTACTGACAGTTGTAACCCAGAACCTTCTTGGGAAGGATGCGGGCGTTACCGTCCTGGTAGATGATATTGGCGTTGGTGTAATAGCGGGTCTTCTTCGAACCGCCGCTGATCTCCACGTTGAAACGCTCTGTGGGAGCGAATTTCCTGATAGACTCTTTATATACGTCGCGGTTGGGGAAGAACGGGTCTCCGCCCTGCTCGCGCAGCTTTGCTATCTGATAGGGTGTGAAATCGGGCTGAAGACCGTCGTTCAGGCGTGCCTGGTTCCTGAGTGCCGCGTAGTCCCATGAATTGACTCTGTCCATGGGGAAGTGAAGTGCTGCCACACTGGTGGTGAACTGTGCCGAAAGCACATTTTTTCCTGCCTCACCTCGGCGGGTTGTGATGAGGATGACACCGTTTGCACCGCGTGATCCGAAGATTGCGGTTGATGATGCATCCTTGAGCACTGTCACAGAGGCAACCTCATTCACGTTCAGCATTGAGAGCTTGTCGGCTTTCTCATCTGAAGGTACACCGTCAATCAGCAGGAGGGGTGTGTTGTTTGATGTGGTGCCCTGGCCGCGGAGATAAACCGTGATGGCATCATTACCGGGCTGACCGCTTTCCTGGATGGTGGTGAGGCCTGATACACGGCCTGCCAGAGCGCTGGCGAAGTTGGGGACCTGAGTCTCGACCAGCTGCTCGTTCGACACCGTCTCAATCGCTCCGGTCACTGTGATTTTTTTCTGGTGACCGTAGGCAACAACCACAGCTTCGTCAATCTTCTGCGTGTCCTCTTCAAGGAACACCTTGACGGCAGCTCTTGTGCCTACACTCACTTTCTGTGTGATGTAACCCACAAAAGAAACCTCCAAAACAGCGTTGGCGGGAACTTTAGAGAGAGTGATCACACCATTTTCGTCGGTTGCGCCTCCGATGGTGGCGCCTACGACTACGACGTTGGCACCGGGTACCGGTCCCAGCTTGTCTGAGACGGTCACGGTGATGGTACGGCCCTGAAGGTCAGTCTCGGCTGCAGCCGGGGTCACACCCAGGGCAGTCAGCATCGTAAAGACCATGATCAGGCTCGTACAGAATGACTTAAAGCTCATAATCTGAAGGATATAGTTATTATTTTTACTATTCAGGCTAAATTAAGCCTTCAAAGTTAGAAAAAAATCTGATATGATGAATTTCAAACAAGGGAATGCCTTGTAAACAAAAAAGAGAGTGGCTCATCAAGGAGGGCACTGAAAAAGGTGCTTCTCACGAAGGCCTCTCAGATTAACACGAATGAAGGATGTTCGAGATTTCTCGACATCCTTCATTTTTTCGATTCTCAGGCCGTTGATTTTAGTCCATAAGGTTATTTCGGCCATTTTATGCCATTATCTTCAGTATTCTCTTGAGATTTGCCGCAAAGATTGCTATTG
>JAZLJK010000081.1:0-14435 GCA_045617865.1 Bacteroidales bacterium | reverse complement strand
CTGGGCAGGAGGACCTCTGTGGGCAACTGAAAACATCGGCGCCACCAGCCTTGGCGATACCGGTTACTACTTCGCATACGGTTATACAGAAGGCTGTATCAGAAACAGCGATGACAACGGATGGGTGCTCGCATCTGACGGCACTACCGCCAAGTCATTCAACACTACAGACTTCCCGGACAGAAACGCCAGCACTTTCCAGGATGCTGCAACTGCAGCATGGGGAGGGGATTGGCGTATGCCAACGTCATCCGAAATAAACACACTGTGCAACTCCGAATTCACTACGTGGGAGTATGTCTATGCAAATGGAGTGAACGGCTACAGGATTTCCGGCAAGGGAGCATATTCTTCCCGTTCTATTTTCATCCCTGCCTATTCAGCCGGTTCCGGATCCGGCTTCGAATCCGGTTCATATACATACATTCCTTCTGGAAATCTCTCCTCTTTTGGTTTTAATACACCATATTATCATGATCTTGCATCTATAAAACCTGATGGTACCTTTGCAAAAAAGAGCGTCGCCAGATCACTGGGTAAAGCCATCCGACCCGTGATGAGCGGCGATCAGTCCATCATCATCACCGGCGATTACAGCAACATAGGTGTGGGCTGGACACTGCAGCTCAAGGCAAGCGTCGGCGGAGATGACCTTCCCAACAGCGCCATCACCTGGTCAAGTGGCAACACTTCAATCGCCACCGTCGATTCCAATGGAAAGGTCACGGCTTTGTCAAACGGAACCGTAGAAATCCGCGCGGCAATCTACGGCGGTACCATTGTCGGCTCATACTGGCTGAAAGTAACGCCTACCATGGGCAAGACAAATATCACAGCCGCTTATTTTAACAACATCGGAATAATATACTACGTTAATTATGGCCGACCTGATACCTCATATTATTCATATTGCACCTGGGTACAGCTCTGGTCAGGCGGGCCGAAGTTCGCTACATTCAATCTCGGTTCCAAAAAAGACACTTATGTGGATGCAACATCCACAAAGGCTTACCTTGGAGGTCTGTACTCATACGGTCACGTGGATTACGACTACAGGGATTACAACAGTTTCAACGGCTTTATTTGGAGAGATTATTGGTACGAATACGACCACACCGAAACTGGGCTGGTTTCCGATATGGCCGCCGCAGCCTGGGGACCGAACTGGAGGATGCCTACTCCGTCAGAGTTCAACGCATTGAATACCAACTGCGATTTCACCTACTATGACGGCTCCAACAGTCAGGTTGTGGAAGGCTGTACATTGGCAGGATGGAAGATCAGCGGCCGGGGTGAATATGCAGGCAACTACATTTTCCTCCCTATGACAGGCACGTTCTCATTTGCCGGTGATTCAGCCGACGGAGAACCTGAGATCCTATCCATTACCCGTTACTGGACCTCACCCCAGCAGGACGGCAACGTTACCAAGATATCGGCACTAATCAACGATTATATAGGGTCCGGAGCGATAACTCCGCTTTCGGCAGAACTCAGATATGGCTGTGCCGTGCGCCCTGTGGTGGCCGAGTAGGGCTGAGACAGAGTGACGTTCATCCGTGAGCTCAAAACATTACATTAGAGAAGCCGACCGTAAGCCGGCTTCTTTTGCTCAGAAAGAGCATATAGCCGCCTTAGGCATATGATGTGGGAGAATGCGCCGCAACAGCAGGACTGTGCCGCTGAAACATAAATTATGTTATCTTTGTGACTGACCAAAATATAGCATAGATGAAAAGATACGCAATTGCGATTGCCATTCTGCTGGCAGCTTCATTCCAGCAGATAAATGCTCAGAAAACTGACCCTGTGGCTCAGGCCATACTTAAGGAAGGTCTGGAAAACAACCATACCATGAATCATCTTGATGTGCTTTGCAACAGGTTCGGCGGCAGAATCCTGGGGTCTGCAGCATACGGAGATGCAGCGGACTGGTGCGAATACATCATGAAAAGCTGGGGGCTGGAGGCATGGCAGCAGGAGTGCGGCTCGCTTCCCGTGGGGTTCAACCGCGGCCCGTGGTTCGGAAGGATGATAGGCGGCTCCAATATGACGCTTCATTTTACAACTCCTTCATACACTGCAGGCACGAAAGGATTGCAGCGCGGCCACGTGGTTAAGGAGCCCCGCTCGCGCGAAGAGTTTGAAAAGATAAAAGGCACACTCAAGGGAGCCTGGGTGCTGATAGGAGGGGAGAGTAGCGGATGGCCGATAGATTATACACCTGCCGGAGATTCGCTCCGCGCATCTGTCCTTGCATACAACGACAGCATCAGGCAGGTGAACAGCAGCAACCGGATCAAGAACCGCGAGACAGAGCGCAGGATGCAGGAACTTTCTACAGCATATTCAAAAGAAAAGAACGACAGAAAAAAATCGAAGATCAGCAAAGAGATCGATGCTTTGAAATCGACGCTGATCCCCAAAATCAAGCCGAGACAGATACCTGCACTTTTCTACAGAGAGATGGTGGATGCAGGCATACTTGGCATCATTCAGTCGGCGAAAGTACCCATCACCACATTGTACGACAGCCATGTGTGGTCCATGACATTCGAGACTCTGCCAACAGTCCCGGACATAAAGCTTGACGAAGCACAGTACAAGGTGATAGAGGAGATGGTCGACCGCAGAGAATACTTCCAGCTTGAGTTTGACATCCGCAACCACTTCCGACTGGGACCTGTGAAGTATCATAATGTAATAGCAAAGATTGAAGGGACCGAATTTCCCGACGAATATGTGATTGTGGGAGGGCATCTCGACTGCTTCGATGTGGCGACAGGTGGTGTTGACTGCGGTTCCGGAGCAAGCGTGACCCTTGAAGTGGCGCGTCTGCTGGCGCAGGCAGGTGCAAAGCCGAAGCGCAGCATACTGCTCTGCCTCTGGGCGGGTGAGGAGTTCGGGCTGCTTGGCTCGAAATATTTCGTTGAGGACATGAAGGATGAAATGCCCAAGATTTCGAACTATTTCAACCGCGACGGCGGACCTACCGTACCCGTTGGCGCCACTGTGCCTCAGGCTATGTACGACGATTGGTGCGCGGTGACAGCTCCACTCAAGGATTATCTTCCATTTGAAGTGAAAGTGGCAGGCGAGCCCCGTGCAATCCCCAAGAGACCCGGCGGCTCTGACCACGCATATTTCATGGCCAACGGTGTGCCAGTGATCTCTTTTGACCAGAGCGACCCCACCGGCAGCAACTTCGATTATAGTGAGATCTGGCACACAGAACGCGACCTCTACAACAAGAGCATTCCCGAGAACCAGCAGAATGCAAGCACCATCACAGCAGTGATAGCTTATGGCATCGCAAATCTGGACCATCTCCTAGACAGAACCGGATTATATAAAACTGAATAGTTTATGACAGAAAAGATACTCAGAGCTGTTGAAATTGCTTTCACTGCTCATCAAGGGCAGACAGACAAGGCCGGCAGACCATATTTCCTGCACCCTCTCACAGTGGCACGCATTGCTGCACGAAGAGGTGCGGGTGATGATGCGATAGTGGCAGCCCTTCTCCATGATGTGGTGGAAGATACAGACTGGACCTTTGAAATGCTTGAGGCAGAGGGGTTTTCTGCTGAATCAATGCAGGCACTGCGTCTGCTCACACACGACAAGAGTGTGCCTTATATGGATTATATCCTGCCGATAAAGTCCAATCCTGTGGCGCGTGCGGTGAAACTTGCCGACCTCACGCACAATATGGACAGAAGCCGCCTGCCGTTCATTACCGATGCTGATGAAGCACGTTTCGAGAAATACAGCAAGGCATACTCATATCTGTCAGGTGAATGATAAACAGTGTTTCCCCGAGTGATTCTGACGAAAATCTAGACAAATCTGCGGCAGGCGGTCTCGTCGCCGAGAAGCCATACCTTGTCGCCGGCCTTGATTACAAATGATGCATCCGGGTTGAGGAAGAAATCTGAGTTGCGCTCCACTGCAATCAGTGCCACGCTTGAATTGCGGAATCCTGCCTGTATCAGGTTCTTGCCTGCTATGATTGCCTTTGGGCTCACTACAAATGCCCCCATGAAGACATCCTTCTGCTCCTCGGTCGGTACCTCGGACAGGGTGGCAACTGCATTGAAAGCAGCAATATTCTCTTTAGATCCGATTACCACAAGCCCGTCGGCAGGGTAGATGTATTCATCTGCCTGCGGCAGGTTGATGAAGCGTGACCCGCGGATAATCTTTAATATCATCACATGATACTTTGCGCGGATGTCAAGCTTTGAGAGCTGCTGCCCTATGAAGGGGGAATCTCCGCTTACTCTGAGATTCTCGACCTGAAGGTCCTTGTCGGCCAGCATTTCCTTGAGAGATGTGGTCATGGGCTTGACAGAACGCTCGCGGCGCTCTTTTTCTGAGAGGTTCCTCAGAAACTTGGCCTCCATGAAATTGAGTTTGTGGATATTGCGCCTGATGTTAAGGAAAAGGACAAGAAGCGCAAGTGCGGTTGGAATCAGCACCCAGAGCGACATTGAGAAATAGTGGTAGATCACGGCAAGCACAATGCACACCGCCGCAAACACCCTCAGTATGAGCAGCGCCATCAGAGGGCCGCGGTTATAGCTGCCGTCGTCCCATAGACGCAGGATAAGATTGCGGTGCTCTGCAGTGTTGCTCATCATTCCTGCAAGGAAAGGAGCCATCACCACAAGTGTCACACCAATGCATACCATCTTCTGCCAGAAAGATGACAGCCCGGTCAGATGCCCCGTAACGAAATCGTAAAGCCAGTGATTCGCCCCGATCCATATTGCAAGCAGAAGCACACCATATACCAGCACTCTTGTAAAATACATTGTGAGAAGCCTCTTCCATTCGTTTTTCTTCTCCTTGCCATGTGTGACTTCAGGCACGGGCTGGAGGAATCTCTGAAGCCGCGAAGGAAGTTTCTTCTCAAGCCAGATACCGAGCGGTTCACCTGCTTTCATATAGTAAGGTGCTATGAATGTGGTGATTACCGACACTGCTACAATAACAGGATAAAGGAACTCACGCATCACGCCAAGCGCCACTCCCTGCGAGACCAGGATGAAGCCGAACTCACCCACAAGGCCAACAGACATACCGCTGCGCACCGATGCCCTGAGGCCGCTTCCGCCAAGCATCACGCCGATTGTGGCGAAGAAAGGACGCATCAGCAGCACAGTCACTGTGAGTATCAGGATGGGTTTCCAATAATTTACTATTATCGACGGGTCCACCAACATACCTACCGATACGAAAAAGACCGCTCCGAAAAGATCCTTGATTCCTTTCACCTGATGCTCGATTTGTTCGCCTTCAAGGGTTTCGGAAAGGAGAGAGCCCATGATGAACGCGCCCAGAGCCGATGAAAATCCGGCAATGTTGGCAAGCACCACCATGCCGAAGCAAAGACCGATCGAGAGCACTGTAAGCATCTCCTCGTTCATAAACTTGCGCCCCTTGCCGAAGAGGGTGGGGATGACATACATTCCAACAACGAACCAGAAGATTACAAAGAACAGCAGCTTCGCAAGTGCCCATACCATCTCTTTACCGGCAAACTGTTTGGTGGCTGCCATAGTTGAGAGCAGCACCATCAGCACCACCGCCAGAAGGTCTTCGATGATGAGTTCGCCATACACCACCTGAGTGAAAGGCATGTCTTTGATTTTGAGGTCTTCGAATGCCTTTATGATGATGGTGGTGGATGACATTGAAAGCACACCGCCAAGGAAGATGCATTCGATTGAATCCCACCCCATAAGCTTGCCCAGCGCCAGTCCGACGGCTGTCATTCCGAAAAAGATGGCGGCCATCATTATCAAAGCCTTGCTGCCCACCTTGAGCAGCTTCTTGAAACTGAACTCCAAGCCAAGACCGAACAGAAGGAATATGATGCCGATTTCTGACCACTGCTCGATGTTTGCAGCATCGCTGATGGTGGGGAGCAGACCCGTGTGTGGCCCCACAAGGAAGCCGGCCACTATGTAACCGAGAATGAGAGGCTGTTTCAGTGCCTTGAAAATAAGTGTGGTGATGCCTGCGGTGATAAGAATCAGGGCAAGATCGGTTACAAGAGTCATTCCTTCCATATCTTTCTAATCTCCGTTTGTTTCAAAAAGGTTTATGTCAGGCAGGCTGCCTGAGTACTTCTCGCGCAGGCGGTCAAGCTCAGCTGCGTTGCTGCTGCTCTGATGAGGGCCGCGCCATGCATCGGTGTTGGCAATCAGAATCCAGCATTGTCCGTCGGGATAATACTTAACCATTACAGTTGAACCGTCGAGGGTGCCGCTGCGTGTGAGTGTGCCGTTGGCATCGCGGCTTGCCCATCCGAATGGTTTCTGTGACAGCTCGTCAGGGGCTGTCATGGTATGGCGGCTCTTGTCTGAGATGATATCTTTAATGCCGTCAAGACCGTCTATCGCGCAAATAAACCGCGCGAGTTCGGGTGCGGAGGCTATCCAGCCGCCGGCACCTGCGAGAGCTCTGATGTCGGATCCTCCATAGCAGCTGATGACAGAATCCTGAGTGCCGTCGAATGGCGCAACCACGCCGGCATTGGGCTGCATGTAATAGCGGCTTTCATTGAGGCGGCGTTCGTTGTAGAAGTTGCCTGCAAGATGCATGTCGCGGCAGCCTGCTGGCTCAAGGACATTCTGCTGAATCCATTTTTCGTAGTCTTCTCCTGTGACATGCTCTATGACCATTGAAAGCAGGAGGTACCCGAAGTTTGAGTAGCGGTATGTGGTGCCGGGCTCGAACGATATTGGGCGGCGCACCACACACCTTACGAGAGTGTTGTGGTCCGGGGCTCCTTCAAGCCTGTTCTGCAGTATTATGTCTCGTGTGCAGAACATGGGGTCACCCCAGCGGTTTGAAAGTCCTGACTCGTGCCTGAGCAGCTGCCCTACAGTGATTTCGAAATAACGTTTGTCTTTTATGACATTGGTGAATGTGGTGTCGCTGAGGATGCCGTCTTCACCGAACACTCTGCTGTCAAGCGACAGCTTGTCTTCTTCAACCAGACGCATTATGGCGGTGGCTGTAATGAGTTTTGACACAGAGGCGATGCGCATCAGGGTGCCGGGTGTCATGGGGAGATGCTCGTCTTTCAGACCGTATCCCTTGCAGTATACGAGCCTGTCTTTGTCTGTGACGGCAAGAGTGACTCCGGTGAAGTTCCAATACCTTATGAAACGTTCTATCTCGCGGTCCATCCTGTCAAGTTCAGGGGTTGATGACATCTCGTTGGAAAGCGTCATGTTGAGAAGAGGGCAGGCGCTGCTTTTCACATGCCTTTCTTCTGCTTTGCGATGCTTTCTGCTCTTTTCCCGCTTCTGCTCCTTTACCGGTTTCTGTTTGTTTTTCTTCACTTTGACAGGCTCTGCCACAGCGGTGGTGTCTGGAACCGGCTCTTCCTTCTTTATCCTGCGGTGCTTCTTGGGTCTGGCCACAGCGGTGGTGTCTGGAACCTGCTCCTCTGAAGCGGCGGGCTGCTCTTCCATGACTGGCTGCTCCACAACAAGTGTGTCAAGGTCTTCCACAACCTGCCGGCCATGCTTTGCGTGCCTTCCTGCAACCACGGCAGTCACTATCCCGATCACCGCAAGCAACGCCACAACCGCCAGAAACTTAGGCAGCGTGATGCTCCTTCCGGGATTGTAGTTGTATTTGCTCTTATATCTTTTATATCTGCGTCTCTGTCCCATTCTCAAATTATTTCACTGTATGCATGATAGATGGCCAGTCGCTTATTCCAATCACCTTCAGATATGGATTGAATGCAGCTTCCCATGAATCTGTCATACCGGCTTTATATACATAATATGCAGGCTTTGCCTCGTATCCGCTTTCAGGAGACTTTCTCAGTCCGAGGTTGAGTCCTTCAGAGGCATTGTCCGCCCAGTTGTGCCATGTTATGGCATCGATGCCGTCAAGGTGCGACACCTTGTAGAGCGCCCACGCGGCTGCGGCTGCCTGGTTGTTGAAATCTGTCTCATTATAATTAGGAGTGTTGGCACCATTCTCCGACAGCCACAGGGTACGCTTCACAGAGTGTTTGTACATGTGCTCCGGCATCTTTATCCATTTGTCAATCACTTCAAGGTTCTTGAATGAAATGTATGCGGTGTTCATGTCGTAGGTGGCGCTGCCGTCGTTCCATGTCTTGGGACTGGCAATGTTCTGGGGGTATGAGTGATAAGCAACGCCCCATTGGAAATCACCTTCGTCTTCTGTATACTTGAGCAGCACGTCAAGCATGTCTTTCGGAGCGTATTCAAGATTGTTCGTCCATGAGTTTGTGAAAGATGCCAGAATCTGCGCATGCTCGTTATAGCTGCGGGCGATGTTGTGGCAGATTCTCATGCTGTGTGTATATGCGTCCATGTATCTGTACATCGGCTGGAATCCCATGTTGGTCCATGTGGTTCCCATGTCAACCTCGTTGTGCATGATCCAGTTGTGGATCAGACCGTATTTACCGTCAGCTCTTCCGTAACGCTTGGCCAGGTAATCCAGTATTGCAGCGTAGGCGTTGACACTCTCCTGAGTGGTCATGTTGGGCATAGAATAGTTGCCTCCGTCGCATTCGGGGTGTTCCAGAATTGTTTTTGTCCGCTGGATCAATATGATGGCCGACACCACAATGCCCCGTGAGTAGCACTGACGTAGCATATTGTCGAGCTCTGCAATGTTGCGCCAATAATATCGCTTCCCGCAGTAGTTGCTGTAGTATGATGTGGACGTCGTACTCATGTATGCGTTGATGGGGATGTTGATGGTGACGCTGCTTGCCTGAAGCTCGTCAAGGTCAGCGGTCTGCAGGGCCAGACCGAAATATCCGGCAAGTCCCTTCTGGGTTTTGTAGACAGGGGCGGGGGGAGTGTCGAAACAGTCGAACTTGTCTGCGTATCTTGCATGGCTGGCCAGAGACTCTTCATTTCCTGATTTCTTGATGATTGCCCATGATGAGAGCAGGCGGTCTGCCTCTATTCCCTCGTGCTCTACATACCTGTCGACAGTGATTGTGAAATCACGGCTGCTTATCGGTGTCTTGTATTCGAAGGATTCCATGTCGGCAGCTATCATATATGCGGGAATCTCTGCCAGATAGTAGTTGTCTGTGCCGTTGCAGTGACCTTTCACCACAATCTGCTCTTCCTGAACTTCAACTTCAGTCACTTCAGATAGGAATTCGCGGTTCAGGTACTCCTTTATGTTATTGTTGGTTGCTTCCTTGGTGTTGTAGCTCTCTTCGTCAGCACTCATTTCACGCAGCTCCGCGCTTGTGGCGTTACGGAACTGTATGTTGCGTACCTTGATGGTAAGTCCTTTGTTATTACCGAAGTCCATGCGAAGGAAATCACCCTTCTTGCCCCATCCGAAAGTGAGACGTTCCAGGTTGATGGGGAACGAAACCTCTTTCCATGTTGCAGAAGCTGCAAGCGCCCCTTCGTGAGTTGAGTTGCTTTCGGCAAGTGGCGGACGGAAGAATATCTGGAAGTCGTCTATTCTCTTATCGCTGGTGTATTCAAACGTGAGGATCTTTGCGTCATCGGGAAGGGCTTGGGTGAGAGCGTTGGTAGAGATGTAAGGGTCGGTGCCAGTGGTTTTGATAGTCGCCACTTCTCCTTCATAGCTGATGCTGAGCTGGTTGCGGTATGAACTGCTGGTGCGGAACTTGATTGGCTGCCATGTCTGCATCACGTAGTTAGCCTCCTGAATGAACAGGACTGATGTGCTGTAGATGCCGCTTGTGAACGTCACTTTGCCGCTTCTCTCGGCTCCTGTAGTGTTTGATTTGATTCTGAACGGAATTACATCAACACGGATTGCTTTGGTACCTGCTGCCGGACTGATCCATCCCTGGCATTTCTGGTCAACCTCCACTGTGTACGCAAGGTTTGTAGTGACTAATACATCCACAGTGCAGTCGCCGCTGCCGGCATAATATGTATCGTATGCTACGGCAAATACATCCGGCTCATCAGGCTGATCAGGTTGATCAGGTTCATCCGGTTGATCAGGTTGGTCTGGCTCATCCGGTACATCAGGCTGTTCCGGTTCTTCAGGCTGGTCCGGTACATCGGGTTGATCGGGTACATCCGGATGATCCGGCTGATCTGGCTCATCCGGTTCTTCCGGCTCTTCAGGCTCTGGAAATATGGTCTGAATGTATTCCTTGAAGCTGATGTTTGTGGCAATTGCCCTGTTGGATGTGTTGCTGGCGACAATTGTTATCGATGCTTCGTATATCTCTTCAGGCGCAATTATTATCACGGTACCAGACGTGGATGTCCTGGGGTGGATTTCGGCCTGCCATCCCTGTGGCGTCAGTGCCCGCAGCGTGACGCCGTAGGCCTTGCCTGAAATGGAATAAGGGATCTCCACTGTGGCACCCGACTGAATTTCCGCAGGTATGGTGCCAATCTTCAGCGAGAAACTTTCTTCATCATTCTTGGTAAGAACGATGATACTGTCATCGCATAATGTAAACTTGATGGATGTGGCGTCCTCGTCAACTGACTTGATAAGAAAAGTTCCCTGTCTGCCGGCTTCTGACCATACTGATCCCCCATCAGAAGAATAGTATAATACGTCATCTTCCTTTTTGAACTGCAGCGGTTCGGATTCATGAGATATTTCCAGCCTGTTGCCGTCAGCATCTTCAATCCAATTTCCGCCGTCCTGCCAGTACCATGTGTTCCCGTCCTTTGCCGGGTTGATGGAACAGAAAGTGTTGTAAAGAGTCAGGTCGCCTCCATCCTTGAAATAAATCTTGAATCCGACAGGAGTACCGTCCGATTTCTCAATAGGGATGAATTTGGCTACAGTCTGCCCTGATTTGGCTGCGTCAACAAGCTGTGCGAGAGATGCAACTGTAGTGTTCAGTGAGCTGCAGTCGGTGCTCAGATTGTCAATTCTGTTTTGAACATTATCAATTCTGCTCTGATAATCAGTGCATGAAACTAATAAGATACAAATTGTGAATATTAAGGATAAGCTAAGTTTGCGCATCTGATTGATTTCAATTAGACTACAAATTTAACCCTTTTTCTATGATTTCATCTATATATGGCAATAACTTCTCTCTGGCCGTCTCGACAGACTCCATTTTTTCTTCATCGCTCAGCATTGGAAAGACTGCCGGCTGGAGAATATATCGCAGCAGAACATAAGGCATAAGCATCTCTTCTTTCTGCATTATAACATCATTGTTTTCTGTTCTGAAGTAACGGCCGAGAATGTAATACCAAAGCCTCATCACCTCTTCTGCATCAACCCCGAGAAAGCGCACAGACTTCTCTGCGGCGATGACGGCGTAGTGCCTGTGTGTCATGCCTATTCCGGCAAGGTCGAAGACGGGGTTTCCGCGGCTTACGTCCGACATGTCTATAAGCAGCGGTTCGCCGTTCTGTATCATTATGTTTTTAGGATGGAAGTCGCCGTGGATTATTGTGTCAGTGTCGGGCACTGAGTCAACAAGACGGTGAAGCTGCATGATTTCTTCATCATTGAAATAGATTTTCATGCCGTCAACCCAGTTGTGGTATTTCACTTTGATTTCGGGCAGTACTTTTTCTTCGTCGTGCGCAGAGTGCAGACGCAGAAGAGTGTCCGCATAAAGCTCTGCATAATTGTCGAACGTGTCGGGACGGTTGTGGAAGCACGATGCGAATGTGTCTGCATTGATGAGCTCGAATACAAGACCGTATCTGCTGCCGCACTTCACCACGTCATAAGAAATGGCTGTCGGAACGCCGTTGAGAAACGCCGTACGCGCCAGCTCACGTTCCCTTTCAATTGAACTCAGCGGGACTTTCTCGTCAAATACCTTTGCAATTGTGTCTGAATCAAGACGGTATACAGTTCCAGTAATGCCGCTTCCTATGATTTCGCACCCCTCCACAGATATGGAACGCAAAGCTTTCTTTATGTTGATGAGTGTGTCGAAACCTGTTGTCTGGAACACCTCATACACTGTAGGGCATACGTTTATGATGTTGATTTCCTGCGTTTTCCTGAGCTTCAGCAGTACCCTGAGCCCGGCGCTGGAAATGTATGTGAGGTTCTCTGCATCCAGCGTAAGTGGTTGTGCGCTGTTTTCTGCAATGAACATCTCCACATCTTTTTCAAAGGATGTGTAGTTGACTGTATCTATCCTTTCTGGGAGAATGAATGTTTTGCTCATATTGTCATTGTTTTATCATTATACAGTTTGTGATGCGCTGCGACCCGAATTCCTTGCCAAGGCGTCTGGCAGAATAGAAATCTGTGTACATATTCCATGTGCATTCCGGACGCACTTCAATATTATGTTCCGGCACTCCCTTGTCCAGCAGCTGCTGTCTGCAGATTCCGGGCAGGTCAAGGTGCCATTTCACAACACCCGTTACAGGGTGGGGAAGAAGCCTTGCGAAAGGGTAACTGCTGCGTGGAGTGCCGTCGCAGAAAGCATCCACCAGCTCTTCTCCCACTTCAAACGCCTCAAAGTGAATGCACGGCCCCACCACTGCCCTGATATTTCCGGACTTTGTTCCGAACTCTTTCTCCATTCTGTCAAGCGTGGCACTGATGATGTTCTGCAGAGTCCCTTTCCAACCTGAGTGCACCGCAGCAACTGCCTTGTTGATGCTGTCAAAAAGCAGCACCGGCACACAATCTGCGGTTTTGACGCCAATTCTGAGCCCCGGTCTGTCGGTGATCAGAGCATCCACTCCGGTTATGTCGTCCAACTCTTCGGGAACTCTTCTGACAAGTGCCGTATGACCTTGATGCTGTGGCATTGTCACATCAAAGTTGCAGCTGTCTCCGATGTTGGTTGAGAAGGCTTCGACCTCAGGTGCAATATTGTATTTCAGCATTGTTCTTATCTCTTCTGTGACTCGATCCGGTATTCTTCCTCCACTATTGCAAGCAGTCTGTTGCCGTCGTCTATTGTCTTCCGCAGCTCTTCCAGCCTGGCCGAATTGTCGCTTTCTGGAATCCAGAGCCTGAGATAACCACCGCGGCTATATTTTTCGTGAAGATGGTCTATTGCTCTTTCAATGTGCTGCTCTTTTGTCATTTCCGGATAATGGTCGAATCCGAACTGCACTGTGCGGCGTATGATAAGCGCCGGTTCAATTGTGCGGTCTGCTTCGGCAAGAATGCGTCCGTAAATTGAGCGCGGTTCTGCCTCGGATGAGGCACGGTGGTCTTCGGCCGCCTGTGCCGCTGTTTCAATCTGTTCTTTGTCAAGCCATTTCCTGAGTGTGGCGTCTTCACGAATTATTCTGCCGGAAACAAGATGGTGAGTTTCCCTGCCTTCAATCATTCCAGTGTCGTGATACGCCGCCGCAGTATAGATCACATCCTCATCAACATCATAGAATGCGGCCAACCTGAGGCTCTGTGAGATGACCATATTCACATGTTCGCGGGTGTGCGCCCCGTCAAAATGGTCATAACGCGGAATGATTTCAGACTCTATATATGCTTTCAGTTCAGAATTGATCATAATTGTGACGTTTTATCGCTGCATTTTCCGGTCCTGCGTCTGAACCATGCCGCCGCAATGCTGCCCGAGAAATTGTGCCATACCGAAAACATTGCGCCCGGAACGGTCGCCAGCGGGTAAATGGCAAAATGAGTGGCGGCAAGAGATGTTGCCAGGCCGGAGTTCTGCATTCCAACCTCTATTGAGACTGCAGTGCGCTTCGGTTTCTCCATGCCGAATACAGTGGCGAAAAGGTAGCCTATGCCAAGCCCGCAGATATTGTGGAGGATGACTGCCGCTGCAACAAGCAGGCTGCAGCCGAGTATTCCTGCGGCATTGTGCGAAACCACAATTCCTATGATGGCTGCCACTGCCAGAGTTGAAACTGTGGGCAGTGCCGGCACTATCCTGCGTGTGGCCTTTTCAAAGAAATGCTGCACTGCAAATCCCAGGGCGATCGGGACAATCACCACCTGAATTATGCTTCGGAACATTCCCCATACATCCACATTTATGCTTTCACCTGCAAGCAGCCATACCAGGGCCGGAGTGAGAATAGGAGCAAGTATTGTAGACACCGCAGTCATCGCCACGGAAAGAGCCACATCTCCTTTTGCCAGGTAACACATTATATTTGATGCTGTTCCGCCAGGACAGCAGCCTACCAGGATTACACCGACAGCTATTTCGGGAGGCAGGTTCAGCAGGTGGCACAGAATCCATGCAAGCGACGGCATCACTATGAACTGCGCCAGCTCTCCGATCAGGATTTCTTTTGGTCGTCTGAATACAGGCACAAAATCGGACGGACGCAGCGTGAGCCCCATCCCGAACATCACAATGCCAAGCAGTGGAGTGATGGTGCCGGTGGAAATCCACAGAAAAGAAGCCGGCCAGATAAGTGCAAGCGCTGTCACAGCCACCACAACCAGTGTGATGTGTGAGGATATCCATCCTGAAACTTTTTCAA
>JAZLJK010000080.1:0-66050 GCA_045617865.1 Bacteroidales bacterium | reverse complement strand
GTGCTGATGCGTATTGCACGTGCCTTTCCGGTTTTGAGAATGGACATGTTTGACAGTGTGATTCCCACCTTGTCTGAAAGTTCGCTGAGCGTCATCTTGCGTTTTGCAAGCATCACATCAAGATTAATGATTATCATTTTGTGGTAGATTATACAGTAAATTCCTGGTCTTCCTTCATCTGTCGTCCGAGAGCGAATATCTGGGACACAATCATCATACCGATTCCGCAGCAAAGATTCCAACCACCAGGCCATTCTACAGAGGCGCGGCCATCAACAAGTGTCATCACGCATTCTGAAACATAAATGACAATCATGTCAATTCCGATTCTGCAGACTCTGCGTTCCAGCTCTTCAGTGAAAATATTTCCTTTTCTAACTGTGCGCAATACACCTATATAGTTTATGACGAGCATGACACCTGCAACGATTGCCGTAACTGCAGATACCAGGATGGCAAGGCATCGGAGAAAAAACACAAAGTTCACTCCATCGGCAGGAACTATATTGCGGACCGAATCTTTACTGTCTAAATATACGCGTACATTGTCAGCCCAATTGAAACATAAGTTGAAACAAAGGTCGAGCCCGGCTCCAATTACAGTTGCAGCAATAAGTATTATGCTGAGCACATTAATTTTCTTTAAAGTAGTCATATCATTCTTGTTTAACGTGACGCAAAGGTATAGAGATTTTTTTTAATACCAAATAAAATTTATTAAAAAACAATAAACTATGATTATAATTTAATATGGTAATAAATTAGAAAGGAGGGTGACTTGAAATCAGACAGCCCCAGCCTTTTATGTGAAATAAATGTTAAATTTGCACCATAAATGCAGATTCATTCTGCCTGATTTGCCTTGACAATGAAATTCTTTATTATTGCCTGTATTATACTTTTCGCGGGGATTATTCGTGAAGTGATACTGTTTTTTAAGAGAAAAAATGCCGCATCGCATTCTGAACAGGAGTATAATTCAGTAAACTTACGATTATTGATAACGCATGTCATACTGAATCTCTTATGCATAGCTATCTTGTTTGAACTCCTCGTTAAATGAGAAGAGCAAGTCAAGCTAGTATAAAAAATCGGAGGCCGGCGCTCTTTCGATGCGTCGACCTCCTTTCTTAACCATAACCTAAACTATGAAAAACTTCGGGGATAATGATTTTACAAATCCCGTGCCATCAAACCTCGATGATGCGAAGTTTTGCATATTTCAGTAAAAGTGTCTTTGATTCGCCGCTGTCAAGCTTCAGGACAGCCTTGGCATTGGCTCCTGTGCCCTCCATGGAGATGATCTGGCCGGGGCCGAAGATGTTGTGCTCGACGCGCATACCGGTTCTGATCTTCTCGGGTGAGTCGGGTGTGAAATTGGCCACTGTGGTGGAACGGATGGCGCTGCGTGACGGTGCGGGGGCTGATACACGCTGGATGGGGTGCCCTCCGTCACGGCCTGCCGTGCTCTGGGAAGACGGCCTCTGCGGGCCGGATGCTCCCTGGCGCGGTGTGCTGCCCTGATATTGAGACTGGCGCTGCCCTGGCTGCGGCTTTGCTCCGTCCCTCTGAATGAATGTGGGGCGGCCGTTGCTGCCCCAGGTGCTGCCCGGTCGGTCTGTATGCCTGCCGCCATATCCGCCGTTTCCGGCTCCGTGACCTGATACGGTTCCATGGCTCGGCCCGGCTCCGTGGCCCGCTTCGAACCCGCTGCCGCTTTCAAAACCGAACGGGTCGTCGTCGGGAATGCTGCCGTCCAGATACTTGCGGTCTATTTCGCGCAGGAAACGGCTCACGCTGTTGTATTCCTCCTTGCCGTAGCGGTGCCTCATTGAGGCGAACGAGAGGGTCACCTCCTTCATGGCGCGGGTGAGGGCCACATAGAACAGGCGGCGCTCCTCTTCGATGTCGGTGGGGAGCATGTCGCGTCCCGACGGGAAAAGCTCCTCTTCCATGCCTGCGATGTAAACATACGGGAACTCCAGTCCTTTTGATGCGTGCACCGTCATGAGGCTGATCTTGTTGGTGGCGGCATCCTTGTCTTCGCCTTCGCGGATTTCCGCAGAAGAAAGCAGTGTGAAGTTCTCGATATAGTCTGAAAGCGTGATCACGTCGCCTGAAGACACCATGTCCTCGCCAGGGACATCGCTCATCTCTCTGCGCACCTCGGCCTCTTCCTCGCAGAACTCCTTGATGCCGTTCAGAAGCTCCTGGATTACATCCAGACGGTCGTGGTCTTCCTTTTCGTTGGAATTCTTGAGCGCGGCAAGAAGGCCTGAGCGGTTGCCTATGGCCGTGGCCATCTCGAAGGCATCGGTCTGTCCCACAACCTCGTTGAGCTCGAAGATCATCTTTGCAAACTCACGCATCTTGATGATGGCCGGAAGCCGGAGCCCGGCGGCCAGAAGGTCGTTGTCCGGACCCATGATGGTCTCCATCAGCGACATGTGCGCCGCGTTGGCAGCAGCTTCAAGGTATCCCACCGAAGTGGCTCCGATGCCCCTTGCAGGGAGGTTGATGATGCGTTTGAAGGCTTCGTTGTCGAGCGGGTTGGTGACGAGCCTGAAATATGCCACCATGTCTTTGACCTCGGCGCGGTCGTAGAACGAGAGGCCCGAAAGGACGCGGTAGGGGAGGTTGAACTTGCGCAGCGCCTCCTCTATCACACGCGACTGTGCGTTGGTGCGGTAAAGCACGGCGAAATCGCTGTACTGGGCATGGTCGCGGTAAATGAAACTCTTTATCGAGGTGGCTATTGAAAAGCCTTCCTCGAAGTCGGTGCCCGTGTTTAAGAGATGAATTCTGCTGCCTTCTTCGCCGCAGGAGAAACATTCTTTGGGCAGCCTGTTCTTATTCTTGGCTATCAGGCTGTTGGCTGCGTTGACGATGTTCTTTGTAGAGCGGTAGTTCTGCTCCAGCCTTATCACCTGCGCATCGGGATAATCCTTCTGGAAATAGAGGATGTTCTCCACGCGCGCACCACGGAATGCATAGATGCTCTGCGAATCGTCGCCCACCACGCAGATGTTCCGGTGGTCGGCGGCAAGTTTCTTCAGAATCAGATATTGCGAGTAGTTGGTGTCCTGATACTCGTCCACCAGGATGTAACTGAACTTCTCTTTCAGATGCTGCAGCGCTTCCGGATGGTCGCGCAGCAGGATGTTGGTGACAAGCAGGATGTCGTCGAAGTCCATGGCTCCGGCTTCCTTGCAGCGCTGGGCGTAGAGCGAATAAACCTGATGGAGCCTCGGGCATCTGGCGTTGCGGTCTTCCTCCTGCCAGAGACTGTTGTTTGCGTATGAGGCTGCGGTAAGCAGGTTGTTCTTTGCCATCGATATGCGTGATGCCACAAAGTTGGGCTTGTAGACTTTCTCGTCCAGTTCAAGCTCTTTCAGGCATTTGCGTATCGCCGATTTTGTGTCGTTCTCGTCGTAGATGGTGAACTGCTGGGGATATCCGAGCCTGTCGGCATACATCCTCAGGAATTTTATGAAGACGGAATGGAATGTGCCCATCCAGATGTGTCTTGCGTGCTGTTCGCCCACAAGAACCGAGATACGCCCCTTCATCTCTTCCGCCGCCTTCTTTGTGAATGTGAGTGCCAGAATCCTGTAGGGCGGCACGTCATGGTCTATAAGATTTGCTATACGGCAGGTGAGCACCCTGGTCTTTCCGCTGCCTGCTCCCGCCACAATCAATGTAGGCCCGTCAATGTTCTCCACAGCTTTAAGCTGTGCCGGGTTCAACCCCTCAAAAATCTCTCTGTTGCATTTATTGTCCATATAGGCGCAAAAATAATTTAAAAAACTCAAATATTATAGGTATCTTTGCGCGCGCAAAAAGAAATTCTTAATTATCTTATATAAATATCTTTTAGTAATGTCAGAACACATTAGATTGAAGAAGGGGTTGGATATTCCTGTAAAAGGTGCCGCCCCCAAGCAGATCTTGGAAACAATCCATTGTGATACTGTCGCCGTCAAACCCACTGATTTCAGAGGCCTTGTCCCCAGACTGGTGGTCAAGGAGGGAGATGCCGTCAAGGCAGGTTCTCCTCTGTTTGTCGACAAGATGCGTCCCAGTGTAAGTTTCTGCTCTCCCTGCAGCGGTGTTGTAAAGGCAGTGGTAAGAGGTGACAAACGCAAACTCCTGAGCGTGGTTGTGAAGTGCGAAGGCGAAGAGAGCGTCAAATATGATGCTGTCAACCCTTCAAAGCTCTCAAAGCAGCAGATGGTGGAAGCGCTTCTCGAAAGAGGTCTCTGGCCATTCATCAAACAGCGCCCCTACGGCATTGTTGCCAACCCCGAGGATGATCCCAAGGGGATTTTTGTTTCAGCGATGAACACAGCTCCGCTTGCTCCCGACGCTGATTTCATTATGGAAGGCCAGCTCGCATACCTCCAGGCAGGTATCGACGCCCTCGGCCGCCTCACAAAGGGCGGTGTACACCTCAGTGTTGCCGAGGACAGGAAAGACAGCCAGCTCCGTAATCTGAAAGGTGTGGTGCTCCACACTTTCAGCGGCCCGCACCCCGCAGGTAATGTAGGCGTGCAGATCAACCACATTTCTCCCATCGCCAAGGGTGAGGTTGTGTGGACAGTTGACCTTGTGTCACTTGCACTTATTGGAAAATGCCTCTCAGAGGGTGTTTATGATACAACCCGTCTCGTGGCTGTGACCGGCCCCGCTGCAACTCAGCCCGCATACGTGAAGACCGTTCAGGGCATGTGCATGCAGAAGGCTCACGCCTATGCAGAGGAAGGTGATGTCCGTTTCGTAAGCGGCGACCTCCTTACAGGCAAGGAAGTAGGGCTCGAGGGCTATATGGGATTCTTCGACAATCAGGTTTCACTCATTGCCGAAGGTGACTACTGCGAGATGCTCGGATGGCTCAAGCCTTTCCGCTGCCAGAAGTTCAGCTTCTCACACCTCTACTGGTCGTGGCTCTCAAACAAGAAGAGATATGACATGGATACCAACACAAACGGCGGCAAACGTGCATTCGTGGTTTCTGACGTTTACGGCAAGGTGCTCCCTATGGACATCTATCCCGTATACCTCATCAAAGCCTGCATGGCCGGCGATATCGAGAAGATGGAAAATCTCGGTATCTACGAAGTCATTGAAGAGGACCTCGCACTCTGCGAGTATGTATGCCCTTCAAAGATCGGTATCCAGGAGATTCTCTCAAACGGTATTGACCTTATGTTAAAAGAAATGGCTTAAAAGAACTGCTATGGGACTTTCCAATAAAATGAAGCAGAAGACTAATCCTCTTCGCAAAACACTCGACAATATGAAGCCTGCCTTTGAGAAAGGCGGCAAGCTGAGTGCCTTCGGCTCGTTCTTCGAGGCTATGGAGTCGTTCTTCTTCGTACCGAAGACCGTCACCTGCAAAGGCACACATATCAAGGACAGCGTGGATTTGAAGAGAACAATGATCACAGTGATGATCGCTCTCATCCCCGTATTCCTCTTCAGCCTCTACAACACAGGTTATCAGATGAACCAGGCATACGGCTATGGCTGGGGCTTCTGGATGATTGTGTGGAAGGGCTTCCTCAAGATACTTCCTCTGTACATCGTTTCTTATGTAGTGGGTCTTTTCTTTGAGTGCATGTTCGCTCAGATCCGCGGTGAGGAGGTCAACGAAGGTTATTTCGTCACAGGTTTCCTGATCCCTCTGATCATGCCTGTCAACGTTCCTCTCTGGACTCTTGCAATCGCTGTGGCATTTGCCGTCATCATCGGCAAGGAAGTGTTCGGCGGCACAGGTATGAATATCTGGAACCCCGCACTGCTAGCCCGCGCATTCATGTTCTTCTCATATCCCAAGGTGATGAGCGGTGATTCAGTATGGGTTGCCCACAAGGCAGGTGTGGATGCTTTCTCTGCAGCCACTCCTCTTTCTGAGTGCGCTTCAGGTGCTCTCAGCTATTCACCTCTGGACATGTTCATCGGTCTTATCCCCGGTTGTGTGGGTGAGACTTCAACCCTCTGCATCCTTCTCGGCGCAATCGTGCTTGTCTTCACAGGCATCGCCAGCTGGAAGATCATGGTGAGCTGCGTTGCCGGCGGTCTGCTGGTTGGCCTGCTGGGTGATGTGCCCTGCTGGTATCAGCTTATCATGGGCGGCTTCGCATTCGGCTGCGTATTCATGGCAACCGACCCTGTGACCAGCTGCCAGACTGAGGCTGGCAAGTGGATCTACGGTTTCCTCGTAGGTGCGTTTGCAGTGTGCCTGCGTCTGTTCAACCCCGGTTATCCCGAGGGAATGATGCTCTCTATCCTGCTTATGAACACATTCGCTCCGCTGATCGACCATCTGGTTGTCAGCCGCAATATCAAGAAACGCCTTGGCAGGGCAAAAACAGCTTAAGGAGGCAATATTATGAATACTAACAGTAATACCTATACCATTATATATACTACAGTGCTTGTAGTGGTTGTGGCTGCCATCCTTGCAATCGTTTCGTCTTTGCTCAAGCCGCGCCAGATTGCAAATGTAGAGCTCGAGCAGATGAAGTCAGTCATGCTCGCAGCCAACATCGGCGAGGTTGACGGACAGCCCGACAAGACAGCCAAGTTTGACGAGCTTTTCAACAGCCATATCACTTCAACCTACATTCTCAACGAAATAGGTGAGAAGAGTGACGTGGCTACAGAGAACTTCAAGGAGTCAAAGGCATTCAAGGCTGACCTCAAGTCGCAGTTCAATGCCATAAAGAACGGCGGTGAACTCACCCTTCCCGTTTATGAGGCAACTCTCGACAACGGCGAGCAGGTCAAGATATTCCCTTGCTATGGAGCAGGTCTCTGGGGCGCCATCTGGGGCTATCTCGCTGTTAAATCAGACAACAAGACCATTCAGGGTGCCATCTTCGCACATGCGAGCGAGACTCCCGGTCTTGGTGGCGAAATCGCTTCTCCCTGGTTCTACAACCAGTTCGATACAAAAGTTCTTGAATCAGACGGCCAGTTCGCATCAGTCAAGATTGTGAAGGGCGGCGCAAACGGCAACCCCAACGGTGTGGATGCCATCAGCGGTGCTTCAATCACATCACGCTCGCTGCAGACTGCAATCGCGCAGTGGATGGATTATTATAAGGCAATCCTGACTGCTGAAGTGGAATCTATTCCTGCAATGGAACTGATTCCTGCAGATGATGCCGAGCTTCAGGAAACAGAAAACAACGAATCAGTAAATGCTCAATAAGATGGATAAGGATATCTACAAAAAACCGCTTTTCAAAGGCAATCCAATCACAGTATTGGTGCTTGGTATCTGCTCATCTTTGGCAGTTACCGTACAGCTTAAGGGCGCGTTGGTGATGGCTCTTTCCGTTACCCTTGTAACCGCCTTCTCAAGCTTGTTTATCTCCCTTCTGAGAAACACTATCCCCAACCGTGTGCGTATCATCGTACAGCTGGTGGTTGTGGCTCTCTTCGTGATCCTGATCGACCAGGTGCTCAAAGCATTCTCTTACGACACTTCTAAGATGCTTTCAGTATACATCGGTCTTATCATCACCAACTGTATCATCATGGGCCGCATCGAGGCTTTCGCTCTCGGCAACAAACCCTGGCCCAGCTTCGTTGACGGTATGTTCAACGGACTCGGATACGGTATCATCCTGGTGATTGTGGCAACAGTCCGCGAGCTGCTCGGCAGCGGCACACTCCTCGGCTTCAGAATCATTCCTGAGTCATGGTATGTGCAGAACGGCGGATTCTATATGAACAATGGTCTCATGATCCTTCCTCCTATGGCGCTTATCCTTCTGGGTTGCGTGGTATGGGTTCACAGGAGCATTGACAAAGACCTTCAAGAGAAATAGGAGACTGGGATATGGAATATTTAAGTTTGTTCATCAAGTCGATCTTCGTCGACAACATGGTGTTCGCATTCTTCCTTGGAATGTGCTCATTCCTGGCAGTTTCAAAGAATGTGAAGACTGCAAGCGGACTTGGTCTCGCAGTCATCTTCGTGCTGACCGTGACCCTTCCTCTGAACTACCTGCTTTACGAATATATCCTCAAGCCCGGTGCACTCACATGGGTTTCTGAATCGTTCGCAACGGTAGACCTCAGCTTCCTCAGCTATATCGTGTTCATCGCCACCATCGCGGCTTTCACACAGATCGTAGAGATGGTTGTGGAGAAGTTCGCTCCCGGCCTCTACTCATCACTCGGTATCTTCCTTCCTCTTATCGCTGTGAACTGCGCCATCCTCGGCGGCAGCCTTTTCATGCAGGAGAGAGGTTATGCCAATGTGGGTGAAGTATGCTGCTTCGGACTCGGCAGCGGTATCGGCTGGTTCCTTGCAATTGTGACCATGGCCGCAATCCGCGAGAAACTCGCTTACAGCAACATCCCCAACGGTCTCAAGGGCCTTGGCATTTCATTCATCATCACCGGTCTCATGGGTATCGCATTCATGAGCTTCATGGGTATTCAGTTATAAGGAGGTCAGGATATGGAAATCAAAACATTAGTTGTTGCAGTCATTGCCTGCCTCGTGCTTATTCTCCTGCTCGTGGCTCTGCTTCTCATCATCAAGACCAAGCTTACCCCCAGCGGCACTGTCAAGATTGACATCAACGGCGGTAAGAAGGTGGTTGACGTGCCTCAGGGCGGTTCACTGCTCGCCACTCTGGCAAACGAGAAAATCTTCCTTCCTTCAGCCTGCGGTGGCAAGGGCTCATGCGGCCAGTGCAAATGCCGTGTCCTTGAAGGTGGCGGATCAATCCTCCCTACAGAGACTGTTCATTTCACACGCAAACAGATCAACGACAACTGGCGTCTCGGCTGCCAGGTCAAGGTAAAGGACAATCTCAAGATCCAGATTCCTGAAAGCGCACTCAGCGTGAAGAAGTGGGAATGCGAGGTTGTGTCAAACCACAATGTCGCTACATTCATCAAGGAATTCGTTGTAAAGCTTCCTGAAGGTGAGCATCTCAACTTCCGTTCAGGTGGATACATCCAGGTTGACGTTCCCCCGATCACCGTTGATTTCAAGGATATCGACGTTGATCCCGAGTATCGTGAAGACTGGGAGGAATACGGTTTCTTCAACCTCAAGATGGTCAACAAGGTCAAGACTATCCGTGCTTACTCAATGGCCTGCTATCCTGCAGAGGGTGACATCATCAAACTGAACGTGCGTATCGCAACTCCTCCGTTTGACCGCACCGCTCCCCGTGGCAGCAACAAGCTTCTGGATGTCAATCCCGGTGTATGCTCGTCTTACATCTACAGCCTCAAGCCCGGTGACAAAGTCACCATCAGCGGTCCTTACGGTGAATTCTTCGTTCCCGACAACTGCCCTGACGACCAGGAGTTCATCTTTGTCGGCGGTGGTGCAGGTATGGCTCCTATGCGCAGCCACATCATGCATCTCTTCAAGACAGAGCGTACAACCCGCAAAGTCAGCTTCTACTATGGTGCCCGCAGCCTGAAAGAGGCGTTCTATCTCGAAGACTACCAGGCCATCGAGAAGGAATTCCCCAACTTCAGCTTCCACCTTGCCCTGGACCGTCCCGATCCCGAGGCAGATGCAGCAGGTATCAAGTACACCGCAGGTTTCGTTCACAATGTAATGAACGAAACTTACCTCAAGAACCACGAGGCTCCCGAGGATGCACTCTACTTCATGTGCGGTCCTCCTATGATGGTACAGAGCGTATGCAATCTGCTTGACAGCCTCGGAGTTGCTCCTGAGAGCATTCTCTTTGATAACTTCGGTGGTTAGAATCAGCCCCGAATATGATAGAAGAGGTGTCCTTTACATGAGGGCACCTCTTTTTTATTAGTCCAGACCCCTTGTTTAGGTGATGCCGGTCGGCATGGCGGAATGTCTCATGCAGTGATTGCAGTTATGTCCGTCAGTTCCCATCATAATTTCGGGGTCATGGCTTTTGGACCCGGGGAATTTGATTGTGGTTGTTGTTCTGATTTTTTTTTTTTTTTTGCCGTGGTGTGGAAGTCTTTGATACACAGGTAGATAACAGAAATAGTTCCTTGGATTTTCAAGGGGCTGTTATGTCTAAATCTTTGATTATCAGCTTGTAATGCGCCACGGCTTACGCTACTGCCGCCTTACGGGACGAATAAAACAATCGTATACGGATTCCAGTCCATGGCAGTATGCCACTGGTGCGCTTGTAGAGGTGGCCGCTGTGGACTGACACTCACCGGAGAGCCTCAGTCCACGCCAATGTCCGCTAGAATATGCTGGGAGGCGGGTATCTGTGCCCTGGCAATGCGACAGAGTTGTAGTATCGTATCCAAGTCGCTGCTCCTTGCCGTTGCCGCGTTTTGCCGCACAAAGGAGCGGCTGGCAGAATGGGCCGGGGCATATCGCCCCGGCGGGCTAAAGCCCTGCTGCTCGGGCCGCAAGCTGCGTGCGGGGGGATGAAGCGCAGCGGAAATGCCCCGGACATTGCTGCCAGCGCGCAAGTGCGGCAGAAATGCATAAAGATTGCTGCCAGCGCGCAAGTGCGGCAGAAATGCATAAAGATTGCTGCCAGCGCGCAAGTGCACCAGTATGCCGCTGCAGTGTGCTCGCCAACACAAAACTGCAGCATAAATGGCAGAAATGACGCTGAAACATGCGCTCCGGCCTCGGACTGCAGCAAAAACGGCGGGTTTGCTGCTGAAATGCGTAGTAGAATGTGATAATCACCCTGTTTGGGAAATCATACTTGAAAATGGTGCGATTTGTGGGCAATGTTCCACCGGTCTGCTTCGTGAAATTCATCTAAGCATGCTGATGTGGGCTACAGAACCTGTGATGGCGATTGCCATGCTTAGATGAGACCTGGTTCCCCGCATCTAAGCACGCCGATATTCCCCAGATGCAGCAAAACCAATATTGCCGTGCTTAGATGAATGTCACGAAAACAGGGGGCTATAATGATGATTCATCGGCACGGTATGAAAAAAGCCGCCCGTGAAGGCGGCTTCATGTCGGGAAGAGGTGACTCGAACACCCGACCTCTGCGTCCCGAACGCAGCGCGCTAGCCAACTGCGCCACTTCCCGAAAAATTCAGGGGCAAATATAACACTATTTTTGAAAATAAGAAGTATATTTGTTGTTCAGACAAACCGAACAAACATCAAGGCAATATGAAGATTTTAAGAAACATCATCCTTTTAGGCATATCAGTTTTCGTGCTGGCATCATGCGGTACAGTGGCTCTTACAGGCAGAAATCAGCTGCTGCTCTATTCAGACAGTGATATTCTCTCACTCTCCGAGCAGTCATATCAGGAATTCTGCACAACTGCAGTTGCATCGTCTAATGCAAATGCCACCAATGTGGTGAAGGGTGTGTGCAACAATCTGCTTACAGCCATGAGTGATTATTTCACCAAGACAGGGCAGCAGCATTACATGGCAGACCTCAACTGGCGCTGCGACCTTGTCAAGTCAAACGAGGTGAATGCGTTCTGCATGCCCAGCGGTAAGATTGTGGTTTATGAAGGAATACTTTCCTATGCAAATACTCCGGACCTTCTGGCAGTTGTCATCGGTCATGAGATAGCTCACGCTATCGCCCGTCACAGCAACGAGCGTATGAGCCGTCAGATGGCTGTGCAGACACTTGGCAACGCAGTGCTCACAGCAGCAGCCGGCAGCGGCAAGTACACCAGTGCGCAGCTCAACAGCTTCAACACTGCGCTTGGTATCGGCAGCCAGTACGGCCTGATTCTTCCTTTCTCCCGCAAGCAGGAGTATGAGGCTGACCGTATCGGTCTGATACTTATGGCAATGGCTGGCTATGATATCACCAAGGCAGTGGAGCTCTGGGAGAAGATGAGTGCCGACGGTGGCAGTTCGGTGCCTGCATTCATGAGCACTCACCCCACCGACGCCAAGCGTATCGCCAACCTTAACAAATGCATGACCGAGGCCATCAAGTACCACCCGAAATATGATGAGTATGTAAAGGCTTCACAGGCAGCAAAAGCCGCGAAGTAGAAGTTTCTGTCATTAATGGAAATTTGGCATATATAATAATAATTAACTTCGCAGAAGTCGTCGAAATGATGATTCTTGATACTTGCAATGAAACAGTATGATATGCTTATGAAAAAGATGATTTATATTTTCCTGATGCTGTCTCCGATATTAGTGGCTTGTGATAATTCGGTCGATATACTGGATGTGGACCGATTCCCGAATCATTTATTTAAATATGTTAATGACACTGAATATGATTGTCTGATCTATTGGTGTGATTTCGGGTCGGACAGTATGAATGAGCAACAGATTGCCATTCCAAGAGGAAGTACTTACACGCAGGTATTTCCTCAGAATGAAGGATTATCTCTTGATAATCATTCTAGGATTCTTAATGCAAAGGAAGTGAAAGTTCTTTTTTATGTGTACGATGAAGAGATTGACATATATTCAGTGTACAACCTTTCAAGAGATGAAGTCTCTCGCAAAGTGGTTGTAGGCAAAGAATGGTCATCGTTGCCAAACTATAAACAAGAAACAATCGATGTTCCTTACAACTACAGCAATGTTGTGTCTGTTCAACTATCAGACGTCTTGAATATTCAGAGGTAGCAAGGCTCTCCGTGTTACTCTGGCTGGCACTTCTTCCCATCGAAAACTCCCGGATCGCTGAGGTCCGGGAGTTTTTTTGGAATGAAGTGGATTAATACTTAAATTTGCGGAATTGCATAAACAGTATGGAAAAATCAATAGTAAAAATCCAGAACATGTCGCACAAATATGCAACCCAGTGGGCTGTAAGAGACATCAATCTGGACATCGAGCAGAAAGGCGTCATAGGCCTTCTGGGCTCCAACGGAGCCGGTAAGAGTACCATTATGAACATCCTGTGCGGTGTGATCAAACCCACTGAGGGTGAGGTTTTCATCAATGGCATTAACACGAAAGAAAATCCAATCGAGGCTAAGAAGTACATCGGCTTCCTTCCCCAGCAGGCTCCGCTGCACAGCGACCTCACCGTTGAGGAGTACCTTACGTATTCTGCATCTCTGAGAGATATGGATGAAAAGGAGATCCCCGCTGCGGTTGAAGAGGTGATGAACAAATGCGCTCTCAAGCATTTCTCAAAGAGGCTTATCAAGAACCTCTCAGGCGGATACCAGCAGAGGGTCGGCATCGCTCAGGCCGTGATACATAATCCTGCACTGGTTGTCCTTGACGAACCTACAAACGGCTTGGATCCCAACCAGACATTGGAAATCCGTCATCTGATCCAGGAACTGGCTCAGGAAAGGACAATCATTCTTTCCACCCACATCCTTTCAGAGGTTCAGGCTTCATGTTCGCTGATCTACATGATTGAGGAGGGACATCTCATCTTCTCCGGAACCATGGATGATTTCAACAATTACAATGTGCCTGATACCATCAACCTTTCTATGGACAATCCTCCCGCAATGGAAGATCTGCTCGGAATCGAGGGCGTTGTTTCAGTGGAGGAGGCAGGCCACAATTCATTCAAGGTTCATTACAGCGATTCATACGACATCACCAAGCGGATTATCCGCATGAGTGTCCAGAATGGTTGGGACCTTACAGAAATTTCTGTCCAGAAAGCTTCTCTGGAGACAGTATTCGCAGACCTTTCAAAGAAGAGCAAAAAATGAAAAAGATATTCAAGATAGCAAAGACAGAGCTTCAGACGCTCTTCTATTCACCGATCGCATGGTTGATACTGGTACTTTTCTTTCTCCAGAGCGCAATTGCGTTCAATCAGGTATTTGGAGGAATCGTTGCTGACAAAGACCTCGGAGAACCGCTGTGGGCACTTTCCAGCCAGGTATTCTATGGTTGGAGAGGACTTTTTAAAGCAATCCAAAAGAATCTGTATCTCTACATACCTCTTCTGACCATGTCGCTTATGAGCCGTGAGTATCAGTCCGGTTCCATCAAGCTTCTTTATTCTTCACCTGTCACGAACACCCAGATAATCCTTGGCAAGTATCTGTCAATGATGATCTACTCTCTGGCCATGACAGCTGTCCTTTTCGTGTTCGTTCTTTTCAGTGGAATTACAATCGAGAACTTCGACTGGCCTGCAATCCTTGTCGGTCTGCTGGGTCTGTACCTGCTGATGTGCACATATTCCGCAATAGGTCTGTTCATGTCATCGATAACATCCTACCAGATCATTGCAGCGGTGCTCACTCTGGCAGTTCTTTCCGGAATGAGTCTTCTCAAGACTGTCGGACAGGACATTGAATTTGTCAGGGACCTTACTTACTGGCTGTCGCTTGACGGTCGTGTCGGCACTTTTGTCAATGGAATGCTCTGTTCAGAGGACCTTATCTACTTCATCGCCGTTTCGGCAATGTTCGTGATTCTTTCCATCATCAGGCTTTCGTGCCACAGACAGAAGACTCCCGCAGGCAAGGCGACTTTGAAGTATCTTGCCGTGATCTGTGCAACCCTTCTGGTCGGTTTCGTGTCATCGAGACCTGCCCTTATGGGATACTGGGACGCAACCAGGGATGACAGCAACACCATAGCCAAGGGAAGCCAGGAAATCATGCAGAAGCTCAAGGGAAAGGTAGAGGTACACACCTACAGCAACCTGTTTGACCGTCACTGGCATTATGGTATCCCCAGAGACGTGAAGTATGACCAGCAGCGTCTGGAGAAGTTCGTCCGTTTCAAACCGGACATCAAGCTCAAGTATCACTATTATTACGATACGCTTACCAATGATCTTGAGTGGAACAAGCAGATGCAGGCCCGATTCGACACCCTTACCTTTGCTGAAAGGGCGGAGAAGATCGCTGGTACTTACAATATTGACTTTGACATATACAAGAGCGGAGAGGAGCAGAAGCAGATTCTTGACCTTTCAGATGAAGGCAACAGGTTTGTCCGCCAGCTCATTTTCCACAACGCCGAAACCAAGGAAGTCAAGACCACATGGCTCCGTATCTTCGACGATATGTATGTAATGCCTTTCGAGACAGAGATCGCCGCCGCCTTCAAGCGTCTCAGCGATGACCTTCCCGCTGTGGCATTCCTGAAAGGACATGGAGAAAGAGATGCAGAGAAACTCGGTGACCGTGAATACAACCGTTTCGCTCAGGACAAGCCGTTCAGAAGCTCCCTCATCAATCAGGGTTTCTCATTCAAGACTGCTGATCTGAACACCCCCATCCCCGAGGATATCAATATCCTTGTCATTGCTGAACCCAAGACAGATTTCAGTGAGGTGGAAGTTGAGAATTTCGAGAAATATCTCGCACGTGGAGGCAATGTCTACATCTCAGGTGAACCCAGGAGACTTGAGGTCATGAACAATCTTGTCGCAAGGTTCGGTGTCCGTTTCTTTGACGGTACACTTGTCAGGAATACTGAAAAGTATGCTCCCGACCTGGTTGTGGGAGAACCCACCATCGCCGCAGATTCTCTGTCATGGAAATTCAATGAAATGAGGCGCTACAGATATAAAGTGACTATGACAGGCGCCTGTGGAATCGATACCACCGGAGTTGACACTTCAGTTTATAAGCTTACTACTGTCTTCAAGACGGAAGAGGATTATTGGAACGAAAGCCAGACCACAGATTTCATTGACGAAGTCGCTGAATACAACCCTGAAACCGGGGAGATCAAGGATAAGTTCGCCGTTGCCATCGCCCTTGAACGCAAGGTGGGTGACAGAGACCAGAAGATATTCATCGCCGGAGATTCGGATTGCATTGGAAATGGTGAGATCAGTCTTCAGAGGAAAGATATCAGATCCATGAACTACAAGATGATCGAGGGAGCCCTCAACTGGCTCACCGATGGAGAGATCCCTGTTGATACAAGAGGAATCCCCAATATTGACAATGACGTATTCCTGGGAATCAAGGCGTGGAGATTCTTCAAGTTCCTGTTCGCCCTGATAATCCCTCTTGCCATGGCGATATTCGCTACATTCCTTTGTATCAGAAGAAAATCAAGGTAATGCCGAAATTCATAGTTGACAAACAGACCATAGACGACCTGAATATTTTCGGGAAACACGGAAAGAATTCGGTCTATGCACTGTTCAATGTAACACAGACTAGGGGCGGAGCATCTCTTATGGAAGAGATGTTCCGCAATCCTATGTGTGACCCCTCAGAGATCAGGACAAGAAGCGAAGCCATCCACTATTTCTACGAAAGAGAGATGGCCTTCCCATTCAGCACGGAGATATTCGACATCATAGACACTTACTTCTCAAATGTCGACAAGCGCTCCCAGCTGGCTCCCGAAGATGATACACTCAAACGCAAGGTGAGCAATATGCTTGGCGCCGATACCGATTTCGAACAGCTTCAGAAGGGTGTCATCGCAGTGATAGAGTTTATCTGTTCCCTGAAGAACCTTTATGAGACCACACCGGATGACTCTCCGTACAGACCGGTAATCTCCGTTGTGAAGCCTCTTCTTGACGAGGAGTCCATCCAGTTCGTCTACGAGCAGCAGGGAAAGAGGAAACTCAGCTTCCAGCAGGTCTCTGCGTATGACAAAATCCTCCGCTTCGCCCAGAGAGAGCAGATAAAGAAGGCCCTTCATTCGGTGTATGTTCTGGATGTCTTTCTCAGCGCAGCGCGTGTCGCCCATAAGAACAATTTCTCATTTGCAGAAGTGGTCGAGTCAGACCGTAAGACCATTGAGTTGACAAAAGTGTTCCATCCTCTTGTCAAAGGTGCGATTGCCAACAGTATCTGTGTCAACCCGGACAAGAACGTCATTTTCCTCACAGGAGCGAATATGGCCGGCAAATCGACGTTCATGAAAACTTTCAGCATCGCTATATATCTGGCTCACATGGGATTCCCGGTTCCCGCCCAGAAGATGCGGTTCACGGCGCAGGGTGGAATGTTCACCACCATAAACCTCGCCGACAACATAAACATGGGCTACAGCCATTTTTATGCTGAGGTCAAGAGAATCAAGACCGTGGCGAAGGAAGTGGGACAGGCCCGTGACCTGATTGTGATATTCGACGAACTTTTCAGAGGAACGAACGTGAAGGATGCCTTTGACGCAACCATCGCGGTGACAGAGGCTTTTGCCTGCAACCGCAACAGCATGTTCGTCATATCCACACATATCATAGAAGCGGCCGACGTTCTGAAAAAGGATTGCGACAACATCAACTATCTCTATCTTCCCACTGTGATGGAGAACGGCAGGCCGCGCTATACTTATCAGCTCGAGGAAGGAGTTACGGCAGACCGCCATGGAATGATAATAGTCAGGAACGAGAAGATTCTTGATATTCTGGACGGAAAGGAGACCATTCCCGTGAATCCCGAGTTGATGGCAGGAGGTACGAAGGGTGAGTTCAAGGCAGACAAACAGACTCTTGAAGACCTGAACATAAGCGGCCGATACAAACTCAATTCCATCTTCAATCTTTTTGATGGAGCCAGGACCAGGGGAGGCGGCAAACTTCTGGAAAGAATGTTCATGACGCCTATGACAGACCGGGATGCTATCAACGCCCGTTCCGCCATATTCGAGCACTTCAAAACCAACAATATAGCATTTCCTCTGGATATGGAGGAGTTCGCTGTTGCCGAGGCATATATGGAGGGAGTGGACTGCGGTTCATTTGTTCAGTCACTCTCAACCCTCTCCAAGCACAAGATGATGAGCATGACAGCTCATGTCGAAGATTATGCTGACCTGGTGAAAGGTGCGGCAGCCACGGTCAAAGTGCTTGGAAAACTCAGGGAGTTTGTAAAAAATACGCCGTCCGGCCCATACAAGGCAAAGATGGACGAGATGTCATCGCTGCTCTCAGCCAAGGATATTCAGTTCACCGAGGTTTCTGAGGACCTGATGAGATTCCACAAGGTCCATTATTGTCTCAAGCATGTCAAGTACGATGAGATTAAGAAGGTTCTGGACTTTGTCTATGAACTTGATCTCTATACATGCGTTGCCGATGTGGCCCGTGACAGAGGATTCTGCAGGGCAGAGGCTGTGGAAGGAGAGAATCTGCTGGAACTCAAGCAGGTTTATCATCCCAGACTCCGCGGAGCCGTGGCGAACGACATCTCCATTGACACCACCAACAACCTGTTCTTCCTTACCGGAGCCAACATGGCTGGAAAGAGCACACTGATGAAGTCCATCAGCATAGCTCTGTACCTGGCGCATATGGGTTTCCCTGTGGCAGCATCTTCCATGAAGTTCTCTGTTCTGGACGGAATGTACACTTCAATCAACGTTTCTGACAACCTCAATGTGGGCTACAGCCACTTCTATGCTGAGGTCATGAGGGTGAAGAACGTCGCCGCCGCCGTAAGCAGCGGTCAGAAGCTTCTGGTTGTATTCGATGAGCTGTTCAAGGGTACCAATGTCAAAGATGCCTATGATGCAACAGTGGCTGTCATCCAGGCTTTTGCCGCAAAGAAACACTGCACGTATGTTGTTTCCACCCATATCACCGAGGCCGGTCATTATCTCCAGGAGCATGTCGACAACATCCAGTGCCGATACGTGCCTACTGAAGTGATAGATGGTGTCCCCAAATATCTTTATGTCCTCAGAGATGGAATATCATCAGACCGCCATGGTATGATGATAGTCAGGAATGAGAGAATCATCGAGACCATCAAAGAAAGAAACCAAGCTTAGCGCGGCAGAATTCGCCGAGGCGGATGGCCCAGACGTTCACCATCGAGATGCCCCAGCGGAAGAAGAGCATGATCCAGCAGACGCCGCCCGAGGCGGTCATGAGCAGCAGGTCCTCTATGTTGCTGTGCGTGGTGCAGACATGAGTGTCCACCAGCAGCACGTCGCGCTTGGTGAGGGCTCCGCGCTCCACTTCATCAATAAGGGCGGCGGCACCGTAGCCCAGACCGATGATGTTTGCCACAATCCACAGGAAAGAGGTTTTCTGGGGTAGCCCGAACACAGTCATGAGCGGTGAAAGCACCTTCGATATCTTGTCCATGATGCCGAATTCCGTGAGGATGCGCTGAAGTATGTTGAGGGTGAAGATGATTGCCACCAGCATCAATGTCAGCTTAAGCGAAGATATCAGCCATTCGCGCGTCATTGGCCAAAGCAGTGACATGTCCATGGCTTTCGTGGGGAGAATGCCCCTGGCGGCAGTTGCGGCCTTTCCTGCACCCATATCGGCGGGAAGTATAAGATTCAGGATAAATCCCGATGCAATGCATGCCACGGTGCGGATCGCCACCATAAGCGCCGCGCTTGTGCCGGTCTTCTTCAGCACCGATGTCTCAAGAATCATGGAGTGGGCGCACAGGATCATTGTGCCCAGAATCGTCATCTGACGGGTGGTCAGCGAAAGGGTGGAGATGATGGCAAGGGCCGAATAGACATTCACGAAATAGCCTGAAACCAGCGGCAGGGCGGTTTCGCCGGGAAGCCCGAAGCTGCGCAGCAGAGGCTCCACCGCCCCGGCAATCACGGGCAGCAGCCCGAACCATTTCAGAAGCAGCATCGTGAATGATACCGCCCATGTGAGTTTGATGAGCCAGAGGCAGGTCTTCCAGGTGGAGGGAATCACCGCCCTGGCGCAGGCCTTCATCCGGCTCCAGGTGCTTTCCATGTCAGAGATGCTATTCATATAACCATCCGGAGAGGATAGACATTATTTCGTTGCGGACAGGTTCGTTGAAACTTCTTATGCGGGACGTGTGGCTTCCGCCGGGAGCAATGAAGATATAGTTGCTGCCGCTGTGGCGGTCGCCGGCGCGTACGGCACTCCAGGGGTCGAACTCACCGTAGACGAAGAGCATGTTGCACTCGTTGGTCTTGAGGAACTTCTGCATTTTCTTCGAGAGGGTCTTGTCAAACTTGAAGTCGAAATCCTCAGGAAGGAATATCTTGTAGATGTATCCTTCTGCATTCTTGATTGTGAGCAGACCCTTCAGCGGCTTTGTATCGTAGCCATAATATCCGAGTTCCTTCGCCGCCATCACGAAGAACGGTGCGTGAGGGTTCTCTGTCTCGAAATAGTCAGGTCCTGCCGCCTCGATGAGATAGTCCACCATCTCTTCGTCTGAAGCTGTGGCTGCCGGTATCGAATTGACATCGCGGCCCCACTGCCAGAATGCGAACGGGAATTCGAGCACTGTGTAGTCGAATATCTCTGCTATGGGCAGGCGGAACTTGTAGCCATGCCTGTTGCAGAACTCCTCGAACAGAGGCTGTGTGGTGGCACGGCGGCTGAGTATCTCTTTCTGGAATGCGAGCAGCTCGGCGCGGTCACTTTCACTGCCTGCCTTCTTTGCAAGGAAAGGCTCGTGGCGGCCGTCTTCCACCCGTTTGCAGAACGGACCCACATAAGGGACTGAAATATCCACGTCATCGGGGTAGAAGGCGCGGTAGATGGCGCAGTTCTGGCCGCCCTTGCTGATGCCGGTGCTGACCCATTTGCCGGGGAACACAGTCTTGAGCTGGGTGATGATGCGGTGCAGGTCGTTCGCCTCGTTCTCTGCGGTAAGATATTTCCAGTTGATGTTCTCAGGAGCGGAAGGGTAGAAGAACCTGTGCTCCACCACTATGTTGTTGAGGTTGAAAAGACTTGAAATCTCATCGCGGTAGCGTTCGCGCGCCGCGTAGTCGGCATTGTATCCCTCAGTCACGATGACCGAAGACGAATCGCGGCTCACTTCGCCTACAAACACTCTCTGGAGGAAAGTGCCGGCAGAAGGGTCGGTGTAGCTTACCGGCTGCTCGAACCATACAAGATATTTTGCTGCGAACGGGCCGTCCGCCATTCTCTCCACCTTTCTCACAGAAGGGAGTTTGATGAGTTGCTCGGCAAGAGTCTGGCCGTTCAGGTCTGTGACACATAAAATGCTGGCAAGCAGCACTGCGGATTTGAAAAGTTTGGATACAATGTGTTTCATTACCGGCGGAATTTTTACGCTTGCGGCAAAAATAACAAATAATTGCTATCTTTGTGAGATTTTGGATTTAAATGTTCGCAGCTTTTTGAAAAGGATCTTCATCATAGCTCTGCTGGCGCTGACTGCATTCTTCACTTGTGCAGGCCGCGGAATGCGTGTGCCCCGTGCAGAGCACATGCGCCTGCCGATAGTGTCCGACACGGTGGTCTACAAGCTTGACTCGCTCGGTGCCGCAATCACCGACACTGCCGGCGTGCCCATCATGGACACTGCAGCCACCGAACTCCTCCGCTGGCAGCTTGATACTCTTTCACAGATATTCTGGAGCCTGGATTCGCTCACCCTCGATTCCATCGACACCATCATACAGCAGTATAACGATTCGCTGGTTCGCGCTCTCCCCGACGCGCGTGACATCAAGGCGATGGTGAAACAGCTCCGCCAGGAATACCGTGACAGCGTCATCAAGAACACCCCGCGAATCCTCGAGACATTTGTCCTTCCGGACTCTCTGTGGTACAAGCGTATCGTGAGCTGGACTCACAATCAGGACAACAATGAGATAACACTCAGGACCATCGATACCGGATATAACTATCATTTCTTCGAGAATCCCATCCAGAAAGAAGATGTTGACGCCGTATATCTAGGTGTGATAGGCTCTGCATCGCAGCAGTACAACTATTTCAGACGCAGGAAACTTGAAATAGCTCCTTTCTTCACTCCGTACATGGAGTACTCGTACACGCCCGAAACAGTCCCGATGTACAACACCAAGACGCCCTATACAGAACTTGCGTACTGGGGCAACCCGTTCATCTCCAAAGAGAAGGAGGAGAACGACCTGAGCCTGCTCTCGACACAGAACATCACTCCCGAGCTGAACATGACATTCGCCTACCGCAGATATGGCGGCGGCGGTATGCTCACGGGCGAGGAGACTTCCAACAAGACATTCTACATCGGTGCCAACCACATCGGCAAGAAATACGAGATGCACTTCGGCTATCTTGGACAGAATGTGTCAAGGGCAGAGAACGGCGGTGTGAAGGACATATTCTGGGTGTGCGACACGGTGGTCGATGCAAAGGCGGTGGAGACAAATCTCAGGGATGCCGACACATACCTCAAGCGCCGCACATTGTTCCTTACCCAGTCGCTGGCGGTTCCCATGAACTTCTTCCGCAAGAGCAAGGATACCCTCGCGGTGGGAGAAGGAACTGTGATGTATCTCGGTCACAGCCTGGAGCTTTCAAAATACACCAAGCTCTATTCAGACAAGCTCTCTTCGGAAGACGAGAAGATGTTCTATGACAATCAGCTGAACATATACGGCAACTCCAGCCACGACTCACTGGCTGTGCACCGCTTTGAAAACAAATTCTTTGCGACACTCCAGCCGTTCGGACCCGATGCAATCGTGTCGAAGATCAACGGAGGCTTCGGGCTTCAGGCATTCAGCTACTACGGCTTCGCTCCGGCCGATTTTGTCACAGGTCCCAAGAAAAACAGCTATCTGAATACATATTTCTATGGTGGCGCAAGCGGCAAGTTCAAGAAATACATCGCCTGGGATGCCGCCGGAAAGATGAATCTGCTCGGCTACTATGCAGGAGACATGAATCTGGAAGGCAACCTGAAGCTTTCTGTTTATCCCATCAAGGAAGGAATACACCTCACCGGCCATGTCGAGACCTCACTCAAGACGCCGCATCCGTTCGAGCAGACGCTGTATTTCAACCACCACAAATGGGACAACGAGTTTGACCGCACTTCTGAGAGCCGCGTGGAGGCAGAGCTGTCTATCCCGCACTGGAAGCTTTCTGCTTTCTTCGGGTATGCCCTTGTCGGCAACATGCTTTACTATGACGCAGTGTCGGATATCCGTCAGTCAGATGAGGTGGTGCAGGTGATAAGCGCATATCTCACCAAGAACTTTGCATTCGGCCCGGTACACCTCGACCACAAGCTGCTCTATCAGATAACCAGCAACGATAATGTGCTCCCGCTTCCTCCGCTTTCGATGAACCTGAGATATTATTTCCAGTTTCCTCTTGTGAGGAATGTGATGACCATCCAGCTTGGTGCCAACGGTGTGGCATATTCGAAATATTATCTGCCGGCATACAGCCCCGACCTGGGCGTGTTCTATAACCAGAGAACTCAGGAATGGGGCAACAATCCCTATGTGGATGCTTTTGTCAACATCCAGTGGAAGCGTGCCGCAATCTTTGTGAAGTATACAAATGTCCTCAGCGGATGGCCTGCAACGGATTATTTCTCTGCCTGCAACTACATAAGACCCGGCAAAACGCTCAAGTTCGGCATCTACTGGCCTTTCTATGCAAAATAAACACAAATACTGGCACGGTCTGGAATGTCTGCTGCTGGCACTTGTGCTGTCGGCTTTTTCAGGCATCCATCCGACATCGTCAGTTCTTGACACAAAGGATCCGTTTGTGCTGGAGAAAGACACACTGCGCTGTGTGATCTCACTGTCCAGCAGGCTTGGCAGCAATGAAGGCAAAGGCTCGGGGCTGAGCTACGAAATGCTGAACTATTTCGGTGACTATGCCGGTTCGAAGATAGTCATCCGCAAGGCTCAGGAAGGGGAGTCGGTGCTTGACAGCCTGAGCAGCGGCAGCATAGACCTGCTGGTCATGGCTTACCCCAAGGATACAGTAGACTCGAACAATGTTGACTTCTATATTTCAAGGCATATCAGAAACAATATCTACTGGCTGACTTCGCGCAACGAGCGTCTGCTGATGTACCATGTAAACTTCTGGCTTGATGATTTCATGGGCAGCAGGCTTTACCACCGCAGCGTCGCCAAATATTACAGGACATACGGCGGACAGCATTTCGCGATTTCAAACGGCAGCATATCGCCGTTTGATGACATCATCAAAGACTATGGCGTCCAGACTGGCATCGACTGGCTCCTGCTCGCTTCACTGATCTATCAGGAGAGCCAGTACTACATCGGGGCTGAATACAAGGAGGCGAAAGGATTGATGCAGGTAAGCCCCACAACAGCTGCAAAGTATGGTGTTGAAGACCTCTTCGATCCATCAGAGAACATCAAGGCCGGGACATACTATCTGCGCCACCTCATCAACAAGTACCGGCAGGAGGGGCTTGACTCCCTGAATGTCATCAAATTCGCTCTGGCGTCATACAATGCAGGAGACGGCCGTATCGAGCAGTGCCGCGACCACGCCCTGAGCGAAGGCATGAACCCCAACGACTGGGAAGAGGTTGTATCGACATTCGCAACCAACGATTCATTCATCGGAGCCACCACAACCGCATACGTAAGGGACATAATGGCACGATACGAAGCATACAGGGAGGTACTCAAGAAATGAATGTTCACAAATTCATAGCCGACAAGATCCGCAGCGGTCTGCCTTCAAAGAAGAACGGCTCCAGAATGAGTTCTGTAAGTGCCACCATAGGGCTGGTGTCGGTGGCTGTAAGCATATTCGTCATAATCGTTGCAATCACAGTTGTGATGGGGTTCCGGAGGGAGATACGCACTAAAGCTTCAGGCTTCATGGGGGAGATTTCGCTTGTGGCTCCCGGTCAGACTCCGATGAACGAGCAGTATCCTTTTTCTGATTCAATATCGTTCCTCCCTTCAATCAAGGCACTCGGTTCGGTTGACCATACGCAGCGCGTGGCATACCGCTCGGGCCTGATCAAGACATCAGACAATATCTTCGGATCTTATTTCAAGGGAGTTGACTCGCTCTACAACTTTTCATTCTTCGAGAAGAACCTTTCGTCGGGCGAAATACCGTCATTCACCGGAAAGATCTCATCTGACGTGCTTGTGTCGCGCCGTCTTGCTGTGCAGATGGGATGTGAGACAGGTGACGACATCACGGCATACTTCATTGGCGATGACGTGCGTCTGCGCAAGTTCCGTATCGCCGGTACTTTCGATGCCCAGATTGAAGACCTCGACAATGCGATGGTGGTGTGCGACATCCGCCAGGTGCAGAGGCTGAACGACTGGGAGAAGGACGAGATTTCTGCTGTGGAGGTGATATTGAAGCCGGGTGCCGATATCGACCGCGCCTTCAATGCGGTTGACGGAATAATATACGAGCAGTCGACAGAAGATGACCCATCGCTTTTCGCAACCAGCGTCAAACAGCTTTTCCCCAATCTGTTTGACTGGCTGAAACTGCTGGATTTCAATGTGGTGGCCATTCTGCTGCTTATGATAGTGGTGGCTGGCTTCAATATGATATCATCACTGCTTATCATTCTTTTTGAGAACATTTCATCGATCGGGCTGCTTAAATCCATAGGCATGACCACATCTGGCGTGAGCAAGGTGTTCCGCTACATTGCACTGGATATTGTTGCAAAAGGGCTTATAATTGGAAATGTTGCGGCACTTGCTCTCTGTGCCGTGCAGAAGTGGACCCATCTGCTCAAGCTGGATCCGGTGAACTATTTCGTGGACCATGTGCCCATCAGTTTCAATTTCTGGTATATCCTTGCGGCGGATGTGATGTCGCTGCTGCTTATCATGCTGATACTGATGCTCACATCGAGGTTTGTGGCAAAAGTGAGTCCTGACAGGACAATGAGGGTTGCATAGATTATGGAAAGAATCAGAACACTATATAAGATTCACTTCGGTTTCGAGCCGGCTTCAGTTGCAAAGTTCCCGGCTTCCGGCAGCAACAGGCAATATTTCAGGCTTGTATCTCCCGATGGTGAGCCTGTGATAGGCACAATAGGCGAGGACCCTGCTGAAAACAGGGCTTTCCTGGCAATTTCGCGTGAGTTCTGCAGAAAAGGCCTTCCAGTGCCCGAGGTTCTTGCGGCAAGTGACGACCTGAGCTGCTATCTGCAGCGTGACCTTGGTACTTTCTCTCTCTTCGATGCTGTGGCAGAGGGACGCAGAACGGGTGAATACAGTTCTGATGAACGGAATCTGCTTGTCAGGACGATGTCGCTGCTGCCCGCGTTGCAGTTTGAAGGAGGTCGCGACCTTGACTATGAGGTGTGCTACCCCCAGAGCACTTTTGACGCCCGCACCATCAATTTCGACCTGAATTATTTCAAATACTGCTATCTGAAGCTTTCAGGAGTTCCTTTCAACGAGATACTGCTTCAGGATGATTTCGACCGTCTGGTTGATGACCTGCAGCGTCGCGGCCCGATGGCTTTCATGTACCGTGATTTCCAGGCACGCAATGTGATGCTTGTTGACGGCAGCCCGTATTTCATTGATTTCCAGGGGGGACGCCGCGGTCCTGTGTATTATGACCTGGCATCTTTCATCTGGCAGGCCTCGGCACGCTATCCGTCTGACCTCAAGGAGGAGCTTGTGAGGGCATATATGGATGCAGCTTCGGAATATGTGAAGCTGTCCGAGTCCGAGTTCCGTGAGAATCTCATGATATTCTCACTCTTCAGAACGCTGCAGGTGCTTGGTGCATACGGTTTCAGGGGGTATATAGAGAAGAAGTCTCATTTTATAGAGAGTATTCCGCCCGCATTGAAGAATGTGAAGGAGCTTGTTGATGCCGGCGCGGTTTCAAGATATCCGTACCTTGAAAAGATTATGAATCAGCTTGCCGGCAGTGTGCAGGAGAAGACGCATCAGCCTGAAACCAACGGCAGACTTACTGTTGAAGTCACCAGCTTTTCTTACCGCAAGGGCATTCCGGAAGACAGAAGTGGCAACGGAGGTGGCTTTGTGTTTGACTGCAGGGCACTTGAGAACCCGGGCAGATATGCTCCGTACAAGGCATACAACGGTCTGGACGCAAATGTGATAGAGTTCCTTGAAAAAGATGGTGGAATAGTGAGGTTCCTGGATAAGGTCTATGCATTGGTGGACCCTCAGATAGAGAAGTATCTGGAGCGTGGCTTCACCCATCTGATGGTTTCTTTCGGCTGTACGGGCGGGCAGCACCGCAGCGCCTATTCTGCCCAGCATCTTGCAGAGCACGTGGCTGCAAAATATGATGTGGATGTGATAGTCCGCCATACAAACCTCAATATAGAACAGAAACTGAAATGAAAGCGCTGATACTGGCGGCAGGGCTGGGCACCAGGCTCCGCCCGCTTACCGATGACCGGCCCAAGGCTTTGGTCGAGGTGTGCGGCAGGACTATGCTTGAACGCACGCTCGACACTCTGTCGCAGGCTGGAATCTCTGACTTTGTGGTGAATGTGCATCATTTCGCTCAGAAGATAGTGGATTTTCTGGCAGAACATGACAATTTCGGGTTCAACATAGAAATCTCCGACGAGTCGGACCTTCTCCGCAATACAGGCGGCGCAATCCGTCATGCCGCACCATATCTTTCTGGAGAAGAGATGTTTCTGGTGCATAATGTAGACATAATGTCCAACCTGGACATTGCCTGGCTGACCGGAAGGGCATCTTCAAACGGTGCGCTGGCAACGCTTGCGGTGAGTGAAAGGGAGACGTCAAGATATCTTCTCTGCGATGAGGCGGGCAGGCTGATGGGGTGGACAAATGTCAGGACAGGGGAGGTCAGGTCTCCCTATGACAATCTTGACGTGACAAAATGTCGCAAAGTGGCATTTTCCGGCATTCATGTCATATCCGGCAGGATATACGACCTTATTGCCGACTATCCTGAAGAATTTTCTGTAATTGACTTATACCTAGACCTTTGCAAAGATTATCATATCGATTGTGCGGAGTATCCCGGACTGGAACTGAAAGATCTTGGAACCGCCGCCGCCATAGCGCAGGTGAAGGCTTGAAAATTGTATAAAAATTTGCCCTGAAAAGGAGCGATGTTTTAATAAATTAGTTATTTTTGCATCGTCCCAACCAGGTGTTAAATTTTTTATAACTATACAATGGCAAAAATCGATTTAAGCAAGTACGGTATCCAGAATGCCGGAAAAGTAGTCTACAACCCCAGCTATGAAGAGTTGTTTGAAGCAGAAATGAACCCTGCACTTGAGGGTTATGACAAAGGTACCATCACAGAGCTCGGTGCTGTCAATGTAATGACAGGTATCTACACCGGCCGTTCACCTAAAGACAAATACATCGTTGACGATGATTTCTCTCACGACAAAGTATGGTGGACAACTCCTGAATACAAAAACGACAACCACCCCATGACCGAGGCCGTATGGGCTCAGGTCAAGGAGCTTGCTGTCAAGGAGCTTTCAGGCAAGGACCTTTATGTTGTAGATGCATTCTGCGGTGCAAATGATGATACACGTATGGCAGTGCGTTTCATCATGGAAGTTGCATGGCAGGCACACTTCGTATCAAATATGTTCATCAAACCCACTGCAGCCGAGAAAGAGAACTTCGTTCCCGACTTCGTGGTCTACACAGCATCAAAGGCTAAGGTGGACAACTATCAGGAGCTCGGCCTCAACTCAGAGACTTGCGTTGCATTCAACACCAAGTCACGCGAGCAGGTCATCCTCAATACATGGTACGGCGGTGAGATGAAGAAAGGTATGTTCTCAATGATGAACTTCTACCTTCCTCTCAAGGGCATCGCAGCAATGCACTGCTCTGCAAACACCGATATGGAAGGCAAGAACACAGCCATCTTCTTCGGTCTTTCAGGCACAGGCAAGACCACTCTCTCAACCGACCCCAAACGTCTCCTCATCGGTGACGACGAGCACGGCTGGGACGACAACGGCGTCTTCAACTTCGAGGGCGGCTGCTATGCAAAGGTCATCAACCTCGACAAAGAGAGCGAGCCCGACATCTACAACGCAATCAAGCGCAACGCACTTCTCGAGAATGTCACAGTTGACAAAGACGGCAAGATCGACTTCGCAGACAAGTCAGTTACTGAGAACACCCGCGTAAGCTATCCTATCAACCATATCGAGAAGATCGTGAAGCCCATCTCTCACGGTCCCGCAGCAAAGGATGTAATCTTCCTTTCAGCAGATGCATTCGGTGTTCTTCCTCCCGTTTCAATCCTAACTCCCGAGCAGACAAAATATTATTTCCTCAGCGGTTTCACTGCTAAGCTTGCCGGAACAGAGCGCGGTATCACAGAGCCCACTCCCACATTCTCAGCATGCTTCGGCCAGGCATTCCTCGAGCTGCATCCCACCAAATATGCAGAGGAGCTTGTGAAGAGAATGGAAGCAAGCGGTGCTAAGGCATACCTTGTGAACACAGGCTGGAACGGTTCAGGCAAACGTATCTCTATCCGTGACACCCGCGGAATCATCGACGCTATCCTCAACGGTTCAATCAACAATGTCGAGACCAAGCATATCCCTTACTTCAACTTCGAGGTTCCCGTAGAACTCCCCGGTGTCGAGCGCCGCATCCTTGATCCCCGCGACACATACGCTCAGGACGGTGTTTGGGAAGAGAAGGCAAAAGACCTCGCAGGCCGCTTCGTCAAGAATTTCGCAAAATACGAAGGCAATGAGGCAGGCAAGGCACTTGTTGCTGCAGGCCCCCAGCTCTAGACTTGATATTGTCAAATATAAAAGGGCGCTTCTTGCAGAAAGGAGCGCTCTTTTATTATATTTGTATATATGAAAGAGACATTGAAGAAATATTGGGGGTATGACAGCTTCAGACCGAAGCAGGAGGAGATCATTTCAGAGGCGCTGGAAGGAAGGGATGTGCTGGCCATTCTTCCGACAGGAGGCGGAAAGTCAATCTGTTTCCAGGTTCCTGCAATGATGAAGGAAGGGATCTGCATTGTGGTGTCTCCTCTCATAGCCCTGATGAAAGATCAGGTTGAGAATCTCAAGAAGCGTGGCATCCCTTCGCTGCTTGTGTGCAGCGGAATGAGCCGCCGCGAGATTGACATCACCCTTGACAATGCCGCATACGGACGGTACAAGTTTCTGTATGTGTCACCGGAACGCCTTGGCAGTGACCTGTTCCTCGCGCGTGTCGCCAAGATGAATGTGAATTTCCTTGTGGTGGATGAGGCGCACTGCATCTCGCAGTGGGGGTACGATTTTCGTCCGGATTATCTTAAGATAAAGGATATACGGTCAAAGATATCAGGCACCGCGTTTGGGCAGAAACGACCGCCGGTGATAGCACTCACCGCCACCGCCACGCCAGATGTGGCGCAGGATATAATGCGCTGCCTTGATTTTGAGAAACCGAATATGCTGGTGAGCGGATTCGAACGGCCGAATCTGTGCTACACTGTGCGGGGCTGCGAAAACAAGCTGGGTCAGCTGCTCAAGGTGTGCAACGGTGTGCAGGGCAGCGGAATTGTGTATGTGGCCAAAAGAAGAACAGCCGAGGAGGTGGCTGCCTTTCTGGTGAGCCAGGGGGTGGACGCCACGGCATACCACGCAGGTATGGGCAATAATGTCAGAACAGCAGTGCAGAACTCCTGGAAAAGGGGTGAGAAAAGTATTATCGTCTCAACCAATGCCTTCGGCATGGGAATCGACAAGGGAGATGTGCGCTTTGTGTGCCATTATGACGTTCCGCAGTCGCCCGAAGCATATTTTCAGGAAGCGGGCCGCGCCGGTCGTGACGGAGGTATGTCATACGCAGTCCTGCTGTGGAACTCAAATGACATCAAAAGGTTCAGACAGATACTGTCAACATCTTACTCCGGCATTCCATATATCAAGGATATATATCAGAAAGTGCATTCATTCCTGAAGGTGCCATACGAAACGGGTGGCGGAAAGGGATATAAGTTCGATCTGAATGAGTTCGCAAAACAATATAAGCTGAACGCCTCGCAGGCCTTCTATGCCATAAAGTACATAGAGACTGCCGGATACTGGACTCTTACTGAAGAGCTTGAGATTCAGTCAAAACTTTCTGTGGCGGTGTCACGCGACAGCCTTTACGGTATGCAGCTGGGCTCTGAGGAGATGGATAACTTCGTGAAGACGCTCATGCGCATGTATGAAGGTCTTTTCGGCGGATATGTCACAATAGACGAAGAGCGCATTGCAAAGGTGGGAGGATATTCAGTGGTGGCCGTGGAACAGAAGCTCAAGATGCTGAGCGCACGTGGCGTTGTGCATTATATCCCCAAGCTGCATTCTCCTATTCTATATCTTAAGGGAGAACGTCTTTATCCGGACAATCTCTACCTGTCGAAGTCTGACTATGAATCGCGCCTGCAGCGCGACAGGACGCGTCAGGATGCAATGATAGAGTATGTCACAAGAGAAGACAAATGCCGCAGCCAGCTTCTTCTGGAGTATTTCGGCCAGAAAGAGAGCGTGGCGTGCGGCATGTGTGACGTGTGCCGTACTAGGCTACATTCTTGAGCACTTCTTCAAGCAGCGCGCAGAATTTCTTGAGAGACTCCAGGTCGAGACGCTCGCCGGGAGCATGTACGCCTACAATCGTGGGGCCGAATGAAATCATGTCAAGGTCGGGATACTTGCCCTGGAACAGACCGCATTCGAGACCGGCATGGATTGCTCGTACAATGGGGTCGCAGCCGAAGAGACGCTTGTATGCGTCAACGGTGGTCTTGAGGATGGGGGAGTCCATTCTGGGTTTCCATCCCGGGTATTCAGACTCGTGTGTCACCTGTGCTCCGGCAAGTGCGAAGCATGCCTCGAAACGGGCTGCCGCAAAGTGACGGGCGCTGTTGATGGCACTGCGCTGGCTGCTGCCCACGCGGATCTTGTTGTCGCCTATCATCTTGACTGACGCCAGGTTGGAAGAGGTCTCCACAAGTCCTTCAATGTCGGCGCTCATTGCAAGAACGCCGTGGGGCGCCGCCGCCATTGCCGCTATCAGACAGTATGCGCTGGCTGTGTCGATGATGTCATCCTTGAATGTAACAGGTTCTGCTGTGAATTCGATGCCGGGGTCGGTTACTGCATATTCGGCCTTCACCTCTTCGCTGAAGCGGTTGAATGCAGCAATGATGTCGTCTTCGCAATCTTCGGGGAATGCGACAGTGGCCCAGGCTTCGCGGGCGATGGCATTGCGCTTGTTGCCGCCGTCGATCTGGCAGAGCTCGATGTCGAGTGGCATAACTTCGTAAAGGAAGCGTGCGAGCTGCTGTACGGCGTTTGCGCGCCCTTTGTTTATGTCGTCACCGCTGTGGCCGCCGATGCAGCCCGAGATAGAGAATTTTGTGCAGATATAGTCTTCGGGCATGGGGCAGGGGGTGTAATTGAACACTGCGGTGGTGTCCAGACCGCCGGCACATCCCACGAAGAGCTGGCCTTCGTCTTCCGAGTCGAGGTTGATGAGAATCTTTCCTGTGAAGAAATCGTTCGAGATGGCGTTGGCTCCGTCAAGGCCGGTTTCTTCACTCACCGTGAAGAGCGCCTCGATCTTGCCGAGCTTGAGGTCCTGGCTGTCGAGAATGGCAAGCTCCGCAGCAATGCCTATTCCGCAGTCGGCTCCGAGGGTGGTGCCGGGGGCGATCATCCAGCCATCCTTTATCTCATATTTGATAGGATCTTTTGTGAAATCGTGCTCAACGTCGCTGTTCTTTTCGCAAACCATGTCGGAGTGGCTCTGCAGCACGACTGCAGGCCAGTTCTCGCAACCCTTCGCAGCCTCTTTTGTGATGAGGACGTTTCCCACCTCGTCACGCTTTGTGTCAAGGCCGCGCTTGCGGCCGAATTCCATCAGATATTCAACAATTTTCTCTTCGTGTCCTGATTCGCGCGGAATACAGAGAATCTCACGAAAAAATGAAAGTACTTTTTCGTCGTTCATGGTGTAAGAAATATTAATTTGTTTGTTATTCGCTGAGAATGCGCTTCAGGTCTGTGATGTAGCGCTTGAATGTACGGTCGGTGTCAATCAGGTCGTTGACCGTATTGAATGAGTGGAGCACGGTGGCATGGTCTCGGCCGCCTATCTGGCTTCCGATGTATGACAGTGATGTGCTGGTCATGGTGCGGCTCAGGTACATTGCAATCTGGCGTGCCTGCACTACTTCGCGTTTGCGGCTCTTGCTTGATATCTGTTCGGGAGAAATCTTGAAATAGTCGCTCACCACCTGCTGGATCTTGCTTACTGTGATTTCTTCCTGAGGGGTCTGCACTATCTTCTCGATAAGCTCGCGGGCAAGCTCCATGGTTATCTCCCTCTTGACGAATGTGGCCTGGGCTATAAGGGTGATGATGGCTCCCTCAAGTTCGCGGATGTTTCCCTTGACATTCTCCGCTATATATTCGAGAATCTCTTTGGGAATGTCAATCCCCTCACGGAAGCATTTTGCCTTGAGAATGGCCAGCTTTGTCTCGTAGTCGGGCATCTTGAGCTCGACGGAAAGACCCCATTTGAATCGGCTCAGCAGCCTCTGGTCAAGCCCTGCCAGCTCAACGGGCGGCTTGTCGGATGTGAGGATGAGCTGTTTCTGGCTCTGGTGAAGGTAGTTGAATATGTTGAACAATGCGTTCTGCGAACCTTTCTTCTCTGCAAACTCGTGAACATCATCTATGATGAGAAGATCGACAGACTGGTATGAACGGAGAAAGTCGGTTAGCTGGTTGTTTACACCGACTGTGTCCATATATTGGGCGATGAAAGTGCTTGCATTTACATAGACGACGGTCTTGTCAGGATATCTGTCTTTGGTTGCAATGCCGATGGCCTGGGCGAGATGAGTCTTGCCGAGACCTGGACCTCCGTAGATGAACAGGGGGTTGAAGGCACTCTTGCCGGGGTTCTCCGCAATGCTCATTCCTGCCGAGCAGCCGAGACGGTTGCATTCGCCGACAACGAAATTCTCAAAGTCGTAGTTGGGGTTGAGGTGCGAGTTGATGCGGACTTTCTGTATGCCGGGAACGGCGTATGCGCTGCCGTTGTATCTCTGTCCTCCTGCGGAGAGTGAAACAGGCCGGTTCAGAGGTGTCTCACGTCCTTTTTCGGGAGTGCGCATATAGGCGTCCCCCACGATGCGGACATTATATGTTATGTGGAAATCGTTGCCGATGACTCTGGTGAAAACTTTACGGAGAAGGTCGCAGTAATGTTTCTCAATGTGCTCGATCACATAGTGGGAAGGAACCTGCAGAGTGAGGGTGGATCCAACAAGACTGATCGCCTTGATAGGGGCAAACCAGGTCTTGTAACCCTCCTCGGGAATGTTGTCTTTTATGATAGACAGACACTCGTCCCAAACCGTTATGTAATTCTGCTTAGTCATCGTTGATTTCGATAACAAAGTATGTGAAAAAAAAGATTAATAAAAAATCAATTTGCTATTGCAAATATCAAAGAAATGATAAGTGCTTGATATTCAATTTGATTTTTTTTAATTGCATTAATTAGCTTAAAATGAGCGTGTTATGAGTTGAACTCGGTTGTAAGTTGTTGATAATGCAAGTATTAAAAAATCAAACGGAATTCTAACTTTTTCAGTCTTTGTAAACGGACGAATGAATGACAAAACAACCGGGGAATTTTGCACTGATTTCTGCCCTGTAAGAGTCGGCTTCTGCCCTTGAGCTGAACCTTCCGACAGTATATTTATATGTATTGCCCACCAGATGACATCCAGTGTCCTTTTCTCCTTTGAACTCACTCGATCCGGGAGCCAGTTTCTTCGATCCTGCGAATACTTGTATCGTGAAATAGGCAGGTTCAGACTTTTCTTCATCTTTTACCGCAGAGGCTTCCTTGCTGTCTGACTCGGGTTCGATGTCATACTGCTCCTTGAATCTGGCGAAGGCATTGAAAAGGTCTGTGGCCAGAGCGTCACGCTTGGCTTCTGATGCCAGGACGGAGCGGTCTCCTGAATTGGTTATGAATCCGAGCTCAACCAGCACGGACGGCATTGTGGTGCGCCAGAGCACCAGCAGCCCGCCCTGTTTGATGCCACGGTTGCCGGCAATCGGCCCCTTGTGCAGCTCCTGCTGACACAGGTCGGCCATTATCAGGCTCTGCTCGAAATAGGCATTCTGCATCAGATTGAAGAAAATGAAGCTTTCTGTATCATTAGGGTCATATCCCTGATATTTGGTGCTGTAGTCCTCCTCAAGCAGAATTACTGAGTTCTCTGTCTTGCACACCTCCATGTTCGCTTCGTTCTTGTGCATACCCATCACGAATGTCTCACATCCGGAAGGGGCTGCCTTGCCTTTTGGAACCGAGTTGCAGTGGATGGAGATGAACAGGTCTGCGTGCTTCTTGTTCGCTATGTCGGATCTCTGTTCCAGCGGAATGAAGACATCCTTGTCGCGTGTGTATATGACCTTCACATCGTCAAATTCTTCCTCGATCTTTCTGCCCAGGCGGAGCGCTATGTCAAGAACCACATTTTTCTCCTTGAGCCTGCCGTCTGCCGATATGGCGCCTGAATCGTGCCCGCCATGACCGGCATCTATCACAACACAGTCAAGGTTCTGCGCCGTTGCGGCACAAAATGCGAGAAAAAGAGCCGTAATGGCAACAAAAACTCTCCTGACAGCAGAAAACGGCATATATGTTGTGAAAAATTATTAATTTTGCATTTTTGCAAAGATATACAATAAATTTGAATAAAGGCCACCTGTGCACCGACTAAAAAATATATTGCTGCTTCTTGTGATTCTGTGCGTCTCACTTGCCGCCTCAGCCCAGGATGTTCCGGAGCTGTCGGCTGCGGCTGATTCGGTTGCGGGTGCCTTGAATGAGCTGCCGGTGCCTGACAGTCTGGCAAGCGTGCCCGACTCGCTTGCGGTGAATCCTGAGACGGATTCGACAGGCAACGCTCTGGTCCTCGCTCCGAAGAGCATGATAGACAGGCCTGCGTTCTCGTCTGCCCGTGACTCGGTCATCGAAGACTTCACAGACGGCCGCAAGGTCATATATTACTATGGTGACGTTTCTGTAAAGTACGGCAATGTGCAGATCAAGGCCGACTATATGGCCTACGACCTCGACAACAACATCGTATATGCCCGCGGTACAAAAGACTACAACAACGAATGGGTGGGGCAGCCTGAGCTTACCGACCATGGTACAAAGTACACCATGGAAGAAATCTACTACAGCTTCGACACTAAGAAGGCAAAGATCAAGAACATGGTCACCAACCAGGATGACGGTGAGCTGAGAGGAGAAAACCTGAAGATGCTGGAAGACCAGAGCGTGAACATCGCAAAGGGAAAGTATACAGTTTGTGATGCAGATCATCCTCACTATTATCTGCAGATGACTGCGGCGAAGATCATCACAAAGCCGACAAACAAGACTGTGTTCGGTCCGGCCTACCTCGTGGTTGAGGATGTGCCGCTTCCCCTGGCACTGCCTTTCGGATTCGTGCCCAGCATGCCCGACCGTGCCAGCGGTATAATGATGCCGTCGTATGGTGAGGAGAATGCGCGAGGCCTGTATATGCGTGACCTGGGTTATTATTTCGTGCTCAACGACCACTTTGACATTGCTTTCAGCGGAGACATCTACAGCTATGGCTCATGGGCCGCAGAGGTGACGTCCCGCTACAAGAAGAGATATGCCTACAACGGTCAGCTGAATATGACCTACTCGGTGGACATCACCGGTGAGAAAGGTACTTCCAGCTATTTCGAGTCGAAGAATTTCGGTATCAAATGGTCTCACTCCCAGGACCCGAAGGCGCGTCCCGGAACATCATTCAAGGCGTCTGTGAACTTCTCCAGCCCTTCTAACAGCAGGTATAACTCCCAGAGTGTCCAGGAGGCCCTGCAGAGCCAGACATCGTCTTCAATCTCGTATTCAAAGACATTCTCGTTCGGAAGCCTCTCGCTGAACATGCTGCACAGCCAGAACACAAAAGACAGCTCGTATGTGTTCACGCTGCCTAACCTTACCTTCAGCGTAAACCGTTTCTATCCTTTCAAGAGAAAGAGCAGGGTTGGCAAGGAACGCTTCTACGAGCAGATTTCGCTCAGCTACAACACATCTTTCCAGAACAAGATAAACTTCAAGGCCAGAGAGTTCATGCAGCCCGGTTTCACCGACAAGTTCAACAACGGTATGAACCACAACTTTGCAATCGGTCTGCCGGCATTCACGCTGCTGAAATATTTCAACTTCTCGCCCAGTGTGTCATACGGAGCCAACATGTTCTTCAGGGAGCAGAGCCAGATGTATGATGCAGAAACAGACAAGGTTGTGACCGAAATGTCAAAGCAGTTCAGCACCATAGGCATAACCCAGAACTATTCGGCGTCAATTTCCATGAGCACCCGAATCTACGGTCTTTTCCAGTTCAACCCGCGCGGCAAGCTGCAGGCCATCAGGCACATGATAACGCCGTCATTCAGCCTGTCGTACAAGCCTGAGCTTGGAACGTATGCCAACGGTTGGAGGACCATGTCATACATCGACAGCAAGGGTAAGGAAGTGACAAAAGACTATAACATATATGCCGGCCAGCTCAATTCGCCTCCCGGCAAGGGTAAGACAGGCTCCATGAGCTTCTCGTTCGGCAACAACCTGGAGGCAAAAGTCAAGGACATGAAGGATACCACCGGCGTCGGTACAAAGAAAGTCAAGCTGATAGACCAGCTCAGCATCAGCAGCTCATACAACTTCCTGGCAGACTCGCTCAAGATGGCTGCAATCTCCATATCCGGAAGCACTACAGTGTTCCAGAAAGTCGGTATCAACGGCAACATGTCAATCGACCCGTATGATGTCAATTCCAAGGGACAGAGATGCAACACCTTCATGCTTGTGAGCAAAGGAAAGCTCGGACGAATCACAAATGCTTCGGCATCAACTTCATACTCCTTCAGCGGCAAGGGTACAATCGACGGCAATGACGGCCGGAACGATGCGGAACCCTCGCACAGCGGCCATGATGAGACAGAGTACTACAGGGTCTACTACCATCCTGTGACAGGCGAATACATTCCGGGCGGCTGGCTTTACTATCTGAATCCGGAGACTCCTTGGAGCCTGAACGTCAGCCTCAACTTCTCGTATTCATCATCATACAGCAATGCCAACAACACGCTGCAGAAGGTGAACAAGATCACCAGCACTACCAGCCTCAGCGGTCAGTTGAAACTCACAAAAGCCCTGAACTTCACCATGAACACCGGTTTTGACCTTACGCAGCTCAAGATGACCACATCACAGCTCACGGCGGGATATGACCTGCACTGCTTCAACATTGCAGTGTCGTGGGTCCCTTCGGGAAAATGGTCGAGCTGGAGCTTCCGCATCCAGGCCAAGGCAAGCGCACTTGCAGACCTGCTCAAGTATGACAAGTCTTCAAGCTACTGGGACAACTAACAGCTTATTATACAATTGACATGAAAAATATTATTGCTCCTTCTATGCTTTCGGCAGATTTCGGCAATCTGGAGAAAGACTTTGAAATGATCAACAGCTCTGACTGTGAGTGGATCCATCTTGATATCATGGACGGTGTCTTTGTTCCGAACATCTCATTCGGATTCCCCGTGGTGAAGAAGATGGCCGCCCTCACAAAGAAGACCATGGATGCCCATCTGATGATAGTGGAGCCCGACAAATATATTCCTCAGTTCGCTAAGCTGGGAGTGGAGTATCTGAGCGTGCATTATGAGGCATGTCCGCATCTTCACCGTACCGTGCAGAATATACATGCCTGCGGAATGAAGGCGGGTGTGGCTGTCAATCCGCACACAAATGTGATGCTTCTTGAAGATATCCTTCCCGATTTGGATTTTGTGCTGATCATGTCGGTGAATCCCGGTTTCGGCGGGCAGTCGTTCATCCCTCAGTCTGTGGAAAAAGTCAAGAAGCTGAAGGCGATGATAGAGAAGATCAACCCCAAGTGCCTCATTGAGATTGACGGCGGCGTGGGCCGCGACAATATTGCAATGCTGGCCGAGGCAGGTGTAGATGCCTTTGTTGCAGGAAGTGCAGTGTTCGGCTCTGAGGATCCCAAGGCGACGATAGCGTTCATGGCCAACGCCTAGTAGGCTATCTCCTTGAAGGCAAAGGTTCTTTCCTCTCCGTTCTCACATTCAACTACCAGGCATCCCTCGGGGGTGACTGTGCGGATGCATCCGTCAAACCGCTTGCCTGTGGCAGTGTCGGTGTAGATGTGGTGTATGTCTTTGAGATACAGCCTGTCCAGATATTTTTCCACCGTCTGGGAACCTATGCTGTCATATTCTTCGAAGATATAACCCAGCAGTTCTTCCAGCTCGTCTTCTATGCGGAACTTCCTGTCGGTAAGGAGAGCCAGTGAGGTGGGGTTCGGCAGGTAGCCGGGAAACACCTTCTGGTTTATGTTGATGCCGATGCCTGCGATTGAGCTTTTCAGCATGGGGCCTTCGATGGCGTTTTCTATAAGGATGCCACAGATCTTCTTCCCTCCGACGTATATGTCGTTGGGCCATTTGATTTCTGATTCAATCCCTTTCCCGCGGATATAGCTGCAGATTCCCACAGCCACGGCCTGGGAGATCAGGAACTGGTCTTTTGCCTGTATGCCTGTGGGATAGAACAGTATGGAGAAGGTCAGGTTCTTCCGCGGCTCGCTTTCCCACACATTGCCCCGCTGCCCCTTGCCGGCACTCTGCTCATAGGCTGCAACGACCTGTTTGTCCGGGCAGGAATTCTTTAGTGAAGAAAGCTTCGAATTTGTGGATTCGATTATGTTATACCATTTAATTTTCATAACTTTGAACGCTAATTTATACATTTTTTGAATTAATCTACAATTATGAGTGAAATACAGAAACAGGAAGTGAAAGTGATTGCAGAGGCGATGTTGGAGAAGAAGGCTCAGAATGTCGTTGCAATGGACCTTACAGGTATCGGAACAGCCATTACTGACCAGTTCGTGGTATGCAATGCCGACAGCACGACGCAGGTCGTTGCGATTGCCGACAATGTGTCGGATATGATGTATACAAAGGCCGGACGTGATCCTCTGCGCACACAGGGAAGAGAGAACGCCTTCTGGGTGATTCTCGACTACGGCGATATCGTGGTGCATGTGTTCAAGACCGAATACCGCGACTTCTACCGTCTGGAAGAGCTTTGGTCAGACGCACCGAAACAAGTATTTGAGGACCAGGAATAAGGATGAGGAATGAATTCGAACAATAATCAGAAGAATACGCAGAGAAAGAAGCTGGCCGGCGGCCTTCAACCCCGCAGGCCGAAGCCGCTGCTGATACTTGTATATATACTGCTGCTGGGCGGTCTCGGATATCTGTGGGCCACAAGCGGCGCGCCTGACCCCGTCAAGAAGGAGTGGTTTGAGGTACGTGACGAAATCATCAGGACAGGTACCGTCGAGAAGATAGTGTTCATCCGCAACAGCAACCGCGGAGAAGTATACATCAAGAGCGAATATGCCGACAAATACAAGAATGTGTTCCCTGCCGGCGACCAGTTCAAGAACAAGCCGTATTTCTATTTCCTTGTGTCGGGAAGTTTCGATGCAGAGCGTGAATTTGACACACTTCTTGCTGAGATGCCTTACGAAGACCGTTTCGAACTGGTGATGGAAGAGCATAGCAACAACTGGGCGCGTGCCTTCGACTGGATATGGCTGCTGCTCATGCTTGTGATATTCTTCTCTTTCTTCATTCGTCCGATGCGGGGCATGGGAGGTGGCGCCGGTGGCGGCGGAATCTTCAATGTGGGCAAGTCGCAGGCCAAGCTCTTTGAAAAAGACCAGAAAGACAAAGTCACTTTCAAGGATGTGGCCGGTCTTGAAGAGGCGAAGGTCGAGGTGATGGAAATAGTTGATTTCCTGAAGAATCCCAAGAAATATACTGAGCTCGGCGGAAAGATACCCAAAGGTGCGCTTCTCGTGGGCCCTCCGGGCACCGGAAAGACATTGCTCGCCAAAGCTGTGGCAGGAGAGGCCAATGTGCCTTTCTTCTCATTGTCCGGCTCTGATTTCGTGGAGATGTTTGTGGGTGTGGGTGCTTCGCGTGTCCGCGACCTTTTCCATCAGGCGAAGGAGAAGGCTCCGTGCATTGTGTTCATCGATGAGATTGATGCGGTGGGCCGTGCCCGCAGCAAGAATATCGGATTCTCATCAAACGATGAGCGCGAGAACACACTCAACCAGCTGCTTACCGAAATGGATGGTTTCGGTACCAATTCAGGCGTGATAGTGCTTGCTGCGACAAACCGTGCCGATGTGCTTGACAGCGCCCTGCTGCGTGCCGGCCGTTTCGACCGTCAGATCCATGTCGAGCTGCCCGAGCTGCCCGAACGTCTTGAAATCTTCAAGGTGCATCTGCGCGGCATCAAGCTCAGCCCTGAAGTTGACATTGAATTCCTTGCAAAACAGACTCCCGGTTTCTCTGGAGCCGATATAGCGAATGTTGTGAATGAGGCGGCCCTCATAGCTGCCCGTCACGGAAAGAAGCAGGTGGAGAAGCAGGATTTCCTGGATGCTGTGGACCGCATCGTGGGTGGTCTTGAGCGCAAGAGCAAGATTATCTCTCCTGAGGAGAAGAACACAATAGCCCATCATGAAGCCGGCCACGCCACAGTGAGCTGGCTGCTGCCCCATGCCAATCCGCTGCTGAAGGTCACCATCATTCCGCGCGGACAGGCCCTTGGTGCTGCCTGGTATCTTCCTGAAGAGAGGCAGCTCACCACAAAAGAGCAGATGCAGGATGAGCTTGCCGCCACAATCGCAGGTCGTGTGGCTGAGGAAATGATTAACGGTGATGTATCTACAGGAGCCCTGAACGATCTGGAAAAACTTACCAAGAAGGCTTATGCAATGGTGACATACTTCGGTATGAGCGATATTGTGGGCAACGTTTCATATTATGACTCGACCGGCCGCTCCGAAATGTCATTCGCAAAGCCGTACAGCGAAAAGAAAGCAGAAGAGATAGACCTCGAGGTCAAGAAGATTATTGATGAGGCTTATGCCACCGCCACACGTGTCCTCAATGAGAACCGTGCCGGATTCGAGACCCTGGCAGCAAAGCTGCTTGAAAAAGAGGTGATCTTCTCAGATGATCTGGAAACTATCTTCGGCCCCAGGAAAGGTGGGGTGAACCCCAACGCTCCCGCAGAGCAGAAGTCAGAAGAGAAAGCAGAGCAGAAGGTGGAGCAGAAACTTGAACCGGCACCCGCGCCTGAGCCCGAGCCCGAGCCGGCACCCGAGCCGGCACCCGAGCCAAAACAGGAACCGGAGCCCCGGCCCCAGCCTGAACCTGTTCAAGAGCCCGTAGCAGAGCCGGTGGAAGCTCCCGTACAGGCAGAGGCGGCTCCCGAAGAGGAGCCCATTGTCATAGACGAGCCCCAGCCGGCAAAGCCGCAGCCCAGGAAAACTTCCAGAAAAAAAACGGTGAAACCAACAGATAACGACACCACATTGTTCTAGATATTATGAGTAAGTCATCATTGCCAAGAAGGATACTCGGAGGCGCACTGCTTGTTGTAGTGCTGATAGGAGGGGTGCTGCTGCATCCACATGTTTTCATCATGATTTTCGCTTTCGCCCTGGCGCTGATGACTGAAGAATACTACAGGATGTCGTTTGATAGAAATGAGTATGTCGGCGGGCGTATTGCGATATGCCTCCTTGAAATGGCGGTATTTGCGTATGTGCCGTTGTGTATTATGTACGGATTGGATTTCAAGTATATGCTTGTGGCCCTGCCACTGCTTTTCCTGATCTATATCGGCATGCTGGTCAGACAGGCTGACAACGTGCAGGTGCTGAAAGTTCAGGACATATCATTTCCACTCGTATATCTCCTGCCCGCATTTGTGATTTCGTCGCGCGTCATGTTCAATCAGAACGGTGAATATTCGCCCTGGCTGTTCATTGCGCTGATGTGTGTGCTCTGGATGAACGATATAGGCGGATATGCATTCGGAATGGCGTTCGGCCAGAAGGAGGGCAGCAGGAAAATTGCTCCGGTTCTCTCCCCGAAGAAATCGGTTGCGGGTGTTTTCGGCAGTCTTGTGTTTACATTGGCATCATCAGCGGTGCTTTGTTTCTGCTTCAACCTTGGTTTGCAGCTGTGGCACTGGTGCGTGATATCAGTGATTGTGGTGGTGTTCGGGATTTTCGGCGACCTTTTCGAGTCGCTGCTCAAGCGCCATTACGGAGTGAAGGATACCGGGACTATTGTAATAGGTCACGGCGGTCTGCTTGACCGTTTTGACGCAGTGATCTTTGCACTGCCGGTAATTACCGTGTTCCTGCTTCTGACAGGCGTTATTTAGTTAAGAAACAGTAAATTTTCAATACCAGATGAAACTGCATAAGGAAGGAAAAGTCATCATTCTTGTCAATCTTGCCATTTGGGCCATAGCAATCGCTCTGGTCTGCCATTTCGCGGATTCAACGGTGGCAAAGTGGATTTGGAGCATATTGTTCGCTTTCTTCGGGCTGATTGTCATATTCTTCTTCAGGATTCCCAAACGTGATGTCACTGTTGAGGACGGCCTGGTTGTGGCCCCGTCAGATGGAAAGGTGGTGAAGATCCAGAAAGCGTATGTGCCTGAGTATTTCGACAAGGAGTGTACGCAGATATCAATATTCCTGAATCTGTTCAACGTGCACATCACATGGTTCCCGATTGGCGGAAAAGTCTCTTTCTACCGTTATCATCCCGGCAAATATATCTTTGCGTTCCTGCCGAAATCATCAGAGAAGAACGAACACACCACCATTGTGGTGAAGGACGGGCAGGACAGGGAGGTCATGTTCCGCCAGATAGCCGGTATCGTGGCGCGCAGGATAGTGTGCTATGTGAAGGAAGATGAGACATACGGGCAGTCCACCGAGGCGGGTTTCATCAAATTCGGCTCGCGTCTGGATGTATTTATTCCCGGTGAGGCTGAAATACTTGTAAAGAAGGGTGATAAGGTGAAGGGCAGTGTTTCTGCCATTGCAAGGTTGAAGTAGAATATGGTACCAGTAGAGTTAGGAACAGAAAGAATAGGCAAGCTTCTAAAGCAATATGCGGCTCCGGCCATCGTCGCAATGACGGCCACGTCGCTGTACAATATGGTTGACAGTATATTCATCGGGCAGGGAGTGGGCCCGATGGCTATCTCAGGACTTGCTGTCACCTTCCCACTGATGAACATCTCCACGGCATTCGGAACCCTTGTGGGTGTGGGTGCCGCCACTCTGATATCGATGCTGCTGGGACAGAAAGACTACAAGATAGCCAACCGCGTCCTTGGAAACGTGGTGATGATGAATATAGTCATAGGTATAGTAGTGGGAGCTCTGTCCATTGTTTTCATGAACCCTATCCTCCGTTTCTTCGGAGCAAGCGACAATACAATTTCATACGCAAGGGAGTACATGATGGTGATCATGTACGGAAATATCATCACTCATCTCTATCACGGACTGAACGGCGTGGTCCGTTCTTCGGGACGCCCCAAACTGGCCATGTATGCAACTCTGCTTGCCGTGATACTCAATGCTATCCTTGACCCGCTGTTCATCTTTGTCTTTGACATGGGCATCATGGGCGCTGCGGTGGCTACGGTGCTGGCTCAGATCGTCGGACTTGCATGGGTGGTGAAGGTGCTCTGCGACAAGAACCATGTGCTTCATTTCTCAAAGGAGATATGGAAATTCGACTGGAAGATTGCAAAGCGTTCGCTCTCTATCGGCATGGCTCCGTTCCTGATGAACGTGGCTTCATGCTTCGTGGTGATTTTCATAAACAATCAGTTGAAGCGTTACGGCGGTGACCTTGCCATCGGAGCATACGGCATCGCCAACCGCATAGCTTTCCTCTTCATCATGCTCAATATGGGCTTCACCCAGGGCATGCAGCCCATCGCAGGCTTCAACTACGGGGCGAAGCAGTATGACAGGGTGAAGAAAGTGTTCAGGCTCACTGCTCTCTGTGCAGTATGCACAATGACGGCAGGTTTCATTGTGGCCATGGTATGTCCCAAAACGGCCGTTTCACTTTTCACTCATGATGCGGAGCTGAAGGAAATCTCTGCCAACGCGCTGCGCATCATGCTCAGCATGTTCCCGCTGGTGGGATATCAGATTGTTGTGACCAACCTCTGCCAGTGCATCGGATACGCCAACAAGGCGATTTTCCTTTCACTTTCAAGGCAGCTGCTGTTCCTTATCCCTTTCCTGATTGTGTTCCCGATCTTCCTTGACATCAACGGAGTGTGGTGGAGCATGCCGGCTTCAGACTTCATTTCAACTGTGGTCGCTTTCTTTATGATTCGTTCAATCCTGAATAAACTGGGTAAAGATGAGTAATATCCTTATCACAATAGGCCGCCAGATAGGCTCGGGCGGACTTGAGATTGCTTCCAAGGTTGCTGAGAAGCTTGGCATCGAGCTGTACGACAAGAACCTGCTGAACCTTACTGCAAAGGGCAGCGGCCTTTCTGCCGATGTTCTTGAAAAGAAAGATGAGAAGCCAGTTCCTGCCAACCGCTTCGCTAAGTTCCTGGGGCTGCGCGGCTCGAACTACACCGATCCGCAGTTCTATTCTGCAGGCAGCGTCCTTTCTGAAGATGAACTATTCAAGATTCAGAGCAATGTGATAGGGCAGCTTGCCGACGAGGCTTCCGGGGTGTTTGTTGGGCGCTGCGCCGACTATATCCTGCGGGGGCGCGACGGCCTGCTCACATTCTTCCTCACAGCTGACATGCCCGACAGAGTGGCGCGTATCGCGTCCAAGCGCGGAATCACAGAGGAGGAGGCCGAGAAATTCATTCAGGTCGAAGAACGCAAGAGAAGAGAATACTACGGATACTACACCTTCAAGGAGTGGGGCGACAGCTCTTCATACGACATCTGCCTGAATACCAGCCGCATCGGAATAGATGCAACCGCCGATCTGATAATTTCACTATACCACCAGATATATGGATGAGAAGATAATTTTTTCAATGAACGGAGTGGGGAAGGTTCTGCCCCACAATAACAAGGTTATCCTCAAGGATATCTACCTGTCGTTTTTCTACGGTGCCAAGATTGGTATCGTGGGTATGAACGGTGCCGGCAAATCTACCCTCATGAAGATAATCGCCGGCATTGAGAAGTCTTATCAGGGCGAGGTCGTATGGGCTCCGGGCTATTCTGTAGGGTATCTGGAGCAGGAACCCAAACTGGATGATTCAAAATGCGTGATTGACGTTGTCAAGGAAGGCATGCAGGAGATTGTAGACATGCTCAAGGAGTATGAGGAGATCAACATGAAGTTCTGCGAGCCTATGGACGATGACGCGATGAACGCGCTTATCGCCCGCCAGGGTGAACTTACCGAGATGATTGACCATGCCGGTGGCTGGGATATCGATGCAAAGCTGGAGCGTGCGATGGATGCTCTCCAGTGCCCCGATCCCGATGCAAGTGTGGCAACCCTCAGCGGTGGTGAGCGCCGCCGTGTGGCACTCTGCCGCCTGCTGCTGCGCGAGCCCGACGTGCTGCTGCTTGACGAGCCTACCAACCACCTTGATACAGAAAGTATCCAGTGGCTGGAAGCACATCTCCAGCAATACAAGGGCACTGTGATTGCGGTGACACATGACCGTTATTTCCTTGACAATGTGGCAGGATGGATTCTGGAGCTCGACCGCGGTGAAGGTATTCCCTGGAAAGGCAACTATTCATCATGGCTCGATCAGAAGACAACACGCCTGGCACAGGAGGAGAAGCAGGAAAGCAAGCGCCGCAAGACTCTCGAGCGGGAGCTCGAATGGGTCAGGATGGCGCCAAAGGCGCGTCATGCAAAGTCAAAGGCCCGTCTCGGAGCATACGAAAAGATGCTCAACGAAGACCGCAGACAGCAGGAGGAACGTCTTGAGATATATATTCCCAACGGTCCGCGTCTCGGCTCGAGAGTCATCGACTGCAACAATGTCAGCAAGGCTTTCGGCGACAAGGTTCTGTATGAAAACCTCACTTTCTCTCTGCCGCCTGCAGGTATCGTGGGCGTGATAGGTCCCAACGGCTGCGGCAAGACCACACTTTTCAGACTTATCATGGGGCTTGAAAAGCCCGACACCGGCACATTCGAGGTGGGAGAGACAGTGAAACTGGCATATATAGACCAGCAGCACAAGAAGATTGATCCGGAAAAGACTGTATATCAGACAATCGCAGAGGATTCTGAATATGTCCGTCTGGGCGGCCGCGAAATCAACGCCCGCTCTTATGTCTCAAGGTTCAACTTCTCTGGTGCCGACCAGGAAAAGAAGTGCGGAATCCTCTCTGGAGGTGAACGCAACCGTCTCCACCTTGCACTGACCCTCAAGGAAGAAGCCAATGTGCTACTGCTTGACGAGCCCACCAACGACGTGGACATCAACACCATCCGTGCATTGGAGGAAGGTTTGGAAAATTTTGCCGGCTGTGCGGTTGTAATCTCGCACGACCGCTGGTTCCTTGACCGTATCGCCACCCATATCCTTGCATTCGAAGGCGAGGGCAGTGTCTACTTCTTCGAAGGTACTTACTCTGAATACGAAGAGAACAAGAAACGCCGTCTTGGCGAGGATGCCATTCAAAAGCGTTTCAAATACAAGAAGCTGAAAGAAAATTAGGCTGCATGCCCTGCAGTGCCGTCTGACGGTGGTACTTATGCGCCAATTGAGTAGATTTACCTATTTGTTTATAGCTGTGGGTGGTGTACTTTTGTAAAAAATTGTTAATAACTATGAAAAAACTTTTCCTTATGCTTGCGGCGGTGGCCGCGCTGGTCTGCTCATGCCAGAAAGTGGAAGATGAGAAACAAGTTTCCGCCAACGGAGGATATTCATTCGATTTTACAATCGCTCCCGGCGGTTTCGAAACCACCAAAGGTGACGCAACGGTAGGCTGGACAGTGGGAGAGAAGGTGTTTGTGTTCTTCAAACCTGACGGCGGCGCCCTCATCTCTGACGGATATGTTGCATTCACATACAAAGAAGACGGTTCGTGGGATTCTGCATCCACACTTTCCGACGGATCGCTGGGCACGGCGGGCAAGATGGCTGCGGTGTATGTTCCGTACCTCGCTGCCGGTGTTGAGCCCGAGTTCGCCGGTGACACATGGACAATCGACGGCGGAGACGTATATTATGCCTGCGCAAGCGGCGACGGCTACAAGGTGAAGGACGGCACAGTCTATGGCAAGCTGGCGATGAGAATTCCCGAAGGATATGTTCAGTTTGCAGTGCCTTATGCAACAGCAGGTGACGGAGCCACGATGGCATGCAACATTGTTGAAGCGTACGACTGCGTTGCGCTCGGCACAGACATGGCGTTTGCCGCAACACCTTCCGGTGTGGCTATGAACGGGCACAAGGATGACAACGGAACCGTATATTTCTGGGGCAAGAAAAACAGTTCATCAGCAGCAGACTGCGAAATCACTCTCACAACAGTATACGGCAACCTTGTAAAGACTGCTGCGGCCGATGCCATTGCAGGTAACAAGTCATTCAACATAACCGGTCTCATCGAAGAACCCCTTCCCGGCGTGTTCTCTGTAAGTGAAACCAAGCAGGTGCGCTTCTCGAAGGGCAACCTCCAGGCGACCTACGATGGAAGCAAATATACTTGGGGCTTCGCTGCAAACCAATATGATTATGTCGGTGAAGAAGCGGGTAACACTACTATAGATTCACCCTCTGTCGGTGATGTCGTGGACCTCTTCGGCTGGTCGACCGCATCTTCAAACTATGGAATCAGCACTTCAGTAACAAACAGCGATTATGCTGGAGATTTCGTGGACTGGGGTACAGCCATTGACTCAAAAGGTACATGGCGCACTCTCACTGATGAAGAATGGGGGTATCTTATTGGCTCAAGCACAGAGCGTGATGGCAAAAACTTGTGGAGTTCTGTCTGCGGAATACAATGTCGTGTAATTGCACCTGACAATTGGGATGTGGATTTAAACCCCCTTCAGTCTTCATATGATGGTGCATCATGGAAGGAGGCTGAAGCGGCCGGTTTGATCTGCCTGTCGCCTGTGGGCAGCCGTTCGGCTGAAACCTTATACAAACCTGGCGAAACCGGATTCTACTATTCGGCTACCAATAGAGATAATAATGTCTGGTATTATACCACTAGTAACAACTTCGTTCAAGGTAGCAAAGACTATTATGTTGGTTTGGGTGTCCGCCTCGTTACAGATGTCCCTGCATCCAGATAATGGTGATTAGTATATAAATGATACAGCCCCCATGCTTGATCAGCGTGGGGGCGTATTGTTATTATGGTCTGGCGGCATCAGATCTGGCCGGTGATGCAGCTTATGTGCATTGTGATGCTGCCTTTGTCAGACACGGCCTCTTTCTTCTCGACATAGCCTTCGAACACCATCCTGCAGCTTGCTGGTACATGCATCGGCTGGCTTATGGCTTTTGCCACAATCATGCGCTGCCCCTGCATGAGGCCGGCTGCTGTGTAGGCATCGGTCCAGTCGGGTATGGTGCACCCGGCAACATTCAGGATCGCTTCGCGCGGCTCGACGCATAATGCAACGGGAAGGCGGTATGTGCATGACGCCAGATCGCTCATGAGCAGAGTGTCGGGCGCGGCTGATATCTCGATAGTGTCTGTTCCTGTGATTTTGAAATCCATTCTGGCTATACGTGTGTTGTCACCCACACCGTTCCATATCGCCACAACAGAGTCCTTGTCCATCAGGCTGTCCTTCTCGATATCAGACTGAAACCTTACAAATTCCTGGCATGCAGCGCCGCGGCGTACGGAGCGTGCGCCGAACCTGCGGTTGTAATGCTTGTTTACAAAGAGCCTGAAATTGCTTTCGAACTCGGCATGGACGGTCTTCTTGGTCATTGCTGTAATATTTCTTCTAATGTGGCGGGGGTGATGTCTTTTGCAATCACAGTGCCGTTTTTGTCCAACAGATATAACTTGGGCACAATTGAAAGGTCGTACAGGTCGTATATCTCCGCCTCCGGCCAGTCGGCGCGCAGATGCTTCCACCGGCGCAGGCCGCCTTCAAGCTCCTGCCTCCATTCTTCCTCATCCGGCCCTACATAGACAGAGATGACTTTCACACCGTTTCTCTTCAAGACCGGCTCCATTGCTTCAAGTTCCTGCTTGAAAGACCTGCAGTCGGCACAGGCAACCAGATTGAAAAATACAACGGAATATTTCCTGCCGAACATCTTTGAAAGCCTTTTCTCCCTGTCACGCCTGTTGAGCAGTGTGGCGTCGGCCGCCCTGCCTCCAACAGGATTGAGGTGGTACATGGCAACGGAATGCTCCAGCATCTGCAGCAGTTCGGGCGACCATTTCTCCTTCTGCCCGAGAATGTACTGCTCAGCAACCATTATGGCACCGTTCTGCGCTGCAATGTCGTTCTGGGCACGCAGATAAGAGAAGATGCCGTAGAAAGTGTCGCGGTAAAGCAGGTCGTTGTCGGCAGTGCGTGCTGCAAAAGCGGCGCAGACATCCTGCAGGGCGTCTTCCTCAAACCCCAGATTCTCCTTCAGCTCGTCCATCAGGCTGTACAGCGAGTCGAAGAATGAGTTCTTGCTCCCGAGCAGCTCGGCAAGGGCGGCTGCATCAAGCTTCCTTCCACAGATGGTATTGTTTTCATCTATGAGAAACATCGATGGTGTGGTGAGGACAGAATAGTTTTTGTGAAAAGAGGTGACTCCCTCTGGGTCCCACAGGTTCACCACGGTCACCTTCGGATTGCTGATGTGGTGGAAGTTTCTGAAAACGTATGAGGTCCATGCCTCTTTGTCGCCCTGGGTGTAGAATGCATAGAAGGTAATGGGCAGATCACCGTCGTATCGGTTCAGGAAAGAGATTATCAGTGGGGTCTGAACCGAGCATGTAGAGCATTTGTCTTCGTAGAAATACAGAATCTTGTAACCGCCGGTTGCAGCACAGACATCAGCAGTGCCGCCTTCCAGCATTTCGGTGCAAAGCGGCGCCATCCTCATGCCCAGCAGAGAGCTGCGGTTGAATTCTGCGAAAGTGTAGAGCAGGGGATAGCTTTTCGGATCACTCCATACAAGCTTTTTGTTGAGGAAGTAGTTGTCTGCAATGTATACGCTCACTCCTTCCACACCCATGACCTGCGAGCCGGCGTAGTAGTCAAATGCAAGACCTGCCAGCTGGGCCTGTGTCATGGGGTCCGATGCCGAGTCGATCAGGGCACGGCATCTGTTGATGATGGAATCCACCGGCATCACGCTGATGGTCTCCAGATAATCTGTGACCGACCCGTACCAGTTGACAGTGTCACGTGCCGCACCTTCTGTCTGCCTTGCGTCCAGCGGGCCGTGGCAGATCAGGGCGAACAGCAGTATGACCACCCATCTTTTCACAGGTTCTATCTCATTTTAAGGTATTTCTGGATATCCACATTCTTAGGGATGAATGCATCGGCGTTGCCTCCGTTTACAAGCACGTCCCTTACGACTGTTGAGGAGATGAATGCGTATTCGTGGCTGGAAGGGATGAAGACCGAAAGGATGGAGGGCCTCATGCGCTTGTTCGCCTGCGCGATTGCTTTCTCAAGCTCGAAGTCTGTGGTGGTGCGCATGCCCCTCACAATGAATTTGGCTCCCTTCTCGATGCAGAGGTCCACCGTAAGACCGGTGAAAGTGCATACTTCCACATTCTCTATGTCCTTGACGGCGTCTTTAACTATCTGCTCTTTGATTTCAGTGGGGAAGAAACCTTTTTTTGAAGCGTTGTGGCCGATGGCTACAATCACTTTGTCGAATATTTTGAGGGCTGATTTGAGAATTTCAAGATGTCCGAGTGTAAAGGGGTCGAATGACCCGGGAAAAACTGCAATTTTCATTTACAGAGTCCAGTCTATGGGCTGTTGCCCGTTGTTAATCAAGATATTGTTTGTTTGTGAGAAATGTCTGCATCCGAAGAATGCGCCACGTGCCAGAGGCGACGGGTGTGCCGCCTCCAGAACATGATGTCTGGTGGTGTCTATCAGATCCCGCTTGTTTCTGGCAAAATTGCCCCACAGGAGAAATACCAGGCCGTCCCTGCGGTCGCTGAGGGTCTTGATGACTGCGTCGGTGAATGTCTCCCATCCGATGCGGCTGTGTGACGCCGCCTGGTATGCACGCACCGTGAGGATAGCGTTCAGAAGGAACACTCCCTGCTGCGCCCAGCCTGTGAGCGAACCGTCTTTGTGCGACATGTCAACTCCAAGGTCGGTGCTGATCTCTTTGTATATGTTTACCAGCGACGGTGGAGTGGCGACGCCCGACGGCACCGAGAATGAGAGCCCTTCGGCCTGACCTGGGTTGTGGTATGGGTCCTGACCCAGAATCACCACTCTCACCTTGTCGAACGGTGTGAGTGCGAATGCGTTGAATATTTTGCCTGCCGGAGGATAGATGGTGACACCGTTGTCTTTCTCACGGTGAATAAACGCTGCGAGTTCGGCAAAATATGGTTTGTCGAACTCGGGCTGCAGCACCTCTTTCCAGGAGGGTTCTATTCTTACATCCATCGGTCTGTATTGCCTTTATGCGAACACAAAGTTAAGAACTTCGTCGACAGTGGCAACATATTTAAACGTAAGACCTTTGATGTAGATATCCTTGATGTCTTCGATATCCCTGCGGTTTTCTTCTGAGATGACAATTGTGTCGACTCCTGCGCGTTTTGCGGCAAGTATCTTTTCCTTGATGCCGCCTACTGGCAGAACGCGTCCGCGGAGGGTGGTTTCGCCTGTCATGGCGATATGGCGCTTTATGCACTGGTTCTTTATGGCCGATGCAATGGCTGTCACCATGGTGATGCCCGCTGAGGGACCGTCTTTGGGGATGGCACCTTCGGGGACATGGATATGGAAGTCACGCTCATAGAAGAGCTTGGGGTCGATTCCTATCTTTGCGGCATTGGCTTTCAGATACTGGAAGGCGATGGTGGCTGATTCTTTCATGACCTCACCAAGGTTGCCGGTTGTGCTGAGGACACCCTTTCCTTCGCTCACGCTGCATTCGATGAACAGTATCTCGCCGCCCATCTCTGTCCAGGCCAGACCCGTCACCACGCCGGGCATCTCATTGCCTTTCTGCATGTCGTGGTGGTTTGTGGGGAGCCCCAGATACTCGCGCACGTCCTCCGGGTTGAGTGTGTTCTTCAGCTCCTCTTCCATGGCAATCTTCTTGGCGGTGATGCGGCACAGCTTGGCAATCTGCTTGTCAAGCGAGCGGACGCCCGATTCGCGGGTATATTCGTTGATGACCTCTTCGATCGCTTTCTTGCTGAGTTTGAGGTCCTTTGATGTGAGACCGTGCTCTTTGAGCTGTTTGGGGAGAAGATGCTTCTGTGCTATGGACACTTTCTCCTCTGCCAGATACCCCGACACGTTTATCATCTCCATTCGGTCGCGGAGCGCTGGATGGATGCTCTCGACGTTGTTGGCCGTGGTGATGAAGAGAACCTTTGAAAGGTCGTAGTCAAGGTCAAGATAGTTGTCGTGGAATGTTGTGTTCTGCTCCGGGTCAAGCACCTCAAGCAGAGCGGATGCCGGGTCGCCGTGAAAATCATTGAACACCTTGTCCACTTCATCAAGCACTATGACAGGATTGACAGACCCCGCTTTCTTGATGCTCTGGATGATGCGTCCCGCCATCGCGCCGATATAAGTACGGCGGTGGCCGCGGATCTCAGATTCATCGTGCAGGCCGCCCAATGAAATTCTGCCGTATTTGCGTCCGAGAGCCTTCGCGATGGATTTTCCAAGCGATGTCTTTCCCACGCCCGGAGGGCCGTAGAGACACAGAATCGGCGATTTCATGTCACCTTTAAGCTTGAGCACTGCAAGATATTCGATGATCCTTTCCTTCACCTTCTCAAGCCCGTAATGGTCTGCATCCAGCACCTTCTGGGCATTCTTCAGGTCCAGGTTGTCTTCTGTGGCTTCCGACCAGGGAAGGTCCACCATGAACTGAAGGTATGAATAAATGACAGTGTAGTCGGGTGAGTTGGGGTTGCTGCGCTCCAGCTTGTGAATCTCCTTCTCAAATGTTTCGGCAACATAATCGGGCCAGTTCTTTCCCTCTGCCTGCTTGCGCAGCTGGTTGATGTCATCATTGGCCGAATCCATGCCAAGCTCTTCCTGAATGGTCTTGAGCTGGTTGTTCAGATAATACTCTCTCTGCTGCTGGTCTATCTCAACCTTCACCTTCTTCTGTATGTCTTCTCTGATCTTCAGAATCTCTGTCTGCTTCTCCAGCAGCTTCAGAAGCAGCGTGGCGCGCTCCTTTATGCTGGCTGTCATGAGCAGGGGCATCTTGTCGAGGGGGTCCTCAATCTCTATGGTTGTGGCCACGAAGTTCACAAGGAAGGCATTGTCGTCGATGTCGCGGATAGCGTAGCCTGCCTCGTGCGATATGTTGCCGGAGAGTTTGATGATACGCATCGCAGAGGTCTTGATCCCGTCGACGATTGCAGCCATGTCAACATCGGCAATTGCTGAATGGTCTTCTGCCAAATAGTCAACTTCTGCCATCAGGTAGGGGGTCACGATATCCACGCTCCTGATGTTGAAGCGGCGGACGCCCTGGATGATTGCTGTGACAGGGCCGTTGGGCAGGTCTATGATTTTTATGATACGGCCTAATGTGCCGGTTCCGAAAAGGTCTGCCTGAAGCGGGTCTTCAACTTTGGGATCTCGCTGAGTGACAGCACCAACAAGTTTGTTTGACTTGTATGCTTCGTTCAGAAGCTGTATCGATTTCTCTCTTCTGACGGGAATTGGAATCACTGTGTCGGGAAACAGTACCGCACCGCGCAGAGGCAGAATCGGCAGCACGGAGGGCAGCTGCCCGTCCTGAAGCTTGGAAGTCTGCTCCATACTCACCACGGGGATGATGTTCATGTTCATCTCTTCTTCTCCAAAAAATACAGGGTCTTTCATCGGGTATTGTTTATGTCAAATTGTCAGTATATCGTATAAAAAATGAGTAACACATATATAAGTCAATCATTGTGCCAAAAAAAACATTGAGAAATTTTGTGATATCTATTTGATAAATAAAAAAATAAGTCTATTTTTGCACTCCATTTCCCCAAAAAAGGAAACAATTGATAATCAATATTTAATAATTATAATAATCAATTAAGTTATGACAAAAGCAGATATCATCAACGAAATCGCAAAGTCAACCGGTCTTGAGAAAGTGGTTGTCCTCAATGTCGTAGAGTCATTCATGGACAATGTAAAGGAATCTCTTGAGAAGGGTAAGAACGTTTATCTTCGTGGTTTCGGCAGCTTCATCGTTAAAGAGCGCGCTCAGAAAGCAGCCCGTAACATCTCAAAGAACGAGACTATCACAATCCCCGCACACAAGATTCCCGCTTTCAAGCCTGCCAAAACTTTTGTCGAGCAAGTTAAAGAATCAAAATAATTAACCTCTTAATACCTATTTATTATGCCTAGCGGTAAAAAAAGAAAGAGACATAAAATGTCAACGCACAAACGTAAGAAACGTTTGCGCAAGAACAGACATAAGAAGAAATAATCTTTTTGATTCGATAAGGCTGACTTTACTTTAAGATAAGTCAGCCTTTTTGTGATTTTTATTGGAATATGGACGACAAGAAGCTGATAGTTGACGTTTCAAAGGGATCCGCCGCCCTGGCCCTGCTGGAGAACGGACGCCTTATAGAATATGACCGTGAGAGTGACAGCAAGAAGCAGTATTGCGTGGGGGATGTGTATCTCGGCCGCGTGAAGAAACTGCTGCCCTCGCTCAATGCCGCCTTTGTTGATATCGGCGATGAGAAAGAGGCCTTCATTCACTATCTCGACCTCGGTATCAACTTCAAGTCATTCGATTTCTTTACAAAGCAGTTGAACGCATCGAAAAACTACAATGCGTTCTTCGGAAAGGTTGAAATATCTGACCCTCTTGAGAAGGAGGGGAAGATTTCTGAATATCTGCATGTGGGCCAGCCTATTATGGTGCAGATTGTGAAAGAGCCCATCTCCACCAAAGGGTCACGCCTGACTTCTGAAATCTCGATAGCGGGCCGCAACATAGTGCTGATGCCCTTCTCAAACAAGGTCAGCATCTCGCAGAAGATCTCTTCCCGTGCAGAGCGCACAAGGCTAAGCCGTCTCATCTACAGCATTCTGCCGCAGAACTACGGTGCCATCATCCGCACCGCGGCAGAAGGGAAGAAGGCTGCAATCCTGGATGCCGAGCTGAAGGGGCTCATCCGCAAATGGGAGAGTTCCTGGGGGAAAGTGGCAAAGTCAAAGGAGATTCAGCTTCTGTTCAGAGAAAACAGCCGCACCACCACACTCATACGCGACCTGCTCAATGATTCTTTCACCGACATCCAGATAAATGACACCGCAACCTGCGAAGAGGTCTGCTCGTATGTCTCAACCATTTCTCCCGGTCAGGAGAGCATAGTGCACCACTACAGCCAGAAAGAGCCGATATTCGACCATTTTGATGTCACGCGCCAGATAAAGGGGTCGTTCGGAAGGGTTGTGTCGATGAAGAAGGGTACTTATCTGGTGATTGACCACACCGAAGCGATGCATGTGATTGATGTCAACAGCGGCACGCGCCTCAAGAATGAGGGGCAGGAAGACAATGCGCTGGAGGTGAACATGTTCGCTGCCGATGAGATTGCACGTCAGCTGAGGCTTCGCGATATGGGCGGCATTGTGATTGTCGACTTCATCGACATGGAAGACAACGAGCACAGGAACAAGCTCTTCCAGTATATGAAAGAGCTGATGGAGAACGACCGTGCAAAACACACGATACTTCCTCTCACAAAGTTCGGTCTGATGCAGATAACCCGCCAGAGAGTGCGTCCCGTAACAGAGATAGATACGGAAGAGACCTGCCCTGTATGCCACGGTACAGGAAAGATCGCCTCCACACTTGTGTTCGACGATATGCTTGAAAAGGACCTGGCGTTCTATGTCCAGGACAAAGGTGTCAGGAAGCTTATGCTTGAAGTCAACCCTGTAATGGCGGCATATCTCACAAAAGGCATGTTCGGCAGCATACGCAGCCGTTGGTGCAGAAAGTACAGATGTTCGCTGAAGGTGGTGGCCGAAAGCGGATTCGCCATCAACCAGTATCAGTGGCAGGACCTCTCTACCAGAGAGATGCTCTCTTCATCTTTTGACTGATCTCGCTGTTGCAGAGATTTCCGATGCTTCCCTTGTGGGTGTGGTGCAGCCCTTCTACATTCTTTGCACCGGTATACTGGAATTTCCCCTCTCGTACAGCAATGCCTGTCTGTTTGTAGGCATCTCTGAAAGGCACGCCATCCACAACCATATTGTTCACCACCTCTACTGTGAACATGGGGTCGTACATCTCAGTCCCCTCCAGAATATGGTCGTTGACAATGATGTTGTCAAGCATATAGAGTGTCATGGTGATGCACTCCTTGAGCATGTCCGTTGCAGGGAACAGAATGTCTTTCAGAATCTGGAAGTCGCGGTGATAGCCGTGAGGATGGTTTGTGGTGAGAAGAGCAATCTCGCCGCTGATGCTCTCTATGCGGTTGGTCTTTGCACGCATCACCTCCCAGACATCTGGGTTTTTCTTGTGCGGCATGATGCTGCTGCCTGTGGTGAGACTTTCGGGGAATGATATGAACTTGAAGTTGCTGCACATATACTGGCAGCAGTCACTTGCAAACTTGTTGAGGGTGGAAGCCACGGCCGCCATTGCAGCCGCCATGCTCTTTTCTGTCTTGCCGCGGCTCATCTGTGCCGCGACGCAGTTGTAGTTGAGGTCTTCGAAGTGCAGCAGCTCTGTGGTCATCTGTCTGTCGAGAGGAAAACTGCTGCCATATCCTGCCGCGCTGCCAAGAGGGTTCTGGTTTGCCACACGGTAGGCAGCGCCAAGCATGTACATGTCGTCGCACAGAGTCTCGGCATACGCTCCAAACCACATTCCGAACGAAGATGGCATTGCAATCTGAGCGTGGGTGTAGCCGGGCAGGATGATATCCTTATACTGCTCAGAAAGCCCCTGCAGCTTTGCGAACAGGTCAAGCACAAGGCCGCGTATCGCAAGCAGCTCGTCGCGCATGTAAAGCTTGAGGTCCACCAGCACCTGGTCGTTGCGGCTGCGCCCCGAATGGATCTTCTTCCCCAGGTCTCCCAGTTTTCTGGTGAGCAGGATCTCCACCTGTGAGTGTATGTCCTCTGCGCAGTCTTCCAGAACGAAACTGCCGTCTTCGATTGTCTTGAGAATATTGTCAAGCTCTTTCTGCAGAATCTCTTCTTCATCTTTGGCGAGAAGCCCGACTTCGGCGAGCATTGCGATGTGGGCCTTCGAGCCCATGACGTCGTATTTCGCCAGACGTAGGTCCAGGATGCGGTCGTTGCCGACAGTGAAGTTTTCTACTGCATCTGATGCCGAAATGCCTTTGTTCCAGAGAGTCTGCATAATGGTGAAGTTTATTTGCTGATGTTGCTGATGAATTCGATATATTTTTCAATTCCTTCCGAGATTTCGCTCTTCAGGATGTATTCGTCTGCCTTGTGGGAGCGGTGCGAATCGCCGGGACCCATCTTTATTGCGGGGACGGGGATCCTCATCCAGTCGGATGTGGTGGCTGAGGTGGGAGTGGGTATGTGCAGGGCTTCTGCTGTCCTGAGCAGCGGATGGCCTGCCGGTGTGGCTGATGAACGGTTGGAGAGATTGCGTGGCTTCAGGGTGCTTTTCACACATGCCTGCAGCATATTGAAAATCTCTTCGTTGGTGTAGCATTCGTTGGGGCGTATGTCAACCATGAAGGTGCAGGTCTCGGGGATGACATTGTGGACGGTGCCGGCATTGATGCCTGTGACCGACAGTTTCACTTCACCGAGAAGTGGCGACACCCTGTCGAACTTGAAGTTACGCAAAGTCTCGATATCTCTGATGGCTGTGTAGATTGCGTTGTCGCCTTCCTCGGCTCTCGCTGCATGGGCGCTGCGGCCGTATGCCGTGCCGTCAATTACAAGCAGCCCTTTCTCTGCAATGTTCGCTTCCATCCCGGTGGGCTCTCCCACAATTGCGAAGTCTGCATTGGCTGCGATGGTCTCCCTGAGTCCTGTGGTGCCTCCCTTGCCTGAGCGTTCTTCCTCACAGCTCAGCAGGAGATAAAGGTTTACAGGGGCGCTTTTGATGTCGCGGAAATACAGGAATGTGGCAATCATGCTCACAACACTGCCTCCGTCGTCATTGCTGCCGAGCCCGAGGATACGGTCTTCCATCTCGGGCGGATTGTACGGGTCGAAAGTATATGAGTCGGCGGCCTTGACCGTGTCGATATGGGCGCAGAGCATGAGGGTGGGCAGTGATGGGTCGAACACCAGCTTTGATGTGATGTTGTTGCCGATACGCATGACCTCCAGACCGGCATCCATAAGGTAGCCGCACAGGAAGTCGGCCACTTTCTCCTCTTCAAACGAGCAGGAGGGGATTGCCACAATCTGCCTCAGAAGAGAGACCGAGTTGTCTATATACTTTTTGATAACCATCGGTTATATGATTTTTGTCTCAACTGTTTTGTCAAGGTTGCCGGCATGTTTGATGACCACTTCGCTCACTCCCTTTTCGATTGCTGCGAATGCGTTCTCAAGTTTGGGCAGCATTCCGTCGGCCACGCGTCCTTCAGCCTTGAGGCTTTCAAACATGGCCTTGTCAATCACAGGAATGACAGAAGAGTCGTCGTCCTTGTCGAAGAGGACACCCTGCTTCTCGAAGCAGAATACAAAAGAAGTCTTGTATTCTTTTGCCATTGCAACAGAAATGGCACTCGCCACACTGTCGGCATTGGTGTTGAGCAGTGTTCCGTCTCCGTCGTGGTTTATGGCGCACACAACAGGAACGATGCCGTTCTCTATGAACATGCCGAACGCTTCTGCATTCACATCGGCGATGTCGCCTACAAAGCCGAAATCAATGGGCTCCTTAGGTCTCATGCGGGCGGTGATGCAGTTGCAGTCGGCTCCGGAAAGTCCTGCGGCGTTGCATCCTTTCTTCTGAAGCGCGGCTACAATGTTTTTGTTTATGAGTCCGGCATACACCATTGTCACCACCTTCAGCGTCTCTGCGTCGGTGATGCGCCGGCCGTTGTGCATCCTGGGCTCTATGCCAAGCCCCTTCAGCATCTCGCTGGCCACTTTCCCGCCGCCGTGAACAAGAATCTTGCTGCCTTCCAGCGCTGCAAATTTGTCGAGGAAGCTGTCAAGCGCCGCGGGATTGTCTATGACATTGCCGCCGATCTTTATGACTTTCAGTTCTTTCATCACTATTTGAGTCCGAGGAGGATTTCTTTGAGGACAGTCTGTGCCGAAACCACTCTGTTGGCGGCTTCCGGAATCACAATCGACTGCGGTGATTCAATCACATCGTCGCTTACTATCATGTTGCGGCGTACGGGAAGGCAGTGCATGAAGTATGCATTGTTGGTAAGTGCCATCTTCTCTGTGGTCACAGTCCAGTTGCGGTCCATGTTGATGACCTTTCCGTAGTTGGGGTCCATATATGCCGACCAGTTCTTCGCATATACGAAGTCTGCACCAGCAAGAGCCTTGTCCTGGTCGTATTCAACCTTTGCATTGCCCACAAATCTGGGGTCAAGCTCATATCCTTCAGGATGAGTGATTACCAGCTCGTAGTCTGTCTGGTTGATCCATTCGGCAAATGAGTTCGACACTGCCTGGGGCAGAGATTTGGGATGAGGGGCCCATGTGAGTACAATCTTCGGCTTTGCAGTCTTCTTGTATTCTTCGATTGTAATAAGGTCTGCAAAAGACTGGAGGGGATGGCGTGTGGCCGCCTCCATGCTGAAGACAGGCTTGCCTGAATATTTGATGAACTGATTGAGGATGACCTCGTTATAATCGTCCTCCTTGCTTTCGAAATTGGCGAAGCTGCGCACTCCGATGATGTCGCAGTAGCTGCCCATCACGGGGATGGCTTCAAGAATATGCTCGGTCTTGTCACCGTCCATGATCACACCGCGCTCGGTCTCGAGTTTCCAGGCTCCGTGGTTTATGTCAAGCACAATCACGTTCATGCCAAGGTTCAGACCGGCCTTCTGTGTGCTCAGACGGGTTCTGAGGCTTGAGTTGAAAAATACCATCAGCAGAGTCTTGTTTCTGCCGAGATCTGCGTCTGCAAAGGGATTCTCCTTTACATATTTTGCCTTTGCAAGAGCTTCGGAAAGGGGGCCGATATCCTGTACACAAGTAAAGTTTCTCATTTCGTCGTATTATTTTGTGAGGTCGTTGAACGCCTCGAGGAAACTGTCGATTTCAGGGATGCTGATGCAGAGAGGTGGCAGCAGACGGATGACGTTCGCACCTGCACCGCCGGTGAAGATGTGCTTCTCGAAAAGCAGTCTGTCACGGAGGTCCTGATATCCTTCATTCAGCTCGATTCCAATCATGAGGCCGCGTCCGCGCAGCTCTTTGATTGCTTTGTTGCCCTGAAGGTGGCTGATTATGTATTCACCTGCCTTTGCTGCATTTTCAACAAGATTCTCCTTCTTAATGATGTCCAGCACGGCAATGGCGGCACTGCAGGCAAGATGGTTGCCTCCGAAAGTGGTGCCGAGCATTCCGTAGCTGGCCTTGATGCTGGGATTGATGATGATGGCTCCGATGGGGAAGCCGTTGCCGATGCCCTTGGCCATCGACACGATGTCGGCCTTCACACCGCTGTGCTGGTGGGCGAAATACCTGCCTGTACGGCCGCATCCGCTCTGCACCTCGTCGACGATAAGCAGAGTGCCGGTCTTGTCGCAGAGCTCTCTTGCAGCCTTGAGATATTCTGCAGAAGGCTCGAAGATACCTGCCACACCCTGGATGCCTTCAACCATGAAGGCAGCGAACTCTTTTGTCTCAAGTTTCTGCTTCAGGGCATCTATGTCGTTGAGTGGTGTGAATTCAACATTGGCTGTGCGGTTGAAAGGCGCCTGTATCTTGGGATTGTCGGTGGCTGCCACAGCGCCGCTGGTGCGTCCGTGGAATGCCTTGCCGCAGGTCACTATCTTTGCGCGGCCCGTCTCGAATGAGGCAAGCTTTATGGCATTTTCGTTGGCCTCAGCGCCCGAGTTGCACAAGAAAAGGGTGTAGTCGGGGTAACCGCACATCTCACCCATCTTCTCTGCAAGCTTCACCTGCAGGGAGTTCTCCACTGCATTGGAATAAAAGGCGATGTTGTTGAGCTGCCCGTACAATGCTGATATGTATGCACTGTTGCAGTGCCCCACCGAAATCACGGCATGCCCGCCGTAGAAATCCAGATATTCAGTTCCTTTTGAATCCCAGACTTTGCAGCCAGATCCCTTGATAGGCTCGATGGGCCAGAGTTTATATGTTTTGAAAAGTTCCATTGTTAAAAAGCTGAAGGTTTGAACTTGAGCGCAAGTGTACGCTCAAAACCGAACATCATGTTCATATTCTCCACTGCCTGTCCGCTGGCACCTTTGACAAGGTTGTCAATGATTGAGGTGATGTGGATGTATCCGTTATGGCTCTCTATGTGCAGCAGGCACTTGTTGGTGTTGACAACCTCCTTTAGGCTGATGGGAGTGTCGCTTACAAACACGAAGGGAGAGTCTTTGTAGAATTCCTTGTAAATCTGGACGGCCTCTTCTGCAGGCATTCCGCACTTGGTGTAGATGCTTGCAAAGATGCCTCTGGTGAAATCGCCCCTCATAGGGACGAAGTTGATCTGCGGGTCAGAGCCGGCCAGTGCTGAGACAGTCTTGTGAATCTCTCCCAGGTGCTGGTGTGTGAATGGCTTGTAAACAGAGATATTGTTGTCGCGATAGGGGAAGTGAGCGGTTTCGGCAAGCTTTCTTCCACCGCCGGTGGCGCCTGTGATGGCAGTTATGTGAATCTCATCTTCAATCGCCTTCATCGCGGCCATAGGAAGCAGACCAAGCTGGATGCAGGTTGCGAAGCAGCCGGGGTTCGCCACATACTGGCAGCCCTTTATCTCTTCAGTGTAAAGGTCGGTGAGACCATACACGAAATGCATCCCTTTATAATCGCTGTCTATGCGGAAGTCATTGCCCAGATCCACGATCCTGCATCCTGCAGGGATGTCGTGTGTGTCGACAAACTCCCTTGAAAGACCATGCCCGAGGCAGAGGAAAATCACGTCCGGAGTGCCCAGCCGGTCTGTGAAGACAAGGTCTGTCTCGCCCAGCAGGTCACGGTGAAAATTGGTGACAGGCTGCCCGGCGCTGGTGGTGCTGAGGACTGAAGTGATTTCAACTTCGGGATGGTTGATAAGTATGCGCAGCAGCTCGCCGGCAGTGTAACCGGTGCCGCCCGCTATCGCCACTTTAATCATATCTGCTCGTCTTTATGCGCTCCGTAATAAACTCTGAGAGGGGTGGAAGTTACCTTGATGAAACCTTTGGCCTCTTCGGCGGTCCAGCCTTTCTGGGTCTCGCCATACTCGCCGAGCTTTGATTTCAGCAGGTCATCCTCTGAATCGACTCCTACAGTGGAGAATGTGTAGGGCTGCAGCTTGAGTGTGACTGTACCGTTTACATTGCGCTGGCTGCTTGCAAGCATCGCCTCGATGTCGCGCATCACAGGCTCCAGATACTGGCTTTCGTGCAGGAACATTCCGTACCAGTTGGCAACCTGGTCTTTCCAGTACTGCTGCCACTTGCTGAGAGTGAACTTCTCAAGGAACTTGTGGGCTCCTATGATGAGCATGGGGGCTGCGGCTTCGAATCCTACGCGGCCCTTGATGCCGATGATTGTGTCGCCGACATGCATGTCGCGGCCGATGCCGTATGCGCAGCCGATCTCCTCGATGGCCTGGATGGCAGCAATCTTGTCTTCATAGTGTGTGCCGTTTACAGCCACGATTTCGCCTTCTTTGAATTCGATGCTCAAGATTTCACCTTCCTGTTTGCTGACCTGCTTCAGATAAGCGGTTTCGGGAAGGCCCTGCTTTGAATCGAGGATCTCGCCTCCGCAGATCGAGGTCCCCCAGATGCCGACGTTGTATGAGTACTTGAGTTTTGTGAAATCTGCGAAATAGCCGTTGGCGTTGAGGTAGTCAACCTCTTCCTTGCGGCTGAGGTTGCCGTCGCGGGTGAGAGTGATGATCTCCATTTCGGGGCACATCACAAGGAAAGTCATGTCGAAACGTACCTGGTCGTTGCCGGCACCGGTCGAACCGTGCGCGATGGCGTCGGCGCCGATCTCTTTCGCATAGCGGGCGATTGCCATTCCCTGGAATATACGCTCTGATGACACAGAGATGGGGTAGGTACCGTTGCGGAGCACGTTGCCCATGATCATGTACTTGAGGCTCTTCTCGTAATACTCCTGTGTCACGTCGAGTGTCACATATTCCTTTGCCCCAAGCTTGTATGCGTTCTCTTCGTTGGTTTTGAGCTGCTCTGCGCTGAAACCGCCGGTGTTGGCGCAGGCTGCATATACATCATATCCTTTCTCTTTAGCCAGATACATCACTGTGTAGGATGTGTCCAGTCCGCCGCTGAAAGCGACCACAACTTTTTTCTTGCTCATATCTGATTTGTTATTTGACATTGATGGTGACATGCTCTCTGGGGTCGTAGAGAAGACCGGTGCAGATGCATCTCTGGTAATTGTTCTCTTCCAGGATATGGAAGTTCTTGCATCCTTCGCATCCTTTCCAGAATTCGGGGTCGTGAGTGAGGTCCTGGAAGGCCACGGGGCGGAACCCCAGGTCGTAGTTCATCTTGAGGACGGCTGCTCCTGTTGTAATGCTGAATATCTTGGCCTCGGGGAATAATTCGCGCGACAGGCGGAAGATACGCTGCTTGATGCTTTTTGCAAGGCCGACCCCTCTGAATTCGTGGGCCACTATGAGTCCGGAATTGGCAACGAACTGCTTGCCTTCCCAACTTTCGATATATGAGAATCCTGCGAAGCGGTCGTCGTCAGTCACGGCGATCACTGCCTTGCCGGCCCTCATTTTCTCACTGACATATTCTGGGGTGCGTTTTGCTATACCTGTGCCACGCTCTTTTGCTGACAGAAGGATTTCGTCGCAGATTGCCTGCGCAAATTTGGTGTGGCTTTCATTTGCCACTAATACTGAAATGTTCATCTTGTATGATGATTGTTAATAAAGGAGAATTTGTGATGGGATTCTGCTGTCCCGTAATAATTGGATGTAAGCCTGCGTGAAAAGCGAGCTGAAATCGCTTCACTGGCTTAACGTCGGACACGCTTGTTGAATGATATCTGTTGTACTTTTTTCATCACGGGCGCAAAAGTAAAAATTATTTTCACTTTAGCCAAAAAAAGCCATAATAATGATAGGTGTAAATATTTTTTGCAAAAAAAATGTGGAAATAATTTGCAGGGAAAGAAAAAGTGTATATCTTTGCGGTCCCTTTGAGAAACGAACGTAAGGCGTTTGTGAGGCATGGGGGCAGTTCATTGACTTAATGGAAGACAGAAGTACAAGACAAGTACTGAAATTGTAGCAGCAATTTTAAGAACAAGAGCAAGCGTAAATTCTTTAGAGAATACTCGAAATATCTGAAGCTGGAGATTAAATTTTTATACAATGAAGAGTTTGATCCTGGCTCAGGATGAACGCTAGCGGCAGGCTTAACACATGCAAGTCGAGGGGCAGCGCGGGCTTCGGCCTGGCGGCGACCGGCGCAAGGGTGCGTAACGCGTGAGCAACATGCCCGTGACAGTGGGATAACCGGAGGAAACTCCGACTAATACCGCATGACGATGCAGCATCGCATGGTGCAGCATCCAAACATTTATGGGTCACGGATTGGCTCGCGAGACATTAGCTAGACGGCGGGGTAACGGCCCACCGTGGCGACGATGTCTAGGGGTTCTGAGAGGAAGGTCCCCCACATTGGAACTGAGACACGGTCCAAACTCCTACGGGAGGCAGCAGTGAGGAATATTGGTCAATGGACGCAAGTCTGAACCAGCCATGCCGCGTGCAGGAATAAGGCCCTATGGGTCGTAAACTGCTTTTGTGGTGGAGCAATAAGTCGTACGTGTACGGCGATGAGAGTACATCACGAATAAGCATCGGCTAACTCCGTGCCAGCAGCCGCGGTAATACGGAGGATGCAAGCGTTATCCGGATTTATTGGGTTTAAAGGGTGCGTAGGCTGTGGTCCAAGTCAGGGGTGAAAGCCCGGCGCCTAACGCCGGAACTGCCTTTGATACTGCGGTGCTGGAATACGGATGCCGTGGGAGGAATGAGTAGTGTAGCGGTGAAATGCATAGATATTACTCAGAACACCGATTGCGAAGGCATCTCACGAATCCGTCATTGACGCTGAGGCACGAAAGCGTGGGGATCAAACAGGATT
>JAZLJK010000079.1:0-3111 GCA_045617865.1 Bacteroidales bacterium | reverse complement strand
ATCAACTGGGGTTGGGGTGGATCATACAACGGTTGGTTCGCAGTATGTTATCTGGGTGAAGTCGGTGGTGAAGGAACAGCCGTCTACAGTCGTTCTGACGGCGCATTCTTCGGTCTCGTCCCTGCGACAGGTACAGAATCTGGAGGTGAGACGATTCCTGAAATAGCTGTTTGCTATGGCTATCCTGGAGGAATTAGTCTGGTAAGCGGGGAGGTTGCGAAAGGCAGCAGTTTCCAACTTAACATCTCATCCATATGGAACATTAGTGGTTCCAGTTATTCCGGTCAAGCAAAGGCTGCTCTTTTGAACAAAGCAGGAGAAATCAAAGAATTTATTTCGTCTGCATACTCGTTCAGCCTTGACAATACTTCTCTGATACCAAATGTAAAGATTAATTGTATTATTACTGAAGATATTACGTTGGGGGACTATATCAGCATTATGTATAGCTATGGGGATAATAAATGGGCTCAAATAGGTAAGTATGATGATTCGATCACTAAATACTATCCGATAGACATAACTGCGATGGATATCCCATCCACCATTAATGTCGGTCAGATCTGCTATCCTAGCCTGGTCTTTGCTCGGAAGGCTGCTTCCAGCGTCACATGGTATCTGGACGGAGAGGTGTTCACTGCTGAGTACATCAAGATGACCGCCGGAGATCATATCTTCAAGGCTGTTATCACCTACACAGACAACAGCACCGAGACCATAGTCAAGAAGGTAACCGTTGAATGAATTTGATGAAAAGAACAGTATTATTCATATCAGCGCTCCTACTGTCTGCTTCCGCTCTTGCCGGTGTTGTCACAAGGAGCCAGGCAGAGACCGTCGCCAGGAATTTCTTTGGAGAGCCCGCTGTCCAGTTCGCATCATACGGGCTGGACGGCGCGGCCACTCCAGGCTCCTCGCCGATGTTCTATCTCTTCAACGGAAACGGTCAGTGGGCCATTATTGCCGCAGACGATATCGCAGCTCCTATACTCATGCATGGCAACGGTCATCTTGATCTTTCATCCATGCCGGACAACATGCGAGAATTCCTCGGCGACATCGAGAAAAACATTCTTGATGCAAAGGCCGCAGGACTGCCTCAGTCCTCTGAAATCAAGGCTCGCTGGGCCAGTCTGGCCGTTCCGACCAAGGCTGATGAGCCTGAAGAGCCAGAGGAGAAAGTACTCCATACAGCACGCTGGTCTCAGGGAAGCCCTTTCAATGACCTTTGCCCTGTTGACCCTTCGGATACCAGTGCTGTCAAGAGGCATAGTGTGACAGGCTGCGTGGCTACTGCAATGGCCATAGTCATGCAATACCATAAATGGCCTGAACATGGAACCGGAACCATCCCTGGCTATACTACAAGTACAAGAAAAATCGTCATGGATCCGATAGACATCAGCACGCACATATATAATTGGGGTCTTATGCCGACCTACGGTTTCACTGGGATGACAGACGAGGAAAAGGCGGAGGCAAAGATTCAGATGGCCACTCTTCTACGGGATTGTGGAGCGATGGTCCAGATGGATTATGCTTACGATGGGTCCGGAGCTTATGGGTTCGACGTAGTCCCCGCCATGGTAAAGTACATGTCGTATTCTTCATCGGCGCGCTACATGTCCAGGCAGAGTTTCACGAATCAGCAGTGGTTCAACAAGATCAAGGCTGAAATCGATGCCGGGCGTCCTGTCCTTTATGGCGGTCAGGACATTAATGATAACGGTGGACATCAGTTTGTCTGTGATGGATATAACTCTGTCGGTGAGGTGCGCATCAACTGGGGCTGGGGGTGGCCGGAAAACGCTGACACTTGGTATACAGTCTCTTATATAGGGGATACGTCATCTCCAGGTTACGTGTTCAATAGAAATGACGCTGCCGTTTTCGGCCTGGCTCCGGACAAATCAGGCGATCATGACGGGTCATACCCGGAGCTTTTCCTTACGGACAACGGTATCGACATTACCGGAACTGTGGCAAAAGGCAGCCAGTTCTCTGCAAATGTGCATGTGTACAACTATGCAAGGGACGGCTTCAGCGGAATCGTGGGTGTGCTTCTCGTGGACAAGGCTGGGAATGTCAAGGAGGTGCTGAAAGAAGAAAACGTGGAAGGTATGAATCGGTATGGATACCGTTTGGTGCAATTCAAGAATCTTTGTATAACAAAGGATTTGGTTATTGGAGACAGGATCGTGGCTGGAATCAAAGTCCCGTCCGGAAGTACCTATGCATGGACAATTCTCAGTAATAACGAATTCTCCGATGTCCTCAGAGGCAGTTACGGAGTCTTTGACATAGCAATGATGGACGTCCCTTCATCACTGAAGTCCGGACAAATCTTGTACCCTGGCATTATCCCTGGTCAGAAAGTCATTTCATCAGTCAGCTGGTACCTGGATTCCGCATCCATTTCTTCTGATTCCGTGACGGTATCGGAAACCGGTGCGCACATTCTTAAGGCTGTCGTGACATACAGGGACGGCAGCACGGAGACCATAGTCAAGAAGGTAACTGTTGAATAAATATTTGTCTTCCGGGGCTGGATGAAACTTCTTGACAAGGAAATACTGCGGCTCGCGCTGCCCAGCATATTGGCCAACATCACCGTTCCGCTAGTCGGAATGGTGGATGTGGCCGTAGCCGGCCATATCAACGGACTCACCGGATACAGTGCCGCCGCTTTCATCGGCGGCATTTCCATAGGCTCGCTTCTCTTCGACCTGCTGTACTGGAACTTCGGTTTCCTGCGGGCGGGCACTGGCGGGCTCACGGCTCAGGCTTTCGGCAGCGGTGACATGCGCGAGTGCGCCAGGATTTTCAGCCGTGCTGTAGGTTTCGCACTGCTGGTCGCGCTGTTCTGCATTGCCATCCAATGGCCGTTCACCAAACTGGCGCTGCTGGCGGTGAAGTGCTCGCCTGAGGTCAGGGAACTTGCACTCAAGTATTTCTTTATCAGAATATGGGCTGCACCGGCGACATTGAGCCTGATGTCGTTCAGAGGTTGGTTCATAGGTATGCAGGACACATTCAGCTCGATGCTGGTGGACCTGGTCGTGAACGTGGTGAACATCATTGCAAGCATTGTCCTGTCACTCGGGATCGGAG
>JAZLJK010000078.1:0-15471 GCA_045617865.1 Bacteroidales bacterium | reverse complement strand
CAATACCCAGGATGTATCTGAATGGGCACCTGCAGGTGACAGAATAATGACGGAATGGGGTGAGAACCTTGATCCCGCAAATGTTCTTCCCGAATATCCCCGCCCGCAGATGGTCCGCGAGAAATGGATGAACCTCAATGGTCTGTGGGATTATAAGACCATCAACTCAGACGGTAAGATTCTGGTGCCTTTCGCAATTGAAAGCGCCCTGTCTGGTGTGGGAGAGCGTCTGGATCCGAATATGGACCAGCAGCTTATCTATGAGCGCACCGTAGACATCCCCGCAAGCTGGCTCAAGCAGCACGTGCTTCTGAACTGCGGCGGTATCGACTGCATCAGCGAGATTATTGTGAACGATGAATATGTAATCAAACATAAGGGTGGATTCACTGCCATCTCTGAAGATATCACTGAGTACCTGCACAAGGGTGAGAACGACATCCGCATCGTTGTCACCGACAATACCGATGAAAGTTTCCATGCAATCGGAAAGCAGAGGAATAAAAACTCAGGCATCTTCTATACCCCTGTAACAGGTATCTGGCAGACAATCTGGCTTGAACCCGTTCCCGAGAACCATATCAAGAACCTCAAGATCACTCCCTATCTTGATCTCAGCACTCTTACGGTATGTGCAAACATCACAGGAGAAGCCGGAGAGGTCGAGGTTGAAGTCTACGACGGCAAGACCAAAGTTGCATCTGGCAAAGGCGAGGCCAACAAGGATGTGAACATAAAGATTGCAGAGCCCAAGCTCTGGAGCCCCGGAGATCCGTTCCTCTATGACCTCAAGGTTGTGCTCAAGGAAGGCGGCAAGAAGGTTGACGAAGTGAAAAGCTACGCTGCAATGCGCAAGGTTTCAGTGATGAAAGACGGCTTCGGCACACTCCGCATCGCCCTCAACGAGAAGCCCATCTTCAGCTTCGGTCCTCTGGACCAGGGCTGGTGGCCTGACGGTCTCTACACAGCCCCCACCGACGAGGCGCTCGAGTTCGACATCCGCCGCACCAAGGAGCTTGGATACAACACTATCCGCAAGCATGTGAAGGTTGAGCCCGACAGATGGTATTATCACTGCGACCGTCTTGGTGTGATGGTATGGCAGGATATGCCTTCTGGCGACTATTTCTGCGGTTCAGAATGGTCTAACCCCACCACGTTCATCGAAGGTGAAGAGCCCGAAACCCGCTCAGAAGAGAGTATGGCCCAGTATTACAAAGACTGGATGGGCATCATCGACCAGCTTTACAACCATCCCTGCATCATCATGTGGGTGCCTTTCAACGAGGCCTGGGGCCAGTCAAGGACTGTCGAGGTGGTGAACCGCACCAAACTCGCCGATCCCACACGTATCGTGAACCACGCAAGCGGTGGAAACCACGTCAACTGCTGCGACGATGTGATGGATTTCCACAACTATTCTGAGAATCCTGTTCCCCAGACATATCCTTATCCCAACCACATTGTTGTTATGGGTGAGATGGGCGGCCTCGGCCTTGCCATCAAAGACCACACCTGGGAGGCAGACGGCTGGGGCTATCGCAAGATTGCAGACGGCAAGGCACTCACCGACAAGTATATCGAGTATGTGAAAATCATGATAAACAGTGTGGATACCTTCGGTATTTCAGGTGCAATCTACACCCAGACCACCGACTGTGAAACCGAGATCAACGGTATCTTCACATACGACCGCAAGGTCATGAAGTTCGATGAGGAGCGCTTCCGCGCAATCAACGAGCAGATGAGTCACTCTCTTGACTAGTATTCAAGTTGTCCTTGAATTATAACAAAATAATCTGTTCATTTGCGTAATTATAATCCTTGGAATATTAATAGACGATAGATAATATGAAAAAGTTCATTCTTGTATTTGCTGCTGTTGCTGCACTTGTGATGTCGTGCCAACCGGTGGAGGAGAAGGCGGACAGCCTCTCAGGTGAAGGCTATAAGTTCAATTTCACAATCGCCCCCGGCGGTTTCGACACTGCCACGAAGGGCGACGCCACAGTGGGCTGGACCGCAGGCGAGAAGGTGTATGTGTTCTTCAAACCCGAAGGCGGTGAGCTGTTAGGTGACTCTTATGCAGAGTTCACATACACGGACAGCGGCTGGAACCCCGAGTCTTATGTGGCACCAGGAGCTCTTGGCGCATCTGGAAAGATGGCGGCGGTGTATGTGCCTTACTTCGAAGGCAAGTCGCCGGTATATGCAGACAACAAATGGACTTTCGACAGCGGCGACGTGTATTATTCATGCGCCAGCGGAGCAGACTACACCGTCAATGGCGGGACTGTACGCGGCACACTGTCCATGAAGATTCCCGACGGCTACGTGCAGTTCTCGATTGCATCGGCGGCCGAGGGCGATGAGCTGGCCTGCAACATAATAGACGGTTATGAAGATGTCACCCTTTCATCGGACCTCGTGTTCTCGACCACCCCTGTTTCCGGCAACAAGATGACCGGTCATGCCGACAACGGCAAGATATATTTCTGGGGCAGGGTCAACGACGCCACAGCCACGGAGTGCGAGTTCACCCTCACCACATCGGCTGGTGACGTGGTGCTGAAAGTGCCGGCAGAGAATGTCTTCAAGAACAATGCATTCAATATTGCCTCAACGTTCGAGCCTGTGGCTCCCGCCGGTGCGCTCCCCGGCGTGTTCAGCGTCGGCGCCGGCAAGAATGTACAGTTTTCGAATGGCAACCTGTACTGGGATGGCGATTCATTCGAGTTCGAGGCAAACCAGTATGATTTCCAGAGCAGCTGGAGCGAATCTCACGTAAGTCATTTCTTCTGGAGCAAGACCGCTTCCGTAGCGTATGCGGCATCTTACAGTTTTGGCAGTGTGGCTGCCAGCGATGTGTTCTTCACCAACGCAGAAGCCGAGACCGCCAAGGCTGATTTCACCGTGAGCGGTGTGACCGGAAAGTACCGCACGCTCTCCAACGCCGAGTGGGAGTATCTGTTAAATATCCGTACAGTGAACGGTGGTACAGGAGAAGGGAAGTCATATTCATTCAATATCACTTATGGTGACATAATGGGTGTGGTTCTTTATCCTGACAATTATACAGGTTCGGTACTCTCCGGAACAGTTGAGTCTCTGCCGGAAGGCGTGGTCTTCCTTCCCACTGCGGGATACCGCAATTATTCCGATATCTTCAGTATCGAAATCGCCGGCTACTGTTGGTCGTCTTGTGCCAGCGACATTGACAAAGCGTACGGAGTAGTCTTCAGTAGCAGCTTTATCAACCCTGCCTCCGGCAGCAACAGCTACTACGGCAGTTGTGTCCGCCTTGTGACAGACGTTGCCTCATCAGCCGTGCCGGTAGCGAGCGTGAGTCTGAACAAGACCGCCACCACCATTGAGGCAGGCGCAACCGAGACACTTACCGCCACCGTCCTGCCTGAGACAGCCACAGACAAGAGTGTGACATGGAGCAGCAGCAAAGAAAGTGTGGCCACAGTGGACAATACCGGTAAGGTGACAGCAGTCGCTGCAGGTGAGGCCACCATCACCGTGACCACCACCGACGGCTCGAAGACCGCCACCTGCACCGTGACCGTCACTGCGGCACTTCCTGCCGGCGCGCTCAAGGGCGTGTTCAGCGTCAGCGCCACCAAGCAGGTTTACTTCTCGCAGGGTAACCTCTACTATGATGGCAACGCATTGAATTTCGAGGCGAACCAGTATGCCACTGCGAGCAGCTGGGATGCATCTCACGTGTCCCATTTCACATGGTCAAGCACGGCTGAAGCCGCGGTAGGTGACAGCAATAGCGGAGAAAATCTCTTCTGCGATGAGAATAACAAGGTATCTGTCAACGGCAGCGAGGCGATATACTATGCACTTTCCGAAGACGAATGGAAGTATCTGTTCAGCAACCATTCCAAGAAATGGGTTACGGTCAATGGCGTGAACGGTTACGTCATAGCACCGGACGATTTTACCGGAACCCTTGCAGACACCTATGCCGATGACGCCGCACTGGCAGCCGACAACCTCGTCTTCCTTCCCGCTGCTGGCAGCCGCCTTGGTTCCGATGTCTACGATGTCGGCGGCAGCGGCCTCTATTGGTCATCTACTGCATACGATGAGTACGGCGCGTACGACGTGTTCTTCAATAGCTACAATGTCAACCCTGGCAACTTCGACTACCGCACCACGGGCTGCAGTGTGCGCCTCGTGACAGATAAATAATAAAGCTATCTTAAAGAAAGATCAGCCAATGCTATAGCAAGCGCTGCCTCGGCAATCACGGGGCAGCGTTTTGCTATACAGCGGTCGTGGCGTCCCTTGATCTCGAGGGTGTCCATCCCGCCTTTGGCAAAATTGAATGTCTGCTGCGCGGCCGCAATGCTGCTTGTGGGCTTCACTGCCATTGCAAAGCAGATTGAGTTGCCGTTCGTGATGCCTCCGTTCACACCGCCCGAGGCGTTCCGCATGGTGTGGCCGGCTTCGTCCACGATGGGGTCGTTGTGCTCGCTTCCTTTCATTTCTGCCGCGGCGAAACCGTCACCGAACTCCACACCGCGCACTCCCGGGATTGAGAAGGCCAGATGTGCCACAAGCGACTCGACACTGTCAAAAAACGGCTCGCCAAGCCCTGCCGGAGCCCCTGTGCAGATGCAGTAGACTGTGCCGCCCACAGAGTCGCCTTCTTCAAGCAGCTCTTCGTGGACTTCGGCGTATGAAGAAAAACTGTATGCCGGCCCAAGGATTTTCTTGGCAACCACTCCTGCCGCCACAAGTGGAAGGGTGAGGCGCCCTGAGAAATGCCCGCCGCCGCGCATGTCGGCATATCCGCCGTATTTCACCCCGGCCACATAATCGGCATGACCGGGCCGTGGCATATCCTTGAATGCCTCATAGTCACCGCTTCGGCAGTCTTTGTTTTCAAATGTTATGGTAATCGGCGCCCCTGTGGTGAATCCGTTGTACACTCCGCTTGCAAAATGAGGCAGGTCATCTTCTTTGCGGGAAGTTCCGAGACTACTCCCGGAAGGGCTTCTGCGGGCGATGTCAGCCTTGAAGTCGTCTGCTGAAAGTGGGATGCCGGCAGGCACGCCGTCGAGGGTGACACCCACAAGGCTGCCGTGCGATTCACCGAATACTGACACTCTGAATGCGGTTCCGAAACTGTTCATATTTTCCTGCCTTTTTATTACCTTTGACAAAATTATGAAAAGTTTCGCAAATATGGACATGGTCTTCGCCGGCCCCTGCAGCGCTGAAAGCAGGGAGCAGGTGATGGAGACGGCACGCCAGCTCTCAGACATCGGCATAACGAAGTTCAGGGCAGGCGCGTGGAAGCCCCGCACATCACCAGGCAGTTATCAAGGTGCCGGAGACCTGGCTCTTGAGTGGATTGCCGAGGCCGGGCGCACATTCGGCATGTGCACTGCCGTCGAGGTGGCGACTCCCGCTCATGTAGAGTCGGCCCTCAGGGCGGGGATAGACTGTCTCTGGATAGGTGCGCGCACTGTCACCGACCCGTTTGCCACACAGCAGCTTGCCGATGCTCTCCAGGGCTGCGGACATACCATTCTTCTGAAAAATCCCATAACCCCCGACATCAATCTCTGGTGCGGCGCGCTGGACCGCCTCACAAATGCCGGTCTTACAGATATTATCCTGATTCACAGAGGGTTCTATACATATAAAGATTCAATCTACCGCAACAATCCCATCTGGAGCATTCCGATGGAGATGAAGCGCCGCCATCCCGAACTCAGGCTGCTGTGCGACCCCAGTCATATAGCGGGCAGGGCGGCCCTTGTGGAAGACCTTGTTGAAAAGGCAGTGGCTCTAAACTTCGACGGTCTGTTCGTAGAGGCGCACTGCCGGCCTGAAGAGGCCAGAAGCGACGCGGCACAGCAGATCACCCCGGTCCGCCTCGGTGAAATCCTTCAGCGTGTCACCAGGCGCGGACCAGTGGCTGCCACTGCAGAAATGGCAGTGTTCCGTGATGAGATTGACAAAATTGACGCAAGTCTGATAGAGCTTCTGGCGCAGCGCATGGAGGTTTCAAGAAAGATTGGCGGCATCAAGAAAGCCAGCTCCATCCCGGTGTTCGTGAGCGACCGTTACGACAAGTTGCTGGAAGCGTGCAGGGAAGAAGCTGCGGAAGCGGGGCTTGATCCCGACTTTGCAGAGGAGGTTTTCCGCCTGATTCACGAAAAATCGGTGGAGGAACAACTTTAATCACGTTTTCTGCGCATCTTTGGCACGTTCATTGCGGCAAAATATTAATTTTGCCAAAATTATATGAACATGCATAGAATCATCAGTAGAGTTATCTTGTCGGCAGGCGCATTTTTCCTCTGCGGAGCGCTTTCCACAAGTGTTTTTGCACAGGAGCAGGAGACTCTGTCCCTCTCTCTGGAAGAAGCGCAGCAGATGGCCGTGGACCGCAACGTCACACTTGCCAACGCTGCATTGGACGTAAAGGCTGCAAAGGCAAAGAAATGGGCCGCGATAGCAGAGATGCTCCCGCAGGTTTCTGCATCGGGAGAGTATTCCGATTTCCTCGGCTATAAGATGGACCTCGGCGGCATGTCAATCGCCATGCCCCCTTACATCAACGCAGGTGTCCGCACCTCGCTGGCGTTCGGAGGCCCTCTGTTCGTGGCAGCACAGATCAGCGAGATCTCAAGAGTGATGTCTGACATCAACCTGAAACAGTCGGAACAGGACATCACCACCCAGGTGAAGACATTATACTATTCGGCCCTGGTATCACAGGAGGTACTCGAGCTCCTCAACCTCAATCTGGAAAATCTCAACAGGCTCTATGATATGACCATGACATCTGTAAGGGTGGGTGCAGCAGAGCAGACAGCAGCAGACCAGATTGCAGTGCAGGTGGCGCAGCTTGAAAACAGCGTGGCAAGCAACAAGCGCTCTCTCGAGATGGTTTACAACTCACTCCGTCTCCAGCTTGACCTTGACGTGGATTCAGAGATAGTGCTCACCGACAAGCTTGAAGACCTTATGGCCATCGATGATTTCCTGCTGCTCCTCACAGAGGATTTCGATGTCCGCAACAACTACGGCTACCAGCTGGCAGAGCAGAACGCCGCGCTTGGCAAGAAGCAGCTTGCTGCAGCCAAGCTGGCCACAACCCCTACACTGGCAGCGTACCACCAGTACAGCCACAAGATGTATCTGAGTGACGAGAAGACAATGAACATGACACCTCCCAACATGATCGGAGCAACGCTCACCATCCCTCTCTTCACCAGCCTCAAGTCCAATATGAACATCAACGCGGCGCGCGATGCCTACCAGAAGTCGCTCAACACCCTGAGCAACACAGAAAAGGCCCTTCTGGTGCAGCACCGCCAGCTCTGCTACAACCTCAGCTCGGCATACGACACCTACAACGCCCAGCTCAAGAACATGGACGTGACACAGAGAGTGTTTGACAATGTCTCTAAGAAATTCGAGCAGGGATATGCCTCTGCAATGGAGCTCACCCAGTCTGGTACAGAGCTTATCGGCGCGCAGAGCAACTACATCCAGGCGATACTTCAATTCGTCAACGCCCAGATAGAACTTGAGAAACTTTTGAACAAAAAATAGAAGACATATATAATGAAAAAGATTGCATTGATGATGGCTTGTGTGGCAATGATCTCCGCCACAGGTTGCAAGCCCAAAACAGAAGAGAAGGCAGCGGTGGCAGAGCGCCAGGAACTGGTTGAGACTACCATCCTCCACCCTCAGCAGGTAGAACGCACTATTGATGTATCCACAGTTCTGATGGGATATCAGAAGATGAGCGTGGCTCCCAGCGTTACGGGACATATCGAGCATATATATGTCGAAGTGGGGGCACGTGTGGGCCGCGGCCAGAATCTCGTGAGAATGGACCAGCAGCAGTACAACACCACAAAGCTCACTTATGCCAACCTGGAGCTCGAGCTCAGCCGTATGGATGCGCTTGTGGGCTCAGGTGCAGTGTCACAGCAGACCTATGACAAGACAAAGCTCAGCTACGACCAGACCAAGGAAAACCTTATCTTCCTTGAGGCCAACACATTCGTAAAGGCAGAGTTCGGCGGCGTGATTTCAGCCAAGAACTACGAGGACGGCGAGCTCTACGGCGGTCAGCAGCCCATTCTCGAGCTTACCCAGCTCAATGTGCTGAAGGCACTTGCAAACATCCCCGAGACTTTCTATCCGGTGGTAAAGGCTGGAATGAAGGTGGACGTCAAGTCTGACATCTATCCCGACGAGGTGTTCCCCGCCACAGTTGAGGTGGTTTATCCCACAGTGGATGCAGCCAGCCACACTTTCTCCATCAAAGTGCGCATTCCCAACAGCTCAGAGAGACTCCGTCCCGGAATGTATGTCCATACGGCACTCGAACTTGGTCAGGACACAGCGATGCTCGTGCCTTACCAGTCAGTCCAGAAGATGGTGGGCTCTAACGAGCGCTATGTATATCTCAACGACGGCGGCGTGGCAAAACGCGTGTTTGTGACAGTTGGCCAGCGTTTCGACGACATGGTTGAAGTTGTGGCCGACGAGATTGTGGAAGGTGCGGAAGTCATCACCACAGGCGCAGAGAAGCTTGTGGACGGTTCAAAACTGAATGTTGCCAAAACTTTCTAGAGTATAAGAGATGAGTATATATAAAACAGCGATAAACAAACCGGTCACCACACTGCTGATATTCGTGGCGGTGATCATAATAGGCATATTCGGCTTCTCAAAGCTGCCTATCGACCGGTTCCCGGAGATGGATCCTCCGTTTGTGACAGTGCTCACCACCTATCCCGGTGCGAGTGCTGCAGAAATAGAAACCAACGTCACCAAGCTGGTTGAGAACAGCCTCAACTCTGTGGACCACCTCAAAGAGATGACATCCACATCAAAGGACAACTACTCCATGGTGATGCTGGAGATGGAATGGGGCACAGACCTTTCAGAGGTGATGAACGATATCCGCTCGTATGTGGATATGCTGAAAGACAATCTGCCTTCCGGCTGTATGAACCCCTACATCTTCAAGTTCAGCTCAAGCGCAATGCCTATCATGGGCTATGCCATCACGGCAAAGGAGAGCTATGCAGGTCTGGAGAAGATTCTGAACGACGTGGTGATTCCTCAGCTCAACCGAGTTGACGGTATCGGAAACATCTCTGTATCAGGTGCGCCTGACCGTTATGTGTATGTGGATATCGACCAGCAGAAGCTTGATGCATTCGGCATTCCCCTGGAGACCATAGGCAGCGCAATCAGCACCAACAACGTGAACCTCTCCAGCGGCGTTGTAAAGATGGACCGCGAGCAGTACAACCTTGAGGTGCGCAGCGAATATGTGGAGAGCCGTGAGATCGAGGACATCGTGGTGACAGTGACACCCCTCGGACAGAAAGTGTTCGTAAAGGATGTGGCCACCGTCAGAGATACCATCAAAGACCTCTCGATGGACGAGAAGATCAACGGACGCGACGGTGTGCGCATGATGATCACCAAACAGTCGGGTGCCAATACCGTGCAGATCTGCCGCGACGCTCAGAAAGAGATGGCCAAGATCCGCAAGAGCCTTCCTTCCGACATCGACGTCCAGATGCTCTTCGACTCTTCTGAAGAGATTCAGGATTCAATCAACTCCCTCGAGGAATCAATCCTCTACGCGCTGCTTTTTGTGGTGCTGGTGGTGTTCTTCTTCCTTGGCAAATGGAGGGCAACAGTCATAATCAGTATCACTATCCCTATCGCGCTGATTGCAGGTTTCATCTACCTTTGGGCAACCGGCAGATCGCTCAACATCATCTCGCTCTGCTCGCTCACAGTGGCAATCGGTATGGTGGTGGACGATGCAATCGTGGTGCTTGAAAACATCACCAAACACATAGAAAGGGGCAGCAACCCGCGTGAGGCTGCCATCTATGCGACCAACGAGGTGTGGGTCAGCGTAATCGCCACCACATTGGTTATTGCAGCGGTATTCATCCCCCTCACCATGCTCACTGGTATCGCGGGCATCCTCTTCAAGGAGCTCGGCTGGATTGTGACCATCGTGGTGTCAGTTTCAACCCTTGTGGCAATATCGCTCACCCCTATGCTCGCATCCAAGCTCCTCAAGGCGCGCAAGGTAAAGGTTGATGAGAAAGGCCATCTGGTCGACTGTGAAAAGGACGACGGCTGGTATCAGAAATATGTGGTGGGCCTGCTCGACAAGATAGACGATGCTTATGCCCGTCTGCTCCGCTTCTGCCTCAGCCACAAGGCCATGACGCTGCTGGTGGCACTTGCCATATTCATCGTTTCGCTGCTTCCGGCAATCAACGGCAAGATCGGAACCGACTTCATGCAGCAGTCAGACAACGGCCGACTGAGCGTCAACATCGAGCTGCAGAACGGCACCAGGATCGAGCAGACACTCAAGACAGCCCGTGCCATAGAAGCCCGCCTCACAGAGCTTGTGCCTGAAATGGAGCGTGTGGCCACCACTGCAGGTACCAATGACAACAGCGGTTCTTCGGCAATCTTCGCCGGAAGCACCACCAACAACACTATCTCGATGACTATTGTCTGCAACAAGAAAAACGAGCGTGAGCGCTCTATCTTCGAGATAGCTGAGGTGATCCGCGGCGAGCTGGCACAATATCCCGAAATCGTCACTTCAAGCTGCGCCGTATCGGGCGGTATGGGCAACTCAAGCTCTACCGTGGACGTGGAAATCTACGGATATGACTTCGACGAGACCAACATCGCTGCCACAGAGATCAGGAACGCCATCAAGAACAATGTCAAGGGTGCGCGTGACGTCATCATCAGCCGTGCCAAAGACCGTCCAGAGCTCAAGATAACGGTAGATAAGGAGAAAGCCTCGGCTCTCGGACTCAGTTCTGCAACGGTATCCACATACGTCCGCAACCGTGTGAGCGGCCAGACAGTGGGATACCTGAAAGAAGACGGTGACGAGTACGACATCGTGGTCCGCCTGAAGGAAGAGAACCGCAACTCGCTTTCTGACATCATCGACATGAGCATCCCCACTCCCACAGGCAAGATTGTGAAGCTGGGTGAAGTTGCTACAGTAGAAGATTACTTCGCACCCCCTACAATCGAGCGCAAGAACCGTCAGCGTTATGTGAAGGTGAGCGTAACTCCCTATAAGGTTTCACTCGGCGAACTGGCAGCTCAGATAGAAGGTGCAATGACGCAGGTGAGCCTGCCTAACACTGTAAACACTGTCCTTGCCGGTGACTATGAAGACCAGCAGGAGACATTCGGCGACATGATAGGCCTGATCCTTCTGGTCATCATGCTCGTGTATGTGGTGATGGCATCGCAGTTCGAGTCGTTCTCGAAACCTTTCATCATCATGATGAGTATTCCTTTCGCCATCACAGGTGTGATCCTGGCGTTGTGGATAACGAACACATCTCTTGACCTTATCGGTGCGCTGGGTGTGATAATGCTGGTTGGTATTGTGGTGAAGAACGGTATCGTGCTGGTGGACTACATCAACCTCATGCGCGACCGCGGCTACGAGCTCAAGGAGGCTATCGCACTTTCAGGCCGTTCACGTCTGCGTCCTGTGCTCATGACAGCTCTCACCACAGTGCTCGGTATGGTGCCTATGGCATTGAGCAACGGTGAAGGATCCGAGATGTGGCGCCCTATGGGTATTGTGGTCATAGGCGGTCTGCTGGTGTCTACATTCATCACATTGATTGTGGTGCCTGTATTCTATGCAGTGCTCTGCCGCAACAGCGAGCGTGCCGAGCAGGACAAGAAGCGCAAAGAGTATATTTTCATGCAACTGTCAACTGACGAGGAGAAATAGAGATATGAAAGCAGTATTTATTGTATTCAACCAGGCGAACACAGAGCGCGTGGAATATATGCTCGACGAGCTCAGGATTTCCGGTTTCACATTCTTCGAGGATGTGCAGGGAAGGGGCACCAACGGTGGTGAGCCCCGCCGCGGCACCCATACATGGCCTGAGATGAACTCGGCTGTGCTCACAGTGGTAGACGACAGCCGTGTAGACGAGCTTCTCGACACTGTCAAGAAGCTTGACATCCGCAATAAAGAGGTGGGCGTGCGCGCCTTCACCTGGAATATCGAGCAGACCGTATAGTTTCCGGCGCTTGACAATTCCGATATTTATAGTTAAATTTGTAAGACGTAACAAAAAATTTCAGATCATGGTAGAAATAACAGATTCAAACTTCAAAGAGTTGATGGCAGAAGGCAAGCCCATGCTTGTTGATTTCTGGGCAACCTGGTGCGGTCCCTGCCGCGCTATCGCTCCCCTCGTAGAGGAAGTGGCAGCTGAATATGACGGCCGCGTAATCGTGGGCAAATGCAATGTCGACGATGCAGTGGATCTTCCTATGGAGTACGGTGTGCGCAACATCCCCACACTTCTTTTCTTCAAGAACGGTGAATTGGCAGACCGCCTCGTTGGCGCCAATCCAAAAGCAGCCATCGTAGAGAAAGTCGAGGCTCTTCTGAAATAATCCGCAGTCATGAAAAGGATTATCGCATCGGCAATGGCGCTGCTGTTGTCTCTTGGCGCTGCCTTTCAGGCAAGTGCAGAAGGCGACTGGCTTATCAAGGCCGGTATGAGTAATTCCAATCTTGACCTCAATAAAGACATAGCCACTGCTGTGTCTGAAGTTTTCAGCAGGACATATTTTGCAACATACACAGGTTTCAATGTAGGCGTCGGCTATCAGACAGACTCCTGGAACGGGTTCAAGCTCCAGCCGGAGTTGCTCTACAACATCTGCGGCACCACCGTAGACGACGCCACAGCCTGGCGTATGGGGTATCTCAGGCTCGCCTCGGGAGTGCAGTGGGGGATAGACTTTGTGGTCTTCCGCCCGTTCCTGCAGGTCTCTCCCTATGTGGGTTACGATTTCTCCAGCAAGGTGCACGGCGACACTGAAGTGGGGCGAAGAATGCTCGATTTTGCCACTGATCCCAGCCGGGTCGCGTATGGTCTGGGGGTCGGCGGCGGAGTGGACATCTTCAACAGAGTGCAGGTTGCCGTGTCATACGACTGGAATTTCGGCTATGTAGCCAATCTGGAGGCGTATGCTGCAAAGATTCAGGGTATAGAGCGCAAAAATGCCACATGCCTGCAGCTTTCTCTGGCAATTTTCCTGTAGAATATGATCGAGGCGGCGAAGGCATATCTGGCTGATGACTGGCAGAAATTCACATGCCTGCTTCAGAGCCAGCTTCTGTCGCGCGTCGACATCCTCAATAAAATCAATGGTTATCTTACAGAGCGCAGTGGAAAGCAGCTGCGCCCTTTGCTTTGTATGCTCGCGGCACGCCTTTGTGGAGGTGAATGCCGTGAGAGCACCATCCGTTTCGCCACAAGCTGCGAAATGATACACACTGCCACGCTTCTTCACGATGATGTGGCCGACGAAAGCCCGGTGCGCCGCGGGGCGCCCACTGTGAGTGCGATTGTATCACCGACTGCTTCTGTTCTGATAGGTGACTACTGGCTTTCGCGTGCGGTGGACCTGCTAACTGAAAGTGACGACCGCGAGGTGATACGCTACTTCTCAAAATGTCTGAACGACCTTGCGGAAGGGGAGATGCTCCAGATTGAAAAGGCCGCTGCCATGGATACCTGCTATGATGACTACATACAGATCATCACCCGTAAGACGGCCAGCCTGTTCATGGTTTCTGTGATGTGTGGCGCACATTCTGTCACCTGCCCTCCGAAGCCTTTTGAAAAGTTGCGTGAATATGCACACTACCTTGGACTTGCGTTCCAGATGCGCGACGACATCCTTGATTACTCTCCCGAGCTTGCAATCGGCAAGCCTGTGCTTCAGGACGTGCGCGAGCGCAAGATCACGCTTCCTCTTCTGGGTGCTTTCAAAAATGCCGGTGCCGCCGCCCGTGCCGATATCGTGGCACGCATTGAAAATGAGCAGTACGACGGCATCCTTGAGTTCGTGCGCGACAACGGCGGCATCGAGTATGCCCAGAACATTCTTGAAGAACACACAGCAAAGGCAATCGAGGCTCTTTCGTCCTTTGCCGATTGCGAGGCCAGAAATATTCTTATGACTCTCGCCCGCAGTCTCTCTCTCCGCCAGGCGTAATTTTGTTCAGCCGGAATGCCATGTAGGTGATGGGCTTGCCCTGAGCCAGGAACTGCTGCTCGTAGAAGGTCTTCACGTTGAGGATGTCATCTTCTGTGACGCGGCCGCTGCCATAGATGTCGGCGTTCTGCTCGATTATCTCCAGCCCCTGCTCATTTGCCACCTCCACTGTATATTCGTGCAGGATCAGACTGTCTGTCTTGAGGTTCACAATGCCGTCGTGCTTCATGAAAGTGCGGTAGCGGTCGAGAAAGATGGGGGAGGTGAGGCGCTTGTTGGGGCGCTTGGGCTGGGGGTCGGCGAATGTGACCCAGATCTCGCTCACTTCGTTTTCTCCGAAGATGGCTTTGATGAAGTCTATGCGGGTGCGCAGGAACGCCACGTTGGGCATATTGTGTTCGGTGGCGAACTTGGCCCCTTTCCAGAGGCGCGCGCCCTTGATGTCCACACCTATATAGTTGACATCTGGATTGCGCTGAGCCAGCGCTATGGTATACTCACCTTTTCCGCATCCGAGCTCCAGCACTATGGGATTGCTGTTGTGGAAGATCTCGCTGTTCCAATGCCCCTTGAGAGGATGGTCGCCGGCAAGCATTGTTTCGTTGTCGGGCTGGACGAGGCATTTGAATGTTTCGTTTTCGGCAAATTTCCTGAGTTTGTCTTTTCCCATATCGTTATTCTTTTGTCCCTTTGTAAGTGAAACCCAATGCTTTGATAATCTTTGCGTCGGTGGAGTCGGCAGGGTAGATGATAACCCTCCAGCGCCCCGGCACCGTATCGCAGCTGATGTCTTTGCGCCAACCCCACTGCTGGTCGAGCAGCTGCCCGGCGCGGCGCGATCTGATACCTAATTTCGCCGGATTGCATCCAACCTGGCTGCGTCCCGTGACAATGGGGAACGACACTGTCTCTTCAAACGATTCGAAAGATGGGTTTATGATGTTGAACCGCAAGTTCAGAGCACTCTTGCTGCCGTCACTGATATCCAGACGGGCCGCCACTGCAGTGGAGTAGGTGAGCAGGCTGTCCATGGGGAAGTCAAAGCTCACACCCATCGCAAGATCTTCCTGCGTGAGGCCGGTGTGAATCTTGAAATCCTCATACGGATTATTGCATGACACTGCACAGAGGCATACTGCTGCAAGCAGTGCGGTCAGGCGGCTAATTGCTCTCATTCTGCGGCTTGTGTGCTGGTTGCTCTTTCGTACGGTTCTCTCCGCCGTGATGCCTGTGGTGGTCACGGTTGTCGCGGCGACGGTCGTCGTGGCGGCGTTCCGGACGGTTTTCACCCTTGCCGTCCTGTTTCTTTTCTGGCCGGCCTTCTTCTGACCTGCGTTCGCCTTCGTGCCTTTCTCCGCGCTG
>JAZLJK010000077.1:0-109976 GCA_045617865.1 Bacteroidales bacterium | reverse complement strand
GAGGATCCACCTCTTCCCATTCCGAACAGAGAAGTTAAGCTCACCCGCGCTGATGATACTGCGACACCATGTGGGAAAGTAAGTCGTCGCCACCTTCCAACCGAAGCCCCGACAGCATCCGCTGCCGGGGCTTCTTCATTTAATACGCCGATTGCGTTGCAACACAGCATACTATGCCGGATACTTTACCGACGCCTTCCAGCCGGCATGGCCTGCGTGTTATCTGTCTCACGCTTATTATTCGTGGTCCGAAGTCCCAAGTTCAAGTGTTGTTTTTCTCGCTGATATGCTTTAACTTTAGACTTTAATATGTTCTGGCTATGAATCGGTTACTTCCTTTCTTCCTTGTGCTGCTGACAGTTTGTGGCTGTGGCAAATTCAACAATCCCGACGGACCCGGCAGCGACAAGCCGGGCAAAGGAGACTTCACCACTTCAGTGCAGGAGCTGAGTTTCACTGCTTCTGGCGGTGAGCAGTCTTTTACAGTAACTGCAAAAGACGACAATTGGGAGGCAGGCTCTAATGTAAGATGGATGAAATGCACCACTGACGGCAATACTGTCACAGTATCTGTGGAACCCAACAAAGACCTTGAAGAGAGGAAAGGTGCAATATTCATCGGATCTGGAGATAACAGCCTGCAGGTCAAAGTGATTCAGGAAGCAAAAGGCGGAAGCACCTCTGGAACTGACCCGGCCGGCACTGTCGACGGCTATAATCCTTATCCTGAGAGTGACTTCCATGTAAGTGACAACACATTGTTCATGCGTGACGAGGTGGCAGGGAAAATACTTGAGGCAGACACCAAGTCGATGACATTCAAGCTTTCAAAGGATGCTCCGGCGGAATGTGTGCCTCAAGTGGGCGAACACTATATCGTAAACAACCGTCTGGATTTATATCCCGACGGCGTTCTGATGTTCATACAAGAGGTGACAGAAACTTCTGACGGTTATGAGGTACGCTATACGAAAGACGGCCTGGGCGCTGTTTTCAAAGACCTTCACATTGATGAACAGGCGCTGGATATCAGCTCCTCCATCAAGAAGATTCTGGATGCTGACGGCAACGAGATAAAGTTTACGAAGACACGTGCCACAGAATCTGAGAGTTGGACTGTCACCATGCCTGAAGTGGGATTGGATCTTGGTGCCGGCTTCGAATTCACCCCAAAGATGACAGTGAAGAACACTCTCAAGTTTCAGTTGCTCATGGACGAGTATAGAATCTCAACTCTGAATGTTGTGTATGACGGAGATGTTACGCTCGGCGCAGATCTGGCAATCGGTTTGGACGGCCCTTCAGTGGGAGTGACAAAGAAGCTGTTCACCATTGTTTGCGGAGTTATTCCGGTCGGCCCCATAATGATTACGCCGAACATTGATTTCTTTGCGATTGTGAGCGCATCTGGCAGCATCTCATTCGAGGGGTCGGTTAGTTATCAGACAGGAGCTGTTGCAAAAGCGCATTATGATGAAATAAATTATCTGAGTGGTGAAGTATCCAAGAAGGACAATGACAAGTTCGAGTATTCGGTCGGACCGAAGGTGAGCGGCTCTTTTGAGTATGGTCTGCTCATTGGTCCGTCGGTGGGAATTTATGGTGAAACTGTTGAGCTTGGCTTCGGCCTATCTTTTATGCTGCAGGAGGAGATAAGCCACAAAAAGAACATAGCCGATCCCAGGACATGGGACCATACGAACGAATTCTCTTGGGGCAAGGCGCTGCAGGAAGGGGAGTATGCTAATAATTTCCTCCTTGTAGGCAATGTTTTCATGACAGGGCTTGGATTCCCTGTGACATTAGACCTCAAGACAATCAAGTTTCCGATTGAGAGTGTGAAACTGATACCGACAATTTCTGATTTTTGCATTGCGGAGATTGAAGGGCGTGAACTGACCCTCAGCACCTGGGTCAAGAACAAGTCGTTGATTTATCCCGAACTGTTCCTGGATCTCAATGACGGCGAACTTCATCCGTTTGATTTTGACCAGGGCAAGATCAATGAACTGGAAAATGGAGCCGACTCGGTGATGATTACAGTAAATGCGACAGTGAATGACAATCTAGTCCACAGCCTTGGTGTGTACTGCACGTATCAGGATATGAATGCTTTGTTGAAGATATTCAATGCGGGAAGGTTTGTGGACGCAGATGAAGAAAATGCTATGAAAAATATACTTGCGGATATCTATGCCTGCCGTGCAGGTGAGTGGAAGGGATGCGACTGGATGGAGGATAAGAAAGGTGTGGCAAATATGAAGAACATCACTCTGTTCAAGGGGGACGGAAGTGTTGCAAGTTACAGAATCTTAGTGCCTCCCGAATGGAAACTTTCCGACAACCTGATAATCGGCAATTACAGCGCAGGTGTCGATGATTTTGAATGGGAACTCGACGTTGAGGGCGAAAGAAAGTTCAGCAAGGTTCAAATCGAAGATGCAAACTGCGTTTATGGCTTTGTGGGAGAGAATTGTGACACGTATATCTATCATTCGACTTGCGAAAGGTGCGGAGCAGTATTTCCTGAAAATGCAAAGGTGATTGACGTTGCAGGGACCAACATTCAGAATTTCAGAATCAATCCGTTCCTTGATGGCAATGTATTCCGCCCGAAGAAGGTGATTCTTGACAACTGCCCCAAACTTGAATCCATTGCATTCGGCAGGTCAGATGATCCGACCATGATGGATGCGCCTGAAGTCTCAGCGAAGAATTGTCCGAAGCTGAGCAGTGTGAGATATGCCTACACAAAAGTTCCCGGCGGATTCCTTGACAATATTGAAATGGATGGCGGACTGCTTGTCCTGTATAATGTAACAGGCCTGAATGATCTTAATGTAGGCATCGGCTGCGAATCGTTCAGCATCACAAAAAGTAGCTTCAGCAATCTTGTGCTTGCAGGCCTGGCAGATTTGAAAACAGTCGCAATATCTGATTGCACACTCGCCACGACCTGCTTGACAGCACTGCCGTGTCTCGAAACAGCAGACTTCTACAGGAATACGGCAGAAAGTGTGACAATTGACAACTGCGGCGCGCTGGAGCGGGTTCAGGTCAGCAACGAAAACGGTACGGGCTGCGCCCTCGCTTCGCTCTCTGTCACCAACTGCGCTTCGCTCAGCACACTTTATTGCCAGGATATCGGGATGTCATCTTTCGAGGCTTCTGGCCTGCCTGCCATCGAGTATCTCAACTGCAGTAAGAACAAAAATCTCACAGGCGTCATGCTGCCAGTCTTCGACCAGATGTACAGCGCCGGCCTGCATCCTGCCTACGACATCCGCTACGAATACGAATGGGAAGAGCTGAAGAAAGACAACGGTTTCGGATACTACTATCCAGGTGAGCCCGATAGAGGGTATCACCACTATGATTGATCCGTGCCTGCCGGCGCCTCTGGTGTGCCACCGATGTGATTTGACAAAAGCTCCTTTATTCTTATCTTTATGAAAATAATTGCAATGAAAAGAGTTTGTGCCATATTAGCCATTGCCATTGCGGCCGTCTCGGTATCTTGCTCAGAGAGCGACTCCGACAGATTCAACTCTCAGGCCGCCCGCGAATATCTCATTCCTGTCCGTCCCGGCTGCGAAGGCAGGAACAACTGGTGGAACAGATATTCTCCGAAGTTCATCTATGCACCTGCCTTTGACGTGAAAGAGATAGAAGGAGCAGAGCAATACAAGTTTACGGTTACAGACCGGAACAGTGGCGCCCTGCTGGCATTTTTCACCGCTGATACACCGTCTGCACCTCTGTCAAAGATCTGGAATGATATACCTGCAGGCAATATTCATCTCTCAATCGATGCACTTGACGGGGATGGAAATGTGTTGCAGCATCTGTTCGACAGAGATTTTCTGCGCGATTTCCCTTTCAATGGCCCTTATCCCGAAGCGCCCCGTTCATATTCCGAGGCGGCCCGCAGAGCTCTGCTTTATGTCCACCGCATGCCACAGGTGCAGAAATGGCTTGAAAGCGCAGAGCCAGACTTGAGCTATTCCCTCTATTCATATCCTGCCAAGATTGTGAGTGCAGTGATTGACAATGAATGTCTGCTGGCCGAGTTGATGCCTGAGTATAAGGATGAGTGTGAGGTGATAAGCCGTCATTGTGCTGATTTTCTCATCAGCGTTAGCCGAGGTCCGGACGATTCCCTGGCATTCTTCCCTCCAACATACTATGGTGATCTGGCGGCAAGCGGCGACCCTGCAAACAAGGGTAAGACAATGGCACTTGAGGCTGTGAAGGCTGCGCAGGCATTCCTGAACCTTTACATGATTTCGAAACCGGCGGGGCGGCCTGCCCGGGGCTTGGAGTTCCGGATCCTGTGATTACATTGGTACAGAGGCTGCAGCAGGAATTTGGCATACATGACTATGATGCAATGCTTGAAAGATGTGAGAATTGGATAAAGGAGGTGGCGCTGAAAAGTTTTGACCTGACAGGACAGTTTGAAGATACATCGGTGGATGTGGAGACACACCAGAACCTGACGCATTGGTCGGCAGAGCAGTTCAGGTATATGACGCCTATCGACTGCAGCAGCGCCAACATCATGCTCGCCTTTGCAAAATGCTATGAGGTTACAGGGAATGAACTGATGCTTCAGAAAGCAAAGGCGCTGGGCGATAATCTGGTGGCCTGTCAGGATGTGATGGGGAAGATTCCTACAATTCAGTCGCCGTATCTCCCTGACTTCTGGATAAATTGCCAGTGTTATACAGTGAAGGCGTTGCTCGAAGTGGAACAGATTATTGTAAATATTACAAATAGTAGTAAACTCTGATGATAATTGAAGGAGAGGATGATAATTGTCACCCTCTCCTTTTTTTTGTATCTTTGGAGCATATCTGACAGAAGAGATGATTTACAAGATACTGGCACGTCTGCTGCTCGCCCCGATATGGCTGCTTTCGCTGCTGCCGCTGAAGGTTCATTATCTGATTTCAGACGGCCTTGCATGGCTGCTGAAAGATGTGGCGAAATATCGCGTGAAGGTGGTGGACCAGAACATAAAGGCTGCATTCCCCGATATGCCGGAGGTAGAGCGCAAGGCACTGGCAGGCAAATATTACAGCCATCTTGCCGAGGTGATATGTGAGATAGTGTGGGCACAGACGCGCAGTACAAAGCATATTGCCCGAAAGGGTGTCTACAGGGTGGAGCCAGAAGCAGAGAATCTGCTCAACTCGCTGTTCGCTGAATGTCCGTCGGTGGTGGCTCTTGTGAGCCATACGGGCAACTGGGAGCTCAGTGCCGGTGTGTTTGACTACTGCAGGAAGCCTGTCTTCGACTATTCAAATTTCACCACTGCATATCAGCCTCTGCACAGCCCGCTTTCGCAGGAACTTTTTCTGCTCCTGAGGCATTCTTTTCTCAAATATCCCGGCAATCTTGTCCCTTCTCCCGAAATGCTGCGCTTTGTGATAGAGCACAGGCATGAGAAGAGGATATATTTCTTCATTGCTGACCAATACCCGTACAACGGTTCGGCCTGCACCACCGATTTCCTCGGTCTTGAGACAGAATGGGTGAATGGAGGTGAGGCGATTGCACGCAAATTGCACCTTCCGGTGGTTTATATTTACCTGGACAGAGAAAAAAGAGGTGAATATGTCATTAAAATTTCGCAAATTTGCAAAGATGCTTCAACCACAGAGAAAGGGGAGGTGACAGCCACTTTCTCAAAGTTGCTTGAATCAGACATAATAGACAGAAAAGAAAACTGGCTCTGGAGCCACAAACGTTGGAAAAATTCAAATATCTATCAATAAAATGAAAACAATTGCAAGGATAATGGCAATTTGCCTGGCACTTTCGACAGGCATCAATGCAAACGCTCAGTTTGCCACCAAAAGCTCGGACAGCACACCTACAGGTACGGTGGTGTATTCTCTCCCCATGACAGCCATCACATTCAAGGTGGATGCTGTGAAGGAAGAGTTCATCGCAGGTCCGTATGCACAGTATGCAAAGAAATATATGGGCACCGATGCCCGCACACAGAATGAAGTGAACTATTCGCTCCGCTCAATCAGCATGCGTCCCTATCTCGAGGCAGATCCATCTGTCCGCATCCCTGTTAACATCAAGAGCAAAGGTGCTGCTTCAGCAAACTTTCTCACACTCTGCTCGCAGGGTCTTATCGTGACATCTGACAGCTATGCCGGAAAGTCAGAGTCATGGAGATTCCCTTCAATTGCAGCAAACGACCAGTTCGCAGGCAAGGATGTCGAGAGCAGTCTCACAGAGGCCACAACAACACTCTACAAGATGGTGAAGACCGACAAGGGTTTTGAAAGAGTGTCAGTTTCACAGAGCCAGGTGGTTGAAAAATCAGCAGAAAAGAAAGCCGCAGAGACGGCGGCAACCATTTTCAAGCTCCGCAACATGCGCATGGCCATTGTGACAGGCGACACCGATGCAACATACAGCGGTGAGGCTATGGAAGCTGCAGTTAAAGAGCTTCTCAGAATGGAGGATGAATATATGAGCCTCTTCTATGGTGTCACTCAGGAGTCGATTCAGACAATGAACTTTGACGTGGTGCCTTCTGCCGACAACAAGAGCCAGATGTATGTGGCCTTCCGCCTCTCAGACACAGAAGGCCTTCTTCCTGAAAGCAATATGTCGGGACGCCCCATCGTGCTTCAGCTTGAGGCCGACAATTTCAGCGCGGCAGGCACCCCTGCGGCAAAGAGCGGCGACGTGGTATACTTCAGAGTGCCCCGCACAGTCACCGCCAAAGTGCTCGACGGCGAGAATATGCTGATGCAGTCAAGAATCCCTGTATATCAGCTTGGCGAAACCCAGTCATTCCCCCTTTCATCAACAATCCTGAAATAAAACCTATCAGATATGACAATAGCAAACCTTAACCCCGAGCGCGTCTGGAAGAACTTCTACGCACTCACACAGATCCCCCGCCCCTCAAAGAAAGAAGGAAAGGTGGTTGAGTTTATGGAAAAGTTCGGCAAGAGCCTGGGACTTGAAACCATAAAGGACGAAGTGGGCAACATCATTATCCGCAAGCCGGCAACCCCAGGAATGGAAAACCGCAAGGGAATCATCCTTCAGGGCCATCTTGATATGGTGCCCCAGAACAATATCGACACACCTCACGACTGGGAGAAAGATCCGATTGATGCGTATGAGTATGATATCGACGGTGAAAAATGGGTGAAGGCACACGGCACCACACTCGGAGCCGACAACGGTATGGGCGTGGCAACTGCAATGGCTGTGCTTGAAGCAAAAGACCTTGTGCATGGCCCCATAGAGGCTCTCTTCACAATTGACGAGGAGACAGGCATGACAGGAGCTTTCGCTCTCAAGCCCGGTGTGCTGAAAGGCCAGATCCTTATAAATCTTGATTCTGAGACAGAAGGCGAACTGTATGTGGGCTGTGCCGGAGGTCTTGACGGCAGCTTTACTTTCGACTATAAGAGTGAGGCCGCTCCAAAAGGATACAAGTTCTTTGAAATCAGCGTGAAAGGTATGCGTGGCGGTCATTCGGGAATGGAGATAAACGAAGGTCGCGGCAATGCCAACAAAACAATGGCCCGCCTGCTTCTTCCCGTGTTGAGCAAGATGGACGGCCGTATGGCATCAATCCACGGCGGCAACCTCCGCAACGCAATTCCGCGTGAGGCAGTGGCAGTTGTGGCTGTGCCCGAGGCAAATGTAAACAAGATGAAACGCAAAGTGGCTGCTGTCGGCAAAATGGTCAGATCAGAGCTTGCCCTCATTGACCCGAATGTCGTGATCGCTGTCAAACCTGCAGCAAAGGCAAAAGTTATGGCAGGTGATGTGGCTCTAAATGTGGTGAAGGCAGTGCTTGCATGCCCCAATGAGGTGGTGCGCATGAGCAATGCGATGGACAATCTGGTGGAGACCTCAAGCAACCTGGCAATGGTGAATTCTGACGGACGCCGGGTGCGCATAGAGTGCCTGCTCCGCAGTTCAGTGGATTCTGCAAAGGAGAACCTGGCCGATGCAATAGCCTCAGTGATGAGTCTGGCTGGTGCAAAAGTAAAATATTCAGGCGCTTACTCAGGCTGGAATCCCAACATGAAGTCGCCTATCCTTGCCCAGATGAAAAAGGAATATAAAGCACTCTACGGCAAGGAGCCTGCAGTGATGGCAATCCATGCAGGGCTCGAGTGCGGTGTGATAGGGGCGAAGTATGACGGGCTTGACATGATCTCATGCGGTCCGACTCTCTGCTCTCCCCATTCACCTGACGAGAGGGTGAATGTCGCCACAGTGGGCAAGTTCTGGGATTTCATCGTCAAAGTGCTTGCAAATGCACCTGAAAAAGAGTAATAACCAATAAACAAAAAGATATTTTTATGCTTAAAGGACATCCCAAAGGTCTGCTGGCCGCCGCGCTCAGCAACATGGGCGAGCGTTTCGGATACTACATCATGAACGCCGTCCTGGTCCTCTTCCTATGTTCGAAATTCGGTCTTGACGACAAGGTTGCAGGTATCATCTACAGCTTTTTCTATTTCTCAATCTACATCCTGAGCCTGCCCGGCGGTATCATCGCCGACAAGCTGCAGAACTACAAAGGCACAATCCAGGCTGGTCTTATGACAATGGCAGTGGGGTACATCATTCTGTCCATCCCCATCATGGCAACGCCCGCAAACCGCATCGGTCTGCTGGTGCTCACATGCGCCGCTCTGCTTGTGATTGCCTTCGGTAACGGTCTTTTCAAAGGCAACCTCCAGGCTATCGTCGGCCAGATGTACGACAACTTCGAGGCTGAAGCTGCCAAAGAGGGGCCCGAGGCACTTGAAATAGCAAAGACAAAACGTGATCCCGGCTTCCAGATATTCTATGTATTCATCAATATCGGCGGACTCATTGCCCCGTTCGTCGCACCCACTCTCCGCAAATGGTGGCTTGGCGTAAACAATATGAGCTACGATGCAGCGCTTCCCAAGCTCTGCCATATGTTCATCGACAAAGGTGCGGATGCAATGACTGCCGACCAGCTTTCAAACCTCACCGAGCTTATGGCCAAGGCAAATCCGGCAGGTGCTGCAGATATGGCAACCGCATGTTCGGATTATCTGAATGTCTTCAATACAGGTGTGCACTATTCTTTCATAGCTTCAGTTGCAGCAATGCTCATTTCACTGCTGATTTTCCTCTGTACAAAGAAGAATATGCCCAATCCCGTCAAGAAGGTGGCTCAGAGCAGCCAGGACTACACTCCCGAGGAGAAGGCTTCGATGGCAAAGGAAATCCGCCAGCGTATGACAGGCCTCTATGCAGTGCTCGGCATCTGCGTGTTCTTCTGGATGTCATTCCACCAGAACGGCGAAAGCCTCTCATTCTTCGCACGTGATTTCGTGAACACATCAACCATAGCGCCAGAAATATGGCAGGCAGTGAACCCTTGCTTTGTGATTCTGCTCACTCCCGTGATCATGTGGGTGTTCGGAACAAAGTGGGGCCGCAAGATCTCAACCCCGCGCAAGATTGCCGTAGGTATGGGAATCGCCGGCCTTGCATACGTTTTCCTGGTACTCGTGAGCTTCTTCAAGGGTTATCCTTCAGCACCTGAATTCCTTGCGCAGCCCGTTGCTGCACAGGCAGGAATGAAATCAGGCGCGTGGGTTCTCATTGTGACATACTTCTTCCTGACTGTGGCAGAGCTGTTCATCTCTCCGCTGGGCCTCTCATTCGTATCCAAGATTGCTCCCAAGCACATTCAGGGAATCTGCCAGGGCCTCTGGCTCTGTGCAACCGCAGTGGGCAACCTGCTTATCATGCTCGGTCCCATCTTCTACAACCACATGCCCAAGCTCTGGATCTGCTGGTTGATCTTTGCAGTTATCTGCGCAATCGCAATGATTGTGATGTTCGGAATGCTCAAGTGGCTTGAAAGAATCACAGCATAGTGGACGTAGCAATAGTAATACTCAACTGGAATGGCCGCTCCCTCATGGAGCGGTTCATTCCTTTTTTGCTTGAGAATACACCTCAGCCCACAGAGCGGCTCAACTGTTTTGTTGTTGTGGCCGACAATGCCTCTACCGACGGCTCGGTCGAGTGGCTTGAGGCGAATTATCCGCAGATCGACACAATAGTCTTTGACAGGAACTATGGCTTTGCCGGCGGATACAACAGAGCTTTCAAAGAGATAGAGGCAGATTATTATGTGCTTCTCAATTCTGATGTGGAGGTGGCTCCCGGCTGGATTGAGGCACTTTCCGATTTTATGGAAGACAATCCTGACGTGGGCATCTGCCAGCCCAAGGTGCTTGCCTTGAACCAGAGAGACCATTTTGAATATGCAGGCGCCTGCGGAGGCTTTGTGGATGCTCTGGGATTCCCTTTCTGCAGGGGCAGGATACTTTCCAATGTGGAGCAGGACAGGGGACAGTATGACGAGCCTGTGGAGTGCTTCTGGGCAACCGGCGCATGTATGATGATCCGCTCCGGGCTCTATCATCATCTGGGTGGCCTTGATGAAAGTTTTTTCGCCCATATGGAAGAGATTGACCTGTGCTGGAGAGCCAAACTTGCCGGTCATAGTGTATGGGCAGTCCCGGCAGCCTCTGTCTACCACCTTGGCGGCGGGTCCCTTGACAATGCCAGCCCGCGCAAGCTTTATCTGAACTACCGCAACAACCTTCTCATGCTGTATAAGAACCTTCCTTCCAGCAGAAGGGGCGGGTTCATCTTCACAAGAAAGGTGGTGGACGGCATTGCAGCCGTCTTCTACTTCATTACAGGCAAGTGGAAGTATGTGGGTGCCGTTGCTTCGGCACACCGCGATTTCAGGCGTATGAAAGGCTCCCTGGAGCCTTCGGCGTTCAGCGAAGACGGCAATGATATCGGACATCTCCGCAAGAGCATAATCTGGCTATATATAAAAAGCCTGGGCCGATTGACTTTTGATAAAATCAGATTCTGACCCAGACTTTATATTTCGGGAGTGATTTCTGCTCCTAGTCTTCGTCTTCTTCAGGAAGATTTATTTCCTCACTGAGAGGGATGGTAAGGTTGCGGAGATGCTCGTTGCCTGCCTCGATTGTGACATGATGGTCGTTGACCAGCTGTGCGGGTTCTTTGGGCCTTGTGGGCTCTACAGCGTCCTCGTCTTCGTCTTCAAGGGCCTCGAGATATTCCTGGTAGCTTGTGTAGTATTTGTCAAGCCTCTGGAAGTAGTCTGTCGACACCTTGTCCTGGTTCTGGATATAGAAATTGCAGGCCTGACCGTTGTATGAGCATGAAATCTCATAAGTGCCGGCAGGTACATCCTGCAATATGAAGAATCCTTCGGGACGGACCTCAGTGGAGAATGTGCCCTGGTCGCCGGCAATGGTGACTGTGGCTCCGGTAAGGCTCTCCTCGTCATATTCCAGTGTTCCGCGCAGAATGCCTGTGGTAACCACTTCCTTCTGGCAGGAAACAGCAAGGAATGCCGAAAGTAAGATTGCTATTGAAAGAGTTCTTTTCATGATAAAGCAGTATTAGAATTCCACGCCCATTGCCTTGCAGATACGCCTGGGGATGTCGGTGTTGTCGATGCATCCTGCAAACATTTCGCTGCCTGCTCCGATTGCGAATACAGGAACGCGGTCGCCTGTGTGGTTGCCGGTGATCCAGCCGATGCCTGCGATATCTGAGATATCGCCTTCAGCTGCCTCATCTACATAGCCCTCGGGCATCTGCTCGGGGAGGCAGTGTCCCTTGACTATCGAGAGTCTGGGGTTTCTGCATGCAGGACCGCCTGTCTCATGGTCTGCAGTAACTACGATAAGTGTGTTCTTCGGATGCTTCTTGTAGAACTCAAGAGCCACCTCAACAGCATTGCTGAGGTCGATAGTCTCATAGATGAGGCCGGGAAGAGCATTGCTGTGGGCTGCATAGTCAATCTTGGATCCCTCTGCCATCATGAAGAAGCCTTTTTCGTTGTCGAGGTATTCGATACCTTTCTCAACGATCTCTGCGAGGCAGATGTCATCGGGGTTGTTGCGGTCGTGACGGGCAAGATAGGTGGGGATGTCGTTCATTGCGCGGCCTTCCTCACGTTTCTGGAAGAATACAATCTTGTCTGCATCAGCCTTCTTCTGGTCGAACTCATCGCGTCCGTAGGCGATTGTATATCCTGCAGCCTCTGCTTTCTCGTAGCATGAAGGCTCACCTTCACGGTTGGGGTTGTTGAAGTCGCCGCCACCGAAGAACTCGAAGCCTGACTGACCAAGCTCACTGCCTATCTCGTAGTAGTTGCTACGGCTCTGGTTGTGACCGTAGAATGCACCGGGAGTGGCGTGGTCTATACATACAGTGGCAGCTACACCAACCTTGAAACCTGCATCGTGAATCTTGTAAGTGATGCTTGTGAGCGTGTCACCTTCAGGTGTGATGGCCATTGTGTAATTGTTGACTTTTGTGCCGGTAGAGAGAGCTGTACCACCTGCTGATGAGTCAGTCACCTGACTGTTGGCAGAGAATGTGGATGCTGCGCCCAATACAGGGAAACTTGTGAAAGCGAGGGGAGCCATTCCCTGCTCGAGGCCGTTGTCAGCCTGTGCTAGGTAGGTCTCTGTCACTGATACTGCACCGAAACCCATGCCGTCACCGATAAACAGAAATACGTATTTTGCCTTGGGCTTTGCGTTGCATGATGCCATAGAGAGCATCATAAGAGCTGAAAGTACGATGTATGCTATCTTTTTCATTTAGTCTATCAATTAAAAAATGGGTAACAACTTTGCGGATTGCTACCCATATTATTATAAGTGAGTTAAATCAAAATGATGGAACTATTCGACAGCGTTTGCGCCGTAGAGAATCTTGAGCGCGTTGCACTTGCGAAGTTCTTGCTTGATGTCAGTGATGATACCCATGCGGGTGTCCTTGTCAGCCTTGATTGAGATTGTCATGTAAGGACGGTCCTGCTCGCTGAGGCTCTCACGCTCTGCAGCCACGAAGTCGCGGATTTCATCGATTGTCCGGAAAGAATCGTTGAGCTGGATACGGCTGTCGGTTCCGTATTTGCCCTGATATTTGGGCAGGGGAGTGCCGACATAGATGTATGAAGACAAGTCTTTTCTTTCAAGTTTTGCAATCTCAGATGCTGCGGGAAGTGAAACCATGACGAGGTGTTCTGTCTGGCGCATGCTTGTTGTGACCATGAAGAACATAAGGATCATGAACACGATATCGGGGAGGGATGCTGTGTTGATAGCGGGGCATCCACCGTCGTTTTTCTTGATAAATTTAGCCATACCGAAATCTCCTATTTAAGCTTTGTGTCCTTAGGCTCTGCCTCGGAAATCTGCTGCGGGATACAGTTGCGTACAATCTTCTGATGGTCATCGTCAAGCTCGGCATACTTCTTTCCGTATGTGCGGACTGCGAATTCATCGCGGATTTCGTTGATTGCCTTTACAAGTTCGTTCTGAACGGCAATGTACGTGCTGTATGTGGTACCACGGTCATTCTGGAGTGAAATCACACCTTTTGACACAGCGTAGGGGCCGTAACCGTCAATCTCTTTGACAACTCTTTCGGGAAGGTTGGGGTCGTCATTGGGGTTGGTGAGGAATTCTACGATTTTATCTTTCAGCTGACTGACATCTATAGGTTGGTCTCCGGCAAAGATGTTGTCGTTGACATTGATTCTTACGATGACGATATTTCTGCGGTTCACTTTCTCGTTCTCCAGCTTCACGTTATCTTCGGGCATGGGGGGGAGACGACGGGGAAGACCTTTTTCCTGGTCCATAGTGGTGACCATCAAGAAGAATATCAGCATCAAGAACGCAATATCCGCCATTGATCCGCCATTGATTTCAGGAGTCTTTTTTGATGCCATGTTAACTTGATTTTATTTAACGGTTTCTGATAGCGTTCATCACGCCGGTAACGATAAGAGCCAGAATAGAGGCGCCGAACATGATGTATGTGAGGTTCAGAGCTGCGTCTGAGAATTTAGAAACCTGCTCTGTGTAAGCTACACTTGTGGCAACCTCTCCACCCTTTGCAAGGAAGAAGGAAACTGCTACCAGTACAACGACGCCCACCAGGAGAAGCAGGAATGAAACGAGGCTCTTCTTAGAGCTGAACACATCTTTGAGCAGGAATACCACTACAAGTGCGATGGCAGCGAAAAGAAGAACATAGGCCCATACGATGAAGATGTTGACTGCAGGGTCGCTCGCCACCTCGTGAGGCATTACGAAGAATGCAATCAGCAGCACTAAAGAAAGGCCTAAAAGGATCCATTCTAATATTTTAGCCAATTTCATTGTATTGTAGTTTGATGTGGTTCAACACTATTTCTGGTTTTTAACCAAAAGGTCAACGAAGCTGATAGAAGCGTCTTCCATCTGAGCAACGATTGTGTCAACCTTAGAGATAAGATAGTTATAGAAGAACTGAAGTACAATTGCAACAACGAGACCGCCGACTGTGGTGATCAACGCTACTTTCATACCGCCGGCTACAAGGTTAGGTGAGATATCACCTGCAATCTCGATAGCATCGAATGCCTGGATCATACCGATGACAGTACCCATGAATCCGAGCATAGGAGCAACAGCGATGAAGAGGGTGATCCATGACATGCCCTTCTCGAGCTGAGCCATCTGGACTGAACCGTAAGAAGTAACGGCTTTCTCTACGTTCTCGATACCCTGGTCCATACGGAGAAGACCCTGGTAGAAAATGCTTGCGACGGGACCGCGGGTGTTGCGGCAAACCTCTTTGGCACCTTCGATGTCGTTAGCTTTAACTTTCTCTTCAACCTGGGCAAGAAGCTTGTCAGTGTTGGTCTGTGAAAGGCTGAGGGTGATGATTCTTTCGATAGCGATTGCAAGACCGAGGATAAGGCACAACAGAACTGTTGCCATGAAGCCTGCACCACCTTCGATGAATTTAGCCTTCAACTGCTGGTGAAGGGGCTGGTCGTTGGTAGTTGCGAAAGGATCAGCTGCCGGAGCTGCGGGAGCTACTGCATCCTCAGTTGATGAAGAAGCAACTTCTTCGGTTGCTGCGGGAGCAGCTGCTGCCTCTTCCTGTGCGTTTGACTGGTAAGCAGTGAAGGTCAGAAGGCCTGCAACTGCCAGGAACATGAAAACTTTTTTCATAGGTTTTGTGATTAATAATTTATGTTTGATTGTATTATTTCGCATAATATCGCGCAAGTTAAGAAAATATTTTGAAATAGGCGCAATTTATTTGCAAATACCGAACAGAATCTCTGCATTGACTGTTGTACGGAAGTCAACTTCATCGAACTCTATCTCTTTGATCTGTGCAATCTTTTCTGCCACAAACCTCACATATGAGCTTTCGTTGCGCTTGCCGCGGTGTGGAACCGGGGTGAGGTAGGGGGCATCTGTTTCAAGCAGGATGTCGTCCAGCGGAATCTGCGCAACTGCCTCTGCCACATGTGCATTCTTGAATGTGACCACACCTCCTATGCCCACCTTGAATTCGCCGAGCCGCTTGATCTGACGGTATGTCTCAATGCTGCCGGTGAAGGCATGGAACACTCCGCGCAGCGGTTTGCCTAGCTTTCTGATGCATCTGAAGATGTCTTCCGTGGCCTCACGGGCATGGATGATGATGGGCAGATTCTTTTCTGAGGCAAGGCCGATCTGCTCGAGGAAGACCTGCTGCTGCTCATTTTCGAATTCTCTGCTCCAGTAGTAGTCGAGCCCTATCTCCCCGACAGCACAGAATGGTCTGTCGTCGATATGGTCGAGAACAAACTGCAGTTCGCTGTGCCATTCCGAATTTACTGAAGTGGGGTGCAGCCCTATTGTGGGGACAGCGTATCCATCAAGACGGTCTGCCGCAGCCAGCATGCTTTCATAACATGAGATGTCAATGCCTGGAGTCACCAGCCTCGTCACGCCCGCCTCTCTGGCGCGTGCCACCACCTGGTCGAAATCTTCGGCATAAGCCTCATCGTAGATGTGTGAATGAGTGTCAATCATGCCGCAAAGATAGCCAAATTGACTTACTTTGAGCAATATCTGTTGCCTGAAACGACTCTGATTCGCCCGGCCATCTCCAGCTCGAGCAGAGGCATGGCCAGATTCTGGACCGGAGTGCCGGTCCATTCTGAAATCTGGGAGATGTCGCAGTCCGGATGATTGTCTATATATTTGAAAATAAGTGATTTGATGTCTGATTTATCTGCTTCGGCATCTTCGTGATTATCATCTGCACTGCTGAAATCCAGCTCGGGCTGCCGTGGCGCCATGTCCCAGTTCATCCCTTTTATGATACTTTCACCACCTGTGGCTATTGAAGCGATATTGTTTTCTATCAGTGCGTTGCAGCCCTTGAAGCTGTTGTCGTCAATACGCCCCGGCACAGCGAAGACACTGCGGTTATAGTGCAGACCGAAATCTGCAGTGATGAGCCCGCCCCCTTTGATGCGTGACTCCACCAGCAGGATGCAGTCGCTGAGCCCGGCAATGATGCGGTTCCTTCTTACAAAATTCTGGGGCAGCGATGGCATGAGGTGTGAGAACTCGCTTACAAGAGCGCCGTTTTCCAAGATCTGTCGTGCCAGATTTTCGTTTGACGCAGGGTAGATTGTGTTGAATCCGGTGCCCATCACGGCAATGGTCTTCAGACCGTAGCGCAGCGCAAACGAGTGGGCGTAGGTGTCGATGCCAAGAGCCAGACCGCTTACAACCACCGGTTTGACTTTCAGTTCGGAAAGCTTTTCAATGATGCTGTCGCAGTACCGCTTGCCATATTGGGTGGCGCCCCGGGTCCCCACAATTGCCACCACCCGTCTGCCGGAAAGCGGAATGCTGCCTTTCCTGTAAAGGATAAGCGGAGCGTCGGGGCATTCCTTCAGCCTTGAAGGATACCTGCGGTCGGTATGGCACAGAATGTCGATGCCGTGGCTTTCAGCCCACATTATCTCCTGCTCGGCAGTCCTGAGGGCTTCTGCCGAATAAAGTCTGTCTGCAAAGGTCCTGATCAGAGGGCACACCTCCATGGCTTCGGAAGGCGGCAGTGAAAACAGTTTCTCGGCATCTCCGAAAACGTCTATAACCTCTCTCAGCTTCGAGATCCTGCCCGGGAAGCTGTTTGCCACGGCGGCAGTGTAAATCAATAAATCCTGTCTCATACAATGCATTTTGAATGCAAGTATAGCAGACAGGATTTAATCGGGCGGCACGAATTCTCAATTCAGAAGGATGCCGCGGAATTTTGGAATCCCCGGGGGATTTCTAAATTTAGATGATGAGCATTGCATCACCGTAGGTGCCGAACTGGTAGCCTTCCTTGAGCGCCACATCATAGGCGTTCATAACATTGTGATATCCTCCGAAGGCGGCCACGTTCATGAGCATGGTTGATTTGGGAAGGTGGAAGTTGGTGATGAGCGCATCGGGAATCTGCACCTCGTAGGGAGGGAAGATGAACTTGTTGGTCCAGCCGTTGAACTCTTTGATCTCTTTTGTGGTGGTGACGAAAGTCTCAAGGCCGCGGAGGACAGAGATTCCCACACAGAAGATCTTGTGTCCGCTGCGTTTTGTGGCGTTTACGATATCGGCGGTCTCTTCGCTGATTATCAGAGGCTCTGAATCCATCTTATGCTTTGAGAGGTCTTCTACATCAACCTGATGGAAGTGCGCGTTGCCGACGTGGAGAGTGATGAAGGCGGAGTTGATGCCCTTTATCTCCATCTTTTTCATGAGGATCTTGCTGAAATGCAGACCTGCCGCAGGGCTTGCAACAGCTCCTTCGTTCTTGGCGAAGATGGTCTGGAAACGCTCCTTGTCAATCTCTTCAGCCACGGGACGGATCCATTTGGGCACCGGAAGCGTGCCTATCGAATAGAGAGCCTGCTTGAACTCTTCATACGGACCGTCGTAGAGGAAACGGAGTGTGCGTCCGCGTGAGGTGGTGTTGTCGATGACCTCAGCCACAAGGGAATTGTCCTCGCCGAAATAGAGTTTGTTGCCAATACGGATCTTGCGTGCGGGGTCTACCAGGACATCCCACAGGCGCTGCTCGCGGTTAAGCTCGCGAAGCAGGGACACCTCAATTTCAGCTCCGGTCTTTTCTTTGTTGCCGAACAGCTTGGCGGGGAAGACTTTTGTGTCGTTGAACACGCAGAGGTCACCGTCGTCGGCATAATCAATGAAATCCTTGAAGGTTCTGTGCTCGATTTCTCCGGTTTTTTTGTGGAGGACCATAAGTCTGCAGCCGTCACGATCCTCTGAGGGATACTTGGCGATCTGATCGAGCGTCAGGTCAAATTCGAATTCTTTTTGTTTCATAAAAAATAATCACGGCAATGAAACGCCAAAATTATTCTATGAAAATAAGAATTCCAAAGGAATTGTGTTTTTTATTTCAAAATCACCAGATTTCGTGCGTTGAAGCGCAGTAAGATGAGCACCGCTTCCCAAAGCGGCGCCAAGGTCGCGGGCAAAGGAACGGATGTATGTGCCTTTGCTGCAGCGCAGCCTGACTGTGGCCCTTGGGCGGCCCAGCGGCCCTTCGGCAGAGAAGTCAAGCAGTTCTGTCTCAGAGATGGTGACAGTGGATGATTTCATCTCCACTGCCTCTCCGCTGCGTGCATATTCGTAGGCCCGAGTGCCGTCTATCATCTTTGCCGAGAATACGGGGGGAATCTGTTCCTGCTCGCCGATGAAGCCTTTGAGAGCCTCTTCGACAGATGCCCGGCTCACACCGTCCACGGGGTACAGCGCATCAATCTCTTTTTCGAGATCGTACGAAGGGGTGGTGGCGCCGAACTCAATCTCGGCGACGTATTCCTTCTCGTGCGACTGCAGCGCCTCTGCCATCTTTGTGGCCTTCCCCACACATACAAGCAGGATGCCTGTGGCAAGCGGGTCAAGAGTCCCGGCATGGCCTACCTTGATGTTCTTTATGTGAAAATGTTTCTGCAGCCTGAACTTTATTTTCCTCACCACATCGGCGCTGGTCCAGCGGTACGGCTTGTCCACAGGAATGATTATTCCGGCAGGGTAGCTCTCCATCGATGCCTCGAGGGCATCGAAGAAGGGTGTACCTGGCTTTTCCGCTGCCGTGCGGTCGATTACAAGAGGGTAATCCATCTATCTGCAGGGGATTTTGTCAATTCTTTTCTGGTGACGGCCACCTTCGAATGTTGCATCAAGGTAGGCGTCAAGGATTGCAACCGCTTCTTCCTGTGAGATGAAGCGTGCGGGCATCGACAGGATGTTGGCATTGTTGTGCTGCCTGGCAAGAGCTGCTATCTCGGGCTGCCAGCAGAGTGCGGCGCGCACACCCTGATGTTTGTTGAGCGTCATTGTGATGCCGTTGCCGCTGCCGCACATTGAAATACCGAAGTCTACATCGCCATTCTCAACTGCAGATGCAAGGGGGTGGGCGGTGTCGGGATAATCCATGCTTTCGGGTGAGTTTGTGCCGAAGTCGCGTATTGTGTATCCTCTCTTTGCGAGGAGGTCCTTGAGATATTCCTTGAGTTCATATCCTGCGTGGTCGCAGGCCATTCCGATTGTTTCCATATTAATTTTCTTCTGACTGTATTTCCTGATTCTGTAAGAATTGTTCCTTGCGCTGCTTGTGGAGCATGCGGTCGCGGCGGCGGAACGCCGTCTCGTTCTCCATGCTCTGAAGCTCTTCTGCATCGCTTATGATGAGGGCGGGCTTGCCTGCATAGCGCTCTTTCTTGGTGATGGATATGATGTCTCCGCTGTTCAGGGGAAGACCTGTCTTGTGGAGGGTGGGATCATCGGGGGATACATCCACCATTATGATGTTCTCCTTGTTGACTGTATCCAGATCCACGTGGGGGAGGTCTGTCATATTGTATCCTGTCGCCACAATTGTGACGGCAATCTCATCGCCCATGGACGGGTCGCGTACGATGCCGCGCTTGAAATTGCTTGCTCCGCCTGTCTTCTCTGAGATGTAGTCCATGATTATCTGAAGCTCTTCAGTCTCGATGTCACTTGTGGTGATGTTGACAAGCACCTTGTTGGACTTGGTCACGTCGCAGTTGTACATCAGGGGTGAGTTGAGCGCATCCTCGATCGCCTTGCGTGCGCGGTCGGTGCCGGAGGCGCGTCCGATGCCCATGAATGCCATTCCGCTGTCTTTCAGAATCTTCTTGACATCGGTGAAATCCACGTTGATGACACCGCGGCAGGTGATGATCTCTGTGATGCTCTTCACGGCCGTGGCAAGCACTTCGTTGGCCTTGTCCAGAGCGTCGAAGAACTTGAGGCCGGGATATACGTCATACAGCTTCTGGTTGTCGATGATGATGAGGGTGTCAACCTGCCTGTTATAGTCCTTTATTCCTTCGATGGCACGGTAGAGGGTGTTGGGACCTTCATCGCGGAAGGGGATGGTGACCACTCCCACAGTGAGGAGCCCTTTGCTCTTCGCGGCCTCGGCAATGATAGGCGCGGCGCCTGTACCAGTTCCGCCTCCCATACCGCAAGTGATGAACACCATCTCGTTGGTGCCTGCCAGACAGTTGTTGATGTCTTCGATTGATTCAACAGCAGCCTTCTTTCCTGTAAGTGCGTCGGTGCCGGCTCCAAGACCTTTAGTGATTACGCCTCCAAGCTGGAGCTTGTGGGGGACCGGGCTGGTGGCGAGATGCTGTGCATCTGTGTTGCAGACAACATAATCGATATGCTCGATCTTCTGCTCGTACATATACGTGACGGCATTGGTTCCGCCGCCGCCAACACCTATCACTTTGATGATATTATTCTTTTCCGTCCAGTTGTCGGGTATTAATTCTTCTCCCATGGTATGTTTGCTTTTATTCTTCGTCGGTTGTAAACAGGTCTTTCATGTATTTCTCTATCTTGCCGGGCTTCTTGGGCTGTGCTTCGGCTGCAGCTTTCTCCGCTTGCCTGCGGGCTTCTTCCTCCGCTTCCCTGCGCTCCTCTTCTTCGGCCTCCAGCTGTGCTTTCAACTCAGCTTCCTGCTTCGCCTTGCGGGCGGCCTCCTTTGCGGCCTCTTTCCTCTCGGCCTCTTCACGCTTGAGCGCATTCTTTGCCTCACGGTCCCTGCGTATCTTCTCCCTCCAGGTGAGCTTTTCTATGGGCTCTCCTCCAAAATCGATTTCTGTCTGTTTGGGAGGCGCAACAATTTCACCGCGGTCAAGGCTCCCCGCTTTCTTGCGGAGGTCTTCCTCGTGGTTGAAGCCGTCGATAAGTGCTCCCACAATCGAGCATGCGTAAGTGTCGAAACTTCCGTCAACTGATGTGTCGGCTATGTTGCCCTGTGCGTTGGCGAGTCTCACGCGGAATCCGGTGATGGCCTTTGCAAGGTCACGGATACGCTCCAGATATGCAGTGCCGCCTGTAATCACCAGTCCTGCGGGGATCTTTGAGATATATCCGGCCTGCTCTATCACATAATATGCGGCCTCCATGATTTCGCTGACACGCGCTTCTATCACCTGTTCGAGCAGGTCAAGGGGAACATCGCGGTTCTCACTGCCGCCAGTGCCCTGGATCACGAGCTTCTTGTTCTCGGTGGATCCTTCATCCATGCAGCAGCCGTATTTGATCTTGATTATCTCGGCATTGTCTGTGGTGATGGTGGTCTCGTTGCGGATGTCCGCCGTGATGGTGTTGCCTCCGAAGGGGATGACTGCAACCTCACGTACGATACGGTCCTTCACAATCACAACATCTGTCGTGCCTGCTCCGATATCAATCAGGGCCACACCGTTTTCTATTTCGTCTTCGTTGAGTGCTGCGTATGAACTTGCCACAGGACTCATAATGGTGCCGATAACCCGCATGCCGCAGCTTTCAACCACATCATGCTTGTTCTTGAGCGATGAGTTCTTTCCAATTATAAGCTTGTATTTTGCCTCAATGACCTTGCCTGTCATGCCCTCCACCTCGTCGGGAGAGACATTGATGGCGTCATCAACGTTGAATGACTGCGGAATGGCTTCGAACACCACCTCGTTGCCGGCTTCGCTGCGGGTGGCCTCAGATGTCAGGTAACTGATTTCTTCATAGCTTATCGGCGCCCCGCTGTTCTGCCTGATGACAGACTTCTTCCAGTCTTTTGTCTTGATGCTGGAGCTTGTCACACAAAGAATGACATCCTTGATGTTGAGACCGGATTCAATCTCGATCTCTCTCTTGCAGCGGTCCAGAGCATCGGTGATGATCTTGTTGTTGATCACATCGCCGCGGTTCATCCCCTTTATGACGGGCACGGCGTGGTGATATAGTACCCTGATGCCGTATGAAGCTCTTTCAGCAACGGCAATCGCAACCTTGGAGGTGCACAGTTCTACAGCTACTAAGTAATCGTTCATATATTAATTCTATTTGCAAATTATCTGATCTTTATATTTCAGGTTCACAGTGTTGTAATGAGTGTTGTTTCCCTCGGCTCTGGGACGTATGGTGCGGTAATACCCCGCCATCTTGTCAAGCTTGTCCTGGATGTCGCTTCTGTCACCGATCTGGCCGAAAATGAAACTTTCGGGCAGGCTGCGGGTGAAAAGCACGAAGTCCGAATCGGCGTCAACCCAGATCTGCTCTATTTCTGCACTCCAGTATGAGTTGTGGCGGACTGTTTCCGTGAGGGTGAGAGTGTGGCGGAGCCAGTCGCGGCCCGATACGGGAAATCCCCTCACGTCTCTTTGTGCCACCACCGGCACATGCCCGCTTATTATGGGAAGGTCCAGTGTTATGTCATCCATCAGAGGAAGCAGATATCCGCAGCTGTCTGCGTAGCAGTTGAAGGCATCGGTGCTGATGCGCACGATTGGGTTGCGCTGCTCCACCTCCATCACAAGTGTGGCGGGCTGGCTCACGTAGACCTCTGCGTGGCTTATGACACCGGTCTCAGAAACCATTTTCTCAAGCATGTCGGTGTCGATATCCTTCACCGTCCTGCCGATGACAGATGATCTGACAACATCCTTCAGTTCATTATCTGTGATGAACCTCTGCTCAGGGCTTCCCTTGAACACCACTTGTATGTCATTGCACCTCATTTCTGCATCATATTCGGCCGTGAACTTGTCAACATGGTAGAAATATCCGCTGAAGAGAGCGCATATCACCACCAGACCGAATATTATGAGAATCCTGCGGAACATTGTCTACTGTCTGTTTTTCAAAAGTTCTTCAATGGGTTTCACAAAGCGGTCGACATCGCCTGCTCCGAATGTCACAAGGCAGTCTATCTTCCGTGATGCGATTGTGTCGAGCAGCTGCTCTTTCTGCACGAGCATCTTGTCAGAAATGGTGACCTTGTCAAGAATCATCTCTGCATTCACACCTTCTATCGGCAGTTCGCGCGCAGGATAGATCGGAAGCATTATAAGTTCGTCCAGATTGCTGAGAGCAGCTGCGAATTCATCTCCAAAATCGCGGGTGCGGGTGAAGAGGTGCGGCTGGAATATTCCGCATATCTTCCTGCCTGCAAAGATGTTGCGCATAGAACTGATGGCCGCCGCAATCTCGTTGGGGTGGTGGGCATAGTCGTCGATATATGCACATTCCGGGGTGTTGAGGTGAATGTCGAACCTGCGCTCGACTCCCGAGAATGTGGCCAGTGCCGCACGAACTTTCATGGGCTGGACACCATAGAGCAGAGCCACCGCCGATGCCGCCACGGCATTTTCAACATTGACCCAGCCTGGAATTCCCACAGTGCAGTCAGCAATCCTGCCGCCGGGGTAGTTGAGGGTGAAGTTGAAATATCCGCCCTGCAAAGGTCTGATGTCAGACGCATAGAAGTCGCAGGGCTCGTTGTAGCTGTATGTGTATTGTTTTGCGGTTATTCTGCTTCTGTCAAACTCCACACCTTTCTTGATGATCACAGCACCGTCTTTCTTTACCTGGGCAGTGAAGTCAGAGAATGCCCTGCGCACCTCGTCGTGTGTGCCGTAGATGTCGAGATGGTCTGCATCAACAGCGGTCACCACGGCGATCTGGGGACGGAGCTGAAGGAACGAGTGGTCAAACTCATCGGCCTCGGCAACCAGTGCGTCGGAAGTGCTGCGGAGAAGATTTGAATGGTAGTTTTTGGAGATGCCTCCCAGAAAGGCTGTGCAGCCGTCTTCAGTGCCTGCCGCAAATATATGGGCGAGCAGGGTGGAGGTGGTGGTTTTGCCGTGTGTGCCGGAAACTGCAAGACAGTCTTTGTCCCGTGCTATCTCGCCCAGCGCGCGGCTGCGCTTGCAGAGCGTATATCCGTTTTCCTTCACATATTGCAGCTCTTTCAGGGATGCGGGTATTGCAGGAGTATATATTACGAATGTTTTGTCGACATTGATGGGGATGAGGTCGGGACGGTCTTCATAGTGCACTTCTATTCCTTCTTCCTCAAGCTTTTTTGTGAGCGGGCTGGGGGTGCGGTCATAGCCGGACACATTCATTCCGATATATTTGAAATATCTTGCGATGGCACTCATTCCGATGCCCCCGATACCTATAAAATAATAATTAGTATACATGACAGGTGATATCTCCTTTCTCTATTTGCATAATTTCAACACTTCCGCGGCTATTACATCGGCAGCATCAGGGCGTGCCAGTGCAATGATCGCCTGCTCCATCTGTGCGATCTTTCCGGGGTTCGCAAGCAGTGCGGCCGCTTTGTCCATAAGTTTCTCACGGGCATCTGCGTCAAGCACGATGTCTGCCGCCCCCTTCTCCACAAGAGCCATTGCGTTGTGGCGCTGGTGGTCTTCGGCGACATTGGGCGAAGGTACAAAAATTGTTGCCTTTCCCGAAACGCAGAGCTCGGAGATCGTGCCCGCTCCGGCGCGTGAGACAATAACGTCAGCAACAGCATAGGCAAGGTCCATGCGGTCAACGAATGTAAGGTTCTTCACGTTTGCACAGGGATGCGATTCAAGAAACTTCTCAATGCCCTCCTTATAATATTTTCCGCTTTGCCAGAGCACCTGGAACCCTGCCGCTTCGGCTTTCTCCACAATCCACAGCTGCACGCTTTCATTAAGTGTGCGTGCTCCGAGGCTGCCGCCCACCACAAACAGCGTCTTCTTCTGAGGGTCAAGTCCGAAATGGGCGTACCCCTCCTCGCGCTGTTCCGCAGTAGGAGGCATGATTCCGGCGCGCAGCGGATTGCCTGTGAACATTATCTTCTCGGCGGGGAAGAATTTCTCCATACCGTCGTATGCCACACATATTTTCTGCACGCGCTTGCCAAGAAGTTTGTTGGTAAGGCCTGCGTATGAATTCTGTTCCTGAATCAGACAGGGGATTTTCATACCTGATGCGGCCCATAGAAGCGGTGCGCTGGCATATCCGCCCACACCCACAACTGCGTCGGGCTTGAAATCCCTGATGATTCTCTTCGCCTGCCGCACGCTCTCCAGCACCTTGAAGGGGAGGGCAAGATTCTTGAGCGAAAGCTTGCGCTGGAGTCCTGCGGTAGGAAGTCCGATGATGGGATATCCAGCTTTGGGCACTCTTTCCATCTCCATTTTGCCGAGTGCTCCGACAAACTGGATTTCACATTCAGTACCGCTCCTCTTGAGGGCGTCTGCAATCGATATTGCGGGAAATATGTGGCCGCCTGTGCCGCCTCCGCTAATTATTATCCGTTTCATCGTCGTCTATGCTTAGTTGAATTTCTTCTTGTTCCATAAGTCGCGGATCCTTTTCCGCAGCTTCAATCGCTGCCTGTTGGGCAGCCTCCGCCTCTTTCTTCTCCTGCTCCATCTTCGCCACGGCACGGCTTACCGAGAGTATTATGCCGAAGGCTCCGGAAAGCACCAGATATGCTGTGCCGCCGTGACTGATAAGGGGCAGAGTGTGCCCTGTGATGGGAATCAGACGCACATTCACCAGAATGTGCAGGAATGCCTGTGTCACCAGCAGGAACGCCAGCCCCAGCACCAGAGCCTGAGAATATGTGTCGGGGCATCTGAAAGAAAGTGAGATGCACCTGAACAGGAATACCAGATAAAGCAGTATTATCAGCGCTCCTCCGATAAAACCTGTCTCCTCGACTATCGAGGCGAAGATGAAATCGGAAAAGGCCATTGAAAGCGAGTAGCGGGCGGTGCCGTTGCCCATTCCCTTGCCGAATATCCTCCCTTCATGTATCGCTATCTTGGCGTTTTCGCTCTGACGCTCTTCGTCAAGCATTTTCGCGTATTCCTCCTTTGACATCTTTGTGAGGTCGATGGTGGTGTCGTCTCCTTTTGACATGAACCTTTCGATTCGTTTCTCAACGGTGCCGAGACGGTTGAATACTGTGAAGTCATTGTCAGGGTCGATCTTTATCACCAGGTGATAGATGCCGAACAGCAGTGCCACACATGCAATGGCGCCTCCCACTGTGATTCCCAGATGGGTCCACTTCACCTCCATGAAGAAGAACATCATCATGCTGATGACACCAAGCAGCATGGTGGTGGAGAAGCTGTTGCCAACAACCAGCAGGCAGACTATCAGCACCCACATGAGCAGTTTCAGGAAATATTCCTTGAAGGTGCCGAGGCTGCCGCTGAACTTGTCGAGAGCCCAGCTGAGATACATCACAAGTCCCACCTTCACAAATTCGAACACCTGCAAGGTGTGGCTGCCGACCTTGATGCCGCGCACCGCGCCGTTGACCTCTGCCCGCAGTCCCGGTATGTAAAGCATTACAAGCATGCAGAGGGTGAGGCCGAAGTAAAACGGTGACAGCTTGCGGTAGGCATTGTAAGGGATGGCATAGCAGACAAACAGGGCGGCAAAACCCATCGCAACGCTGCCGAACTGCTCCATATAGACTTTGGTCTTGCCCATCATGTCAGAGGTCTTGTCAAGGAAAGATCCTGCCGAAAAGACCGCAAGAATCGATATCATGGCGAAAATCGCCACGATAAACCAGATAACACGGTCACCTCTGAGTCTGACTTTTGCCATAGTCTTTTTCTTTCTGATTGTCTTACAGATTTCTTACTGCCTCCTTGAACTGACGTCCGCGGTCTTCGTAGCTCTTGAAGAGGTCGAAGCTTGCGCAGCAGGGTGAGAGGAGCACTGTGTCTCCTTCAACCGCCAGCCTGCTCGACTCCTTCACCGCCTCTTCAGCAGAGAGTGTGTCCACAATGACGGGAACGATATCCTTGAATGACTCGTGGATTTTCTTGTTGTCGACACCAAGACATACGATGGCCTTGACCTTTTCTTTCACAAGGTCGAATATTGCAGAATAGTCGTTGCCTTTGTCCTTTCCTCCGAGAATCAGCACCACAGGGGTGGTCATGCACTCCAGGGCATACCATGTCGAGTTGACGTTGGTGGCCTTAGAATCGTTGATATAGAGCACTCCGCCCACGCTCAGCACCTTCTCCATACGGTGCTCGACCGGCATGAACGATGTGAGGGCCTTGCGTATGCTCTCGTTCGTGATTTTCATCAACTTTCCGGTGAGGGCTGCTGCCATAGAATTGTATACATTGTGGCGGCCGCGCAGGGACATGTCGTCGATATACATCTCATATGGGTCGTTGCCGTAGTTGACATGTATCTTCTCGCCGTCGGAATATGCACCCGGATTCTCTTCGTGCTCCTGGCTGATAGGAAGCATCTGAGCCTTTATGACAATCTGGTTGAGGTTCTTGATGGTGATCTCGTCGTCGGAACAGAAGATGAAGCAGTCTTCGGCCTTCATGTTGCGGGTGATGCGGAACTTGGCGTTGACATAGTTCTGCAGGTCGTATCCGTAGCGGTCCAGATGGTCGGGGGTGATGTTGAGCAGGATGGCGATGTCGGCTTTGAAGTCGTACATTCCGTCGAGCTGGAAACTGCTGAGCTCCAGCACGTAGATGTCAAAATTCTCTGTGGCGACCTGATATGCGTAGCTCTTGCCGATATTGCCTCCCAGACCCACGTTCATTCCGTTCTGCTTCAGCATGTGGTAGATGAGCGATGTGGTGGTGGTCTTGCCGTTGCTGCCTGTTATGCAGATTTTCTTGGCTCTGTCGTAGCGTCCTGCAAACTCGATCTCAGAAATTACCGGTATGCCGGCGGCGTATGCTTCCTTAACAAGTGGGGCAGTCTCGGGAATGCCGGGGCTTTTTATTATCTCGTCTGCATTGAGGATCTTTTCGCGTGTATGACCTCCCTCCTCGTATGCAATGTCATATTTGTCAAGCATTGCCTTGCATTCCGCTGAAAGCGATGACATGTCGGAAAGGAATACATCGAATCCTTTGACTTTTGCAAGAACGGCTGCGCCAGCACCGCTCTCTCCTCCACCCAGAACTACTATTCTCTCCATCTTTATCTGATTTTTAATGTTACGATTGTGAGTACTGCAAGAATGATTGACACAATCCAGAATCTGGCAACAATCTTTGCCTCGGGATGAACTCCCGCAGGCTTCTGGATGATTGCGTCAGGGTCGGCTTTCTGGAAATGGTGGTGCAGGGGGGACATGCGGAACACCCTCACACCCTTGCCATATTTCTTCTTGGTATATTTGAAATAGAATCTCTGGATTATCACTGAGAGACTTTCAGTGAGAAATACACCACAGAGGATGGGGAGCAGCAGCTCCTTGCGGATAAGCACTGCCGCAACGCCTACCACTCCGCCCAGCATCAGGCTGCCTGTGTCGCCCATGAACACCTGCGCAGGGAATGAGTTGTACCACAGGAATCCGAGCAGGGCACCTACCAGCGCGCTCATGTATACTGCAATCTCACCGCTTGCAGGAATATACATTATGTTGAGGTAGCTTGCGTACCCCACATGGCCCGAAAGGTATGCCAGTACACCGAGCGTGATGCCCACAATCGCGGTTACTCCCGCTGCAAGGCCGTCCATGCCGTCGGTGAGGTTAGAACCGTTGGAGCAGGCCGTGATGATGAATATGATCACCAGCACATAAAGTATCCAGGTGCAGCACTCACCGGCCTTGCCCTTGAACGGAATGAGCCATGAGTAGTCGAACTCGTTGTTCTTCACGAAAGGTATGGTGGTCTTGGCATTGTTCTCCACAATGACAGAGTTGGTCGGCATAGACTCGGCAGCTTCGATTGCTGCTTCATCGGTTGCGGCGGGCCTTTCGGCACGGAAGCCGAGCTGGCTGCTGAAGCAGAGGGTCACACCCACCACAAGGCCGAGCAGCACTTGTCCGAGAATCTTTTTCTTGCCGCTCATCCCCTCCTTGTTATGTTTGAACACCTTGATCCGGTCATCCATCCATCCCAGGAATCCAAGCCATACTGTGGTGAGCAGCAGAAGGATGTTGTTGATGTTGGTGAGGTCGCCGAACAGCAGGATGGGAACTATGACTGCCGCGCAAATTATGAGGCCGCCCATGGTCGGGGTTCCTTTCTTGCTCAGCTGCCCTTCAAGTCCCAGGTCGCGTATCTCTTCGCCGATCTGCTTGATCTGCAACTTCTTGATAAGCTTCTTGCCTACCAGCAGGGCTGTGATGATTGCCACTATGCTTGAGCAGACCACGCGGAACGAGATGTACTGCATCAGGCCCACGCCAGGAAAATCATACCCCTGTGACTGAAAATATTGGAAAAGATGGTATAGCATGACTTAGTTGTTTTCTTTCATTGATCCGAATACCTGTGCGATGACTTCCTTGTCATCGAAATGGTATTTGGTGGTACCTATTATCTGATAATCTTCGTGTCCCTTGCCGGCCACAAGCACAACTGCTCCTTCCGGGGCGAACATCAGTGCCGAACGTATCGCTTCTGCGCGGTCGGTGATGAATACTGTCTTTGCGCGCATTGCAGCGTCAAGTCCTGACTTGATGTCTGCTATGATGTCTTCTGGCTTCTCTGTGCGGGGATTGTCTGAAGTTACAATCACGCGGTCTGCATATTTCACTGCAATCTGTCCCATTTCGGGGCGTTTTGTGCGGTCGCGGTCGCCTCCGCATCCGAAGACGCATATCAGATAGTGGTCTTTTGCAGCCTCACGCAGTGTCTTGAGGACATTCTCAAGAGCATCAGGAGTGTGGGCGTAGTCCACAACGGCAGTAAGGTCCTGCCCGCCGCGCAGATACTCGAGCCTGCCGGCAACGGCATTCAGGCCGCTGAGAATGGTGAGAGTCTCATCTTTGTCTGCTCCAAGCAGAATGGCTGTTGAGTAGATTGCAAGCAGGTTGTATGCGTTGTGGGCACCGATGAACCTGGTCCATACACTTGTCCCGTCAATGGTGAGCTGCATTCCATCGAGAGTCTCCTCCACAAGCTTGCAGCGGAAGTCGGCCATCCTGGTGCATGAATATGTATAGCAGTGAGCGTTGCAGTTCTGTATCATGAACAGACCGTTGCGGTCGTCTTTGTTCACCAGAGCGAAGGCATTTTCGGGCAGATTGTCAAAGAATGCCTTCTTGCAGTCGCGGTAGTTCTCGAAAGTCTTGTGATAGTCGAGATGGTCATGTGTGAGATTTGAGAAGATGCCTCCCTTGAACACGAGGTCGGCGGTGCGGTCCTGGCTGATGGCGTGTGAGCTAACTTCCATGAAGCAGTATGCACATCCCTGCTGCACCATTTCGGCCATCAGGCGGTTGAGCTCCAGAGGGTCTGGAGTGGTGTGCTCTGTGTGGTAGCACTTGTCACCCACGTAGTTGGCTATGGTGGAGATCAGTCCGCAGTTGTAGCCGAGGGCTGTGAAAAGGCGGTAGAGGAGGGTGGCGGTGGTCGTCTTGCCGTTGGTGCCTGTCACTCCCACAAGATTCATCCTGGCTGACGGATTGTCGTAGAGATTTGCGGCAATCTTAGAGAGGGCACGGCGGCTTGCCGCTACTTTGACATAAGTGATGTTCTCTGCATCTGTCATTTCAAATGCATCGCTGTTTTCATAAACCACGGCAACGGCACCGTTTTCAACAGCCTTGCCTATGAATTTGTGGCCGTCGGCAGCGTTGCCGCCGATAGCAATGAACAACGACCCGGCGCCACATCTGCGCGAGTCGGTCTCCACTGCCATGATTTCCATGTCGAGGCTTCCTCTACAGTCAAGGATCTCTATTCCGTCAAGTAATTCTTTCAGTATCATAGTTTCTCTGCAAGTGAGAGTATTACACAGTCTTCTTCAATTTTAATATCCTGTATCCTGCCGCATCCTCTGGACTTTACCTTGAATCCCTGCGATTCCAGCAGATAAGTGGCGTCGCGCAGCCCCATTCCTCTTACGTCTGGCACTCTGCCGGTGGAATCTGTCTGCGTGGGGCAGGGCCTTTCAGCAATCTGAGGCATGGCGCCTTCTGATGTCATGGATTCGGCCCATTCGGGTGATGAAGCATAGATGTTGTCGATGATTTCACATGCCACAGGTCCGCCCCAGGTTCCTCCGTAGAAGTTTTGAGGAGTGAGCTTAGACCACACCACCACAATGATCGAGTACTTAGGGTTCTCGTAAGGGAAGAATCCCACAAACGAGCCCTGATGCCTCTTGCGACCTGCTCCGTCGACGTATCCACCCTGCGGAAGGGAGATACGGGCTGTGCCGGTCTTGCCTGCGACATGCACTTTGCAGTCCTTGAACGCGCGGCGTGCCGTTCCGTTCTCTCCAATCACAACGCCCCTCAAGGCTTCTTTTGCCTTGGCGGCTGTCTCTTCCGAACAGGTGCGGCCTATGGTCTCGATGGGGTAGGTGTATGTCACCTTGCCACCTTCCTGCTGGTTCACGAAAAGGTGGGGCTTCACCATCACGCCGTTGTTGGCGATGGAGTTATAGAAGCTGAGGATATGGAGGGGGGTGAGCTGGACCGCATATCCCATGCCTATCTGTGGAAGGTCTGCGGGGCTCCAGGTCTTGTCTTTGGGGTCACGGATGCGGGCCTTGCCCATTCCGGGGAGGTCAAAGTCGTAATTATAACTGATGCGGCGCTCGTTGTTGAGCTTGTCCACAAACTCCTGGGGGTTGCGGCCGTATTTCTCTGCAGCAATGCGGCGGAATACGTTGTTGGATGATATTTCGAGCCCCTTTCGGACAGAGATTGTGGTGTAGTTGCGCAGGTATGTGTCTTCAAAAGGCTTCTTGACGCCGGGGCAGTGCCAGAGAACATCTGCGCTCTGTATGTCGTCCAGTCTGACCTTGTTGTCTTCCAATGCGGTCACGAGGGTGGCCAGCTTGAATACGGAGCCGGGCTCGCCAAGACGGCCGATTGCATAGTTGTACTGTTCTGTAAAGCGGCCGTGCTCGTCTTTCTCCATATTCACCATTGCACGGATTTCGCCTGTTGCGACCTCCATTACAATCACGGTACCGGCCTCCAGATTCTCTTCATCGCCGATTTTACGGAGAAGCGCTCTCTGGGCAATGTCCTGCATGTCTATGTCAATGGAAATCTGAATGTCTTTCCCATTCTGCGCGGCAATCTCTTCCTTCTCTGTGTCTGGAATCCAAACGCTGTGTTCGATGCGGCGCATGGGAAGGGTGCCGGGAGTGCCGCGAAGAATAGAGTCGATCGCGCCTTCCACGCCTATGCGGGGGCGGTCTTCGCTGCTGCGCAGATATCCGAGGGTACGATACGCCAGTTTGCCGTAGGGATATTCACGATGGTCTACATTCTCTATGATCAGACCGCCGTAGCGGCTGCCTTTGCGGAGAATGGGCCAGGTGGAGATTTCTTTCATCTCGTTGTATCCGACGTGCTGGCGGAGCAGCTTGGTGTAGCACTTGCCTGCTGCGCGGTTTGAACTGAGAAGGGTGATATATTCCTGCTTTGTCTTCTCGTGGTAGCGTGTGGCAAGTGAGTCGGCCAGAGCGCCCAGTTCATTGTTGAACAGAGTGTCGTTCGGAACAGTGCTGTCGATTGCAATGAAGTATTCGGGGGTTGAAAACGCCATCGGGCGGCCGTCTGCCGCAAGGATGCTTCCGCGTGTCGGAGCCGTCACAACCACCTTGGTGGTGGACACGCCGTAGTCTTCGGTCTTGATGTCCTTGGCAATGAACTGCAGCTGGATCATCCTGCCCACTGCCAGCAAGGCGAACAGCAGGAACAGCCCGTACACGATTGCCACTCTTGTGACGTTGTTCTTCATTACTTTATCTCTATTCTCTGAGGAGGCGCCACTGGAGCGTGAAGCTCTGTGTTGCCATGCTCAATGAGCATTGTTTCTATGCGGGTGCGCTGATTGAGACCTGTCAGGCGCAGGGCCTTTTCGTGATACTCAATCTTGAGTTCTTCAATCTTCTGATTGTTCTTCTTTATCATTGCCATACGGTCTTCAACCCACAACCCCCACATAAGGTAGAGGCTTATCAATACAAAGCAGAAAAAGATAAACGGCAGCTGCCTGTCTATCTTTCTGTTGGCGATTATCTCACCGCCAAGCAAGCCTTGAAATCCTTTCTTCAGTCCCATTCCGTTTTTCTGGCAACCCTGAGCTTCGCGCTGCGTGCCCTGGTATTTTCTCTGATCTCATCCTCTGACGGCAGCACCGGTTTGGATGTGACCTTGGTCATCGTTTTTTCTGTTATGGCATCCCTGATGGCATTCTTCACTATGCGGTCCTCCAGGGAATGGTAGGTTATCACTGCAAGGATGCCTCCCGGGTTGAGTGATCTTATCGCCATCGGCACAAATCTCTCCAGCGCTGACATCTCATCGTTCACTTCAATCCGCAGTGCCTGGTAGACTTTCGCCAGATATTTGTGCTCGGCAAACTGCGGGACTGTCTTTGCAATCGCGGCGTTCAGTCCGCCTGTGGTTCTGATGGGGGCTTTGGCGCGGGCCGTGCAGATAAGTTCCGCAAGGCGGCGGCTGTTGTTGAGCTCACCATATATATTAAAGAGCCTTTCAAGCCCCTCCTGTGTGTATGAGTTTATGACATCGGCTGCGGTCTTGCCGCCTTTGTTGTTCATTCTCATGTCAAGGTCAGAGTCGAACCTGAAAGAGAATCCTCTCTCTTCCGTGTCAAACTGATGTGACGAAACCCCGAGGTCAGCGAGGATTCCGTCCACACCTTCGTACCCGTTATAACGGACAAAATTGTGGATGAACCTGAAATTGGCGTGGGCCACTATCAGTCGTTTGTCATCGGGGGCGTTGGCCAGTGCATCGCTGTCCTGGTCCATGGCAATCAGTCTTCCCTTTGGTGACAGGCATTCCAGAATGGCTCTGCTGTGTCCGCCGCCGCCGAAGGTGGCATCCACATAGACTCCGCTTGGCTTAATCGATAGAGCGGACACACTTTCTCTCAAGAGGACCGGTATATGATACATAGTTATTTGCCAAGTCTGGATTCTGCCAAGTTTACATATTCCTCATCAGTGATGGTGCAGTTGTCGCGACCTTCCTTAGACCAGATTTCAATCTTGAAATCACGTCCGCAGAAGACGACTTCCTTTTCGATGCCGACAGCCTCGAGAAGCTCCTTCGGAATGGAAATTCTGCCGAATTTTTCGTCGGGAACCACAAAGGCACGGTTGCTGGTGTATGCACGCCAGAACTTTTCGTCGTCTCTGTTAAAGAAATTCAGCCTTGCCCTGACTGCCTCGGATTCAGTCTGCCATGACTGGTAGGTGTAAACCTCGAGGCAGTTAGCGAACAAAGCTTTTTTAACGACGAATCCCTGCTGCAGTTCGTCTGCGCAGACAGCCTTGAAGGCAGAAGGGAAAACCAGTCTCCCTTTGTCGTCCACCTTCGCTTTGTATTCGCCGATAAAAAATGTCATATAGTGTGAAGTGATGTGTGTTTGCAAAGGTATAACAAACTTTTACAATTTTTTACATTTTTTTACAATTTTTTACAAAAGTTATGAACAATTGTATAATTTTGTTCCATGCTAATTTCCCGACATCGTCCGCTTATGAGATCAAAACACCTTTTCCTTATGGCCATACTGATGGCCGCCATGTTTGGATGTAATAAAAAATCATCTGAAATACAGCCATTTATGGGGTCTGCAGAGTCTGATACTCTGTCGGAGCATATCTATGAACATGGCATCCCCATCGACATGTTTTCTGTGGAAGAAGGTGTGGTTGAAAACGGAGATTATTTCTCAGTTGTGATGGAAAAACTGGGTGTGCCGCAGACCACAACAAACGATCTGGTGGCAGCGGCGAAGAAAGTGTTTGACGTGAAGGATTTCAGGGTTGGCAATTCCTACCACGCTTATTTCGAGGATGACACCACCGGCAATGATGACCAGAGGCTGGCATACCTCGTGTATGAGCAGGACCCGCGCAGCGTGGTGGTGTTCTGTCTGAAAGACACTCTGTCTGCATATATCGACAGGAAAGAGATGGTTACAAAAACCCTTTACAATGAGGTGGTCATCAACAATTCCCTGTGGTATGACACGCAGAAGGCGGGCTGTTCTCCGCTGCTGGCGGTGAAGATGGCCGACATGTATGCATGGACCATAGACTTCTTCGGTCTGCAGAAAGGTGATTCATACAAGGCACTCTACGAAGTGCAGGAGTGCGACGGCAAGGTGATGGATGTTAGCAAGGTTCTTTATTCGTCGTTCACGCACAACGGAAAAGAGCATCAGCTTTATTATTTCGATACTGGTGAGAAAGGGACAAGCAAATACTGGAACGAAAAGGGAGAAAGTATGAAGAAATCTTTCCTCAAGGCGCCTCTGAAGTACTCCCGTATCAGTTCGGGCTTCAGCTATGCCCGCCGCCATCCTGTGACTCGCCGCGTTCAGCCTCACACGGGTGTCGACTATGCCGCACCGAAGGGAACTCCGGTTGTGAGCGTGAGCGACGGAGTGGTGCAGTCGGCAAAATATGAGGGCGCCGGCGGTAATACTGTCCGCATCAGGCATGACAGGACTTACCGCACTGCATATCTGCATCTTTCTAAATTTGCAAAGGGCATACGTGCAGGTGCTCACGTCACACAGGGGCAGGTGATCGGATATGTCGGCAGCACAGGCCGCTCGACCGGCCCGCACCTCGACTTCCGCATCTGGGAGAAAGACAAGCCTGTGAATCCTCTCAAGATGATAACACCTCCGGCAGAGCCTCTCAACAAGTCGCAGATGGTGGCTTTCAATGCCTCCCGCGAGGCTGCTTTCGAGAAGCGTGATTCCATTTGGGTTCAGGAATACTACCAGAAGACAATCCTTGACAAGCTCTCCATCTCCGTTGCAGCTGGAACGGCCCCCGAGACTGATCCGGAAGAGGAGTAACGCTGGCAGCAATTCTGACTGCATTTCTGCCGCACTGCCGCGCTGGCAGCAATCTGACTGCATTTCTGCCGCACTGCCGCGCTGGCAGCAATCTGACTGCATTTCTGCCGCCTGCCGCGCTGGCAGCAATTCTGACTGCATTTCTGCCGCACTCCGCGCTGGCAGCAATTCTGACTGCATTTCTGCCGCACTCCGCGCTGGCAGCAATGGCCGGAGCATTTCCGCTACGCTCCATCCCCCCGCACGCAGCTTTCGTCCCGCGTGCTCCGCTGCCGAAACAGTGCAGGAGGGGGCGCCTTTCTCACTTCGTTCGAGCGCTAGCTTACCCCCTCCTGCATCTGTTTTCGGTACGCTCCGCTTCGCGGAACTCATCTGCGGCGGGTCCTCCCATTCAAACGCCATGGGCGGCGATATGCTCCGGCCCATTCTGCCAGCCGCTCTATTTGTTCGCCCAGGCGCGAAGCTGGGAAGCGGCGTGCTGGTGGCGGCGGTGCCGACCACTAACTACGGAAATGACCGTTTTTGATGGTTAGTCCATTGATTATCGGCCTGAAACCGTCAATTTTGAATGGACTGGCAACGTTTTAACGGGAATTTGACTGCTAGTCCGACGCACGCAGCAAGCGTCTTTGTGACGACACATTGGTATGAGCCGTTGATCCATCCCCGACTCATCTGCACCATATTGGACGAAACTCCAGTCGTGGCGCGTTACCTGTTGATAATCTGACGATTATGCATATTAGCCCCCTGAATAATTCAGGGGCGGTTTTATGTAATATACTGTTAGCCAATAATTTGAGCGCCACGCAATAACGACCTCTGTCACGACTCTGCAATTTTGCATGAAAACTGGCAGTCGTGACATTGATCATTGTCTTGTCTTCTTCAATGTACCAGCTGCACGGATTCCGAAATACTAGTGCGGAACCGGTTGATAGCGTTTAGTTTGGAATAGTCGGATCTCTTCCGTAATTTTACAACAAATGATGATTGTCATGAAACGGTTTCTGTTATGCGCTTGTTGCGTTATTTCACTTCTGCATTCTGCTTCATGCGCACAGCTGGCTTCAGAAGGGGCGGTTGATGCATCTGTCGGACAGTCTTCACAAACGACTGATAGGCAGTTCGCCATAAGGGTTGTGGATACAAATGGGCATGGTATTGTGGAAGCTTCAGTCTGCCCGACACAACAGGATATGGTAAAAACTACATTGGACGGGTATGTATACAATTGTCCGTTGAATAGGGGGCAGCAGATTTTGATTGTATGTGACGGATACAGGCAGGCTCTTGTCACTTATTCCGGTCCTGGTATGGTGGTTGGGTTGGACAGAGATTATTCCAAGGCATTGAAATCTGTCATTGTGTGGCTGATAATTGCCGCCATATTGGTAATTTTGTTCAGAATGAAGGCAGTGCCTGACAAATACATGCTGGTCCAGGTAATATTGTCAGGTTATTCGATCGGCAGATTGGGCAGATATCTGATTTTTTCCTGGAAGCTGGCGGTGACGTATTGCGTCATGATGCTCATACAGTCGGCAGTAATAATATGGGCAGTGAAGCGTTCCAAACAAAAACGGGAACCAGATATGCGTCGGACTGTTGTATTGACGGCATTCGGCCATTTTTGGATCATTGCTGTATTTGCTGTGTCGTATTTCTTCTTCACTACAGAGAAGAAGCCTGCGTTCATCTTTTATTTCGTCTTGGCACTGCTAATCGCGGCTGTTGATATCATATTGACGCTGAAACGGAATAAGCCGCACAGCCGCCTGGATTCTGCTGCCGGAAACTAGAGAGTGCTGCGGAAGACGCTGCTATCCAAGCATCTCCATCAGTTCGTCTATTGAGGTGGCGAAGCGTATGCAGTCGGGTCCGGAAGGGAGAAATCCTTCGCGTTTCATGTGGCTTATCTGGGAGCGGAGCCCTTCATAATAGCCATTGAAATTGAGCACGTAGGCAATCTTGTCGTGGAGTGCAATCTCGTTGCCGACTGCGTAGCAGAACAGCTCGTCCATGCTGCCGAAGCCCCCCGGCAGCACAAGGGCGCAGTCTGAGAGATTCTCCATCGTTGCCTTGCGCTCTGCGAAATCCTTCACCCATATCATCTCTGTGAGGCCATCCTTTACAATGTTCACTTTCTGCGCCTGAACTTCGCGCTTGCCACCGAATCCAACCGGCAGCACCCCCACAATCTGCCCGCCTGCCTCCAGCACCGCATCGGCCAGAATCTTCATCAGCCCCACATTTGCCCCGCCATAAACTATCCTGTGCCCGTTTTCTGCCAGACGGCGGCCGAGACCGGTCACCATTTCTGCATATTCAGGGCTGCTGCCCACCGATGAGCCGAGATAGACAGCCACTGTATCTTTGTATGTTTTCATATTTTCATTATTAAACAGGGTGACTGAAGCCTTTCAACTTGAGTCACCCTGCTTGCATTGCCGTGCCGGCACGGCCGTGTTGATACTATCCTACAAAATGGTAGTGTGGGCCGAAGCGCTCGAATGCTGCGCGGTCGAGCTCCTCGCGGTGGTCGGGATGCGCGATGCTGATGATGGCTTTTGCACGCTCCTGGAGGCTCTTGCCGTAGAGGTCCACTGCACCGTATTCTGTGACGAGCCAGTGGATGTGGTTACGTGTGGTAACGACACCTGCACCGCTTGTGAGGACGGGAGCGATCTTGCTGATACCCTTGTTGGTTACTGAAGGCATTGCGATGATGGCCTTGCCGCCTTCGCTGAGAGAAGCACCGTAGGTGAAGTCGATCTGTCCGCCCACACCGCTGTAGAACTTGGTGCCGAGAGAGTCTGCGCATACCTGACCGGTGATGTCAACCTGCAGTGCAGAGTTGATGGCAGTGGTCTTGGGATTCTGAGCGATGACGTAAGGGTCGTTTGTGTATCCTACATCCATCATTGCAACCATGGGGTTGTCGTCGATGAAATCATATACTGTCTGGCTTCCCATGAGGAATGTTGAAACCATCTTGCCTTTGTCGGTCTTCTTGTTGCGGCCGTTGATGACGCCTTTCTCCACAAGGGGAAGAACGCCGTCGGCGAACATCTCGGTGTGGATACCGAGGTCTTTGTGGTTGCCGAGCTGTGCGAGCACTGCGTTGGGGATGGCACCGATACCCATCTGGAGGCATGCACCGTCTTCGATGAGGTTGGCGCAGTTGATTCCGATGGCGGTCTCAATCTCGTTGGGAGCTGTGAATGTTGCGGGCTCCAGGGGAGTGTTGTCCTCTACGAAGAGGTCGATGTCACTCAGAGGAATGATGGCCTGGCCCCAGCTGCGGGGAACGTTCTTGTTTACAACAGCTATCACAGTCTTTGCGCACTCGATTGCGGCGAGGGTTGCGTCCACTGAAGTTCCGAGAGATACGAATCCGTGCTTGTCGGGAGGGCAGACCTGGATCATTGCAACGTCGCAGGGAAGGACACCTGAACGGTAGAGCTTCTGAGTCTCGCTGAGGAAGATGGGGATGTAGTCTGCATAACCTGCCTGAACGCCTTTGCGGACATTTCCGCCCACGAAGAATGCCTGATGGAAGAAGATACCTTCATACTTTGCATCGGTGTAGGGAGCGGGACCTTCTGTGTGAAGGTGATGGATGTGGACATCGTGGAGCTCGCCTGCATCACCGCGGCGGCAGAGTGCCTGGATAAGCACCTGAGGAGCGCTGGCTACAGAACTGAAGTGGATGTGGTCGCCGCTCTTGACAACCTTTACAGCCTCGTCTGCGCTGATAAACTTGATATTGTTGTACATGTTTTTGGGTTAATTGTTTATATAAGTTTCAAATATTCCTATATTTGCCACAAAGGTATAAAATCGCACAAAGGTATAAAATAACATGAGTTCCGCAATGCGGAACTGCAGAATATAAAGGCCGTCAGGCCGTCAGTAAGTCCTTCCCCCGAGGGGAAGGATTTAGGATAGGGGTAACGTAAACAGGTGAAGTGCGGCAGGAAAAAGTTCCGCAAGTCGCACTTAAATACCTGAATGATAGAAATAAAGTACTTGCGGAACTTGAGAATGACAGCATAAATGGCATACACAAGAGAGAACCAGCTGCAGGCTTTCAACAGACTGCTGGATGTAATGGACGAACTCAGGGAGAAATGCCCCTGGGACCACAAACAGACAATAGACTCGCTCCGCCCCAACACCATTGAAGAGGTGTATGAGCTGAGCGACGCCATAATGAACCACGACATGACAAACATCTCCAAAGAGCTTGGAGATGTGCTGCTCCATATTGTGTTCTATTCCAAGATTGGCAGCGAGACGGGCGAATTTGACATTGCTGATGTCTGCAACAAGCTGTGCGACAAGCTGATATTCCGTCATCCGCACGTATATCCCCCGAAAGAGGAAGAGCCTCAGATAACTAAGGATTCCTCAAAGGCAACCGATGCAGACCAGGTTGTGAAGAACTGGGAGCAGATAAAGCAGGTGGAGAAAGGTGGCAACAAGAGCGTGCTTGCCGGTGTCCCGAATTCGCTTCCCCCGCTTCTGAAGGCATACCGCATGCAGGACAAGGCCCGTGCCGTGGGTTTCGACTGGGAACACAAGGATGACGTGTGGGACAAGGTCACCGAGGAGATTGCCGAGTTCCGCAGCGAGCTGATGTATATGGAAGAGGGTGAGGAGGCAAGGAAGAAGGCCCAGGGAGAACTTGGCGACCTGCTCTTCTCCATTGTGAATGCCTCGCGCCTTTATGACCTCAATCCCGACACCGCGCTGGAGGCCACCTGCATCAAATTCCGCAGCCGTTTCGGCTATGTCGAGCAGAAGGCCAAGGAGGCCGGCAGAAATCTGAAGGATATGACACTGGGCGAGATGGACGCTCTCTGGGACGAGGCTAAAAAGCTTGAGAAATAGCGTCGGAATGGCAGAAACACCGAAGTGGCAGGAGCGCACCGAGCTGCTTCTGGGGCAGGAGAGGCTTCAGAAGCTGGCTGACAGCACCGTGGCGGTCATAGGACTGGGCGGTGTGGGGGCATACGCTGCAGAGATGCTGGCCAGGGCAGGAGTGGGGCATATGGTGCTTCTGGACTGCGATGTGGTGAGCCTTACCAACAAAAACCGCCAGCTGCTGGCCCTTGATTCAACCGTCGGCCGGCAGAAGACAGAAATAATGTCGGCCCGTCTGAAGGATATCAATCCGGCGGTGCGGCTTGACATAATATCCGAATATCTTACTGAAGAGAATGTAGCGGCGCTGCTGGGCGGCCGTAAGATTGATTTTCTCGTGGATGCCATAGACACTCTCTCACCGAAGCTCAATCTGATAGCATACTGCGTTCATAATGCCATCCCTCTGGTCAGCTCCATGGGCAGCGGTGCAAAATATGACATGACAAAGGTCCGCATTGCAGACCTCTCGAAGTCATTCAACTGCCCGCTTGCATACATAGTGCGCAAGAAACTGCGCAAGATGGGCATTGAGAAGGGGTTCAAAGTGGTTTTCAGCGAAGAACTGCCTGATCGTGACGCCTTCATCGAGGTGGAGGAGCAGAACAAGAAGTCGCAGGTGGGGACAATCTCCTATCTGCCTGCCGTGTTCGGTTGTGCCTGCGCGCAGGAGGCCATAAGGCAGCTGGTCCTCTAAAATTGGAAAATTCCTGATAATTGACTACCTTCGCACGTTATTATATTCCAATAATAAGCGAAAGTATGGCCTATCTTGTAAAAGAAGTTGCTAACGATAAGGAGTTCAAGAAGTTCTATCAGTTCCAGAACGAACTTTACAAGGACTGCGAAGTCTATGTCCCTTCTCTTGACAGTGATCAGAAGAAGACTTTGAGGCAGGCTCCTCCTCTGGAGTACTGCAAGCAGAAGCTGTTCCTGGCATGGGACGAGAAAGGAGAGGTTGTTGGACGTATAAATGCCATCATCAACCCCCGCTACAACGAGCTCTACGGTACGAAGAGAATGCGTTTCGGATGGTTTGACTTCAAAGAGGACATCGAAATCGCCCGTCAGCTGCTTGACGCTGCCATAGCATGGGGCATCAGCGAAGGAATGGACGAGATCCACGGCCCGCTCGGCTACAACACAATGTACAAGCAGGGCATGGTTGTGGAAGGGTTCGACAGCATGCCTCCTGTAAACTGCCTGTACAACTATTCCTACTATCCCAAGTTCATGGAAGAGCTGGGCTACACCAAGGAGTGCGACTGGATTCAGTACAAGCTGGGCGGCGCGCAGGCTCTTCCCGAGAAGCTGGAACGTATCAGCAACATGCTGATGCAGCGCTACAACCTCCGCATCGTTGATGTTGAGAAACTCAAGAAGGACAGCAACCTGATAGCAGATTTCTTCTATAATTTCAACCGCAGTTTCATGACAGTGCACAACTTCGTGCCGCTGACAGATGCGGAGATAAAGGAAGAAGGCAGGCAGTACATCGGGCAGATGAAGAGTGACCTCACATGCTTTGTCCTTGACGAGGAAGACAAGATCGCCACTTTCGGCATCACAACACCCTTCATATCAAAGGCATTCAAGAAAGCCAACGGAAAACTGTTCCCCTTCGGGTGGTGGCACATCCTCCGCGGTATGAAGAAATACGAGGCGCTGGACCTCATGATGGTGGGAAGCGACCCCAAGTGGGCAGGAAAAGGACTTTCTGCCATCTTCTACACCCATCTGACCCACAATTTCCAGAATATGGGCATCAAATACGCCATCACCAACCCGCAGATAGAAGACAACCCAGCCATCAAGGTGTGGGAGAGCTTCCCCGACCGCGAACTTTACATCCGCCGCCGCTGCTACATAAAGAAAATAAGATAGAATACATATTATGGCAGAGAACACATTACTCGCAAAGATTTCAGATCTTAAAGAAAAATACAAGTCACTGCAGGACCAGCTGGCCGACCCTGAACTCATCAGCGACATGAAGCGCTTTGTGAAGGTCAACAAAGACTTCAAGGAGCTTGAGCCAATCATTGCGGCCGGTGAGGAATACCGCCTGCAGATAGAGAGCCTTGAGATTGCAAAGGAGATCCTTCAGACCGAAAAGGATGAGGACCTGCGCGAGATGGCAAAGGCTGAGGCGGCTGAGATAGAGGAGAAGATCCCCGCAATGGAAGAGAACATCAAGATCCTTCTCATTCCTGCCGACCCTCAGGACAGCAAGAACGCAATCCTTGAGATCCGTGGCGGTACAGGTGGTGACGAGGCTGCCATTTTCGCCGGTGACCTTTTCCGCATGTATGCCAAATACTGCGAGAAGAAGGGCTGGAAGATGGAAGTCACTTCAAGCAGTGAGGGCGCCATGGGTGGTTTCAAGGAGGTAGTGTGCAAGATTTCAGGAGAGAAGGTGTACGGTACCTTGAAATATGAGAGCGGCGTGCACCGCGTACAGCGCGTGCCTCAGACAGAGACTCAGGGCCGCGTGCACACATCAGCATCATCAGTGGCAGTGCTGCCCGAGGCTGATGAGTTTGACGTCGAGCTCAATATGGCCGATGTCCGCAAGGATACCTACTGCGCATCAGGTCCCGGCGGACAGTGCGTCAACACCACCTATTCTGCTGTTCGACTGACCCACATCCCCACAGGTCTTGTGGTGCAGTGCCAGGACCAGAAGTCACAGATCAAAAACTTCGACAAGGCTTTGGAAGAGCTGCGCACAAGGCTTTACAACCTTGAGTATCAGAAATATCTTGACGAGATTTCGGCAAAGCGCAAGACATTGGTCTCTACCGGTGACCGCTCTGCCAAAATCCGCACCTACAATTATCCTCAGTCACGCGTGACCGACCACCGCATCGGCTACACAATGTATAACCTTCCCGTTTTCATGGACGGTGAGATTCAGGAGCTCATCGACCAGCTGCAGATTGCAGAGAACGCAGAGCGTCTGAAAGCTGCCGGCGAGGATGAGTCAAAATAAGATAACGAATTAAAATACAGCAATATGGATCCTAAAATAATGAAGATCGCCGAGCAGTTTGCTCTTGAAGGCGAAATCGCATCTGTCAACAGCCTGGGCGCAGGTTTCATCAACGACACTCTCACCATCACCATGAAAGGGAGCGACAGTCCTGCATACATCCTCCAGCGCAAGAACCACAATGTCTTCCCCGATGTCCCCGGTATGATGGACAACATCTGGCGTGTCACCAAACACATCAAGGCCAAGGTGGAGGCTGCAGGTGGCGATCCCATGCGTGAGACTCTTACAGTAGTGCCCACCAAGGACGGGGCTCTGTATTACAAGGCAGAAGACGGCACATACTGGGCTGTGTGCGTATTTATCAAGGATTCAGTGACTTATGACCGTGCGGATTCAACTGCACTGGCATATAAGGGTGGTGAAGGCTGCGGCCGTTTCCAGGCACTGCTTTCGGATTTCAAAGAACCCCTTGCTGAAACCATCAAGGGTTTCCACAACATCCGCATCCGCTTCGAGCAGTGGGACGAGGCCATAAAGAATGATGCGGCAGGCCGCGTGGCTTCCCTCAAGGAAGAGATCGGCTGGATTGAAAGCCGCAGGGAGAAGATGCTTGACTTCTGGAAAATGGTGGAGACAGGCGAACTGCCCATGCACGTCACCCACAACGACACCAAGCTCAGCAACGTGCTGTTTGACAAGAACGGTGAGGTACTCTGTATGATTGACCTTGACACCTGCATGCTCAGCACTGCCTTGAACGATGTTGGCGATGCACTCCGCTCATATACAAACACCGGCGCTGAGGACGAGAAAGACCTCAGCAAGGTTTCAATGGACCTCGATGTCTACAAGGCATATATACAGGGCTATCTCTCACAGATGCGCCCTTATCTCACTGCAAAGGAGATAGAGATGCTTCCTTTCTCAGGACTTTATATCACCTACGAGCAGGTGCTCCGCTTCCTGATGGACTATATCAACGGTGACACCTATTATAAGACTGCATACGCAGACCATAATCTTGTGCGTACACATGCCCAGTACAAGCTTCTTACAAGTATGGAAGAGCAGTTCGCACAGATGCAGGACATTTAACAGTCTCGATCAGATTCAGCAGCAGGCAGCTGCTTCCCGGGGCTGGCCTTTGCACCCAGCTCCACAAGTTTGGTGGCGGCCCCCACAACGCTCTGGCGGCCGTCGCGCAGCTTGTCACATGCACGCTTGTAAGAGTCTTCGGCCTTGTCAAGCTGAGTCCCCATTTCTGTCATGATCTGCCAGAATGCTGAAACACGGTCAAGCAGCATCTGCGCGGTGTCAAAGATTTTCTGCTGGTTCGCAGCCCTTACCGACTGAGTCCAAGCCAGTTCTATCATCCTGAGTGCGGCAATGAGATTGTTTTCCGAGGTGATGAACACGCCGCGCTGGAAAGCGTCGCGCCAGAGCGATGTATCCTCTGCAAGCGCCAGCTGCAGTGCCGATTCATTAGGCATGAACATTATGACATAGGGCAGGCTTTCGTACGGCTCCTTGACGTATGCAGAATAGTTTTTGTCCGCCAGCTCCTTCACATGGCCGCGGACGCTGACAAGGTGGGCCTTGCGTGCGGCCGCCCGTGCGTCGTCATTGTCTGCATTGCAATAGTCCAGGAAGGCGGTAAGTGATACTTTGCTGTCTACAATCACGCATTTGTTGTCGGGGTAATAGAGGATGGCGTCCGGGCGCATCTTCTTCATGGACTCGTCGCCAAGCACAATCTTGCCGTCGCCGTCGCGCAGGGTTTTCTGCAGGTCGTAGTGCTTGTGCTCTTCAAGACCCTGGCTTTCAAGGATTTCCTGAAGGATGTACTCTCCCCATATACCCTGGACCTCACTCTTGTTTGTAAGTGCGTCGGCCAGCCTGCCGGCCTCTTCGCCAAGAGTGCGCGACGAGGCAAGCACATCTTCTATGGCCTTTGCAAGGGTGGCGCGGTCAGACGCGTTCTGCTCGCGTGACTTCACAACAGCCTCGTTCATCTGCTTCAGTGCGTCGCCAAGCGGAGTGAGCACGGAGTCCATCTTCTCGCGGTTCTCTTTCTGCATCGCCTCGGATTTCTTTTCCAGCGCTTCGCTCTTCTTCTCCAGGACATCGCCTGCAAGGGCGCTGAACTGCTGCTGAACCACTTCGTTCTGCTCTTTCCACATCCTGACTGACATCTTCAGGGCATTGTTCCTTGCAATCAGGGCTGTGACTATCACTGCCAGCACCACTGCCAGCACACTTAATGAAATATATACTGCGGTATTCATAATCATTGCGCACTACCACTCGTCTTCGTCCTGCTCGAGGGTGAGGAAACGCTCGGAACCGAGCGCCGCTATGGCATCGTCTATCAGCAGCTGCACCGTACGGTCGCCGCCGTTCGCATAAAGCATCTGCACATATTCCAGATACATCACAATGATGGAGTGGTCTTTCCTCACTTCAGGTTCGCCTATGTCAATGTCCAGACCCATAGCTGCGGCCTGTGTCTTGACCATCCCGGATATTTTATTTTCGAAGAAGGCTTCTCCCTGGTGAAAAACGTTGATGTTGAACAGAATTCGGCCGTTTTCCTCGTATACGGGCACGAACCCTCCCTTGAAACAGAGCGGGTATATCGGCAGCCCGGCTCCCTGAGCTATTATGAAATATGCCATGGACAGAGCTATCGGATTGCCTTTACGCCCGTTGAAAACATTCATGATGAGGGTGTTGTCTTCTGTCATACCGAAAGGGTCGGTGGCGGAGAAACCGTATCTCTTGTAAAAGATGTGGTTAAGTATGCCCAGATTCTCCACTGCGGTCTTGTTGTCAGAAGTCTCTGCCATCACTGCTATCACAGCGGGCATCACGGCGGCATTGTAATCTTCCCGGCTGACCGCAGGGTCGAACAGCGCACTCAGCAGATATCCGGCTTCAAGCAGTGAACATTCCTGCCCCCGCTCCGACAGAACGCGGATTTCAGACAGGCGGCGCAGTACGAACTGACCGGTCTGCCTTGACAGGATTCCGGAGAGCAGCTCCTTCCGCACCGGATCCAGCTCGCTGCGCCAGCGGGCGTTCAGCGCAGAGACGGCTCCGGCCCCTCTTTCAATAAAGAATTTGTCTATGGCCGAGGCCACTGCGGCATCGGCGTCGTCATACAGGTCGATTATGTAATCGAGTTCATCCATCAAGACAAATATAGAGTATTTTTTTATACTTTTGCCATACATTATCCGTATATAAACGTTTAAAAACGTCTGCAAATGATTACCTGGCCCCGCATACAGACCGTTCTGGTCATAATCTGCTCGTTTCTGCTGCTGTCACATTTCTGGTCGCAGTTCTGCTTCCTCGTTGACGCGGACGGAGTGCGTGAAGGGGTGAGGTTCATAGACAAGCCGCAGTATCTGATCTTCACGCTTGTCACGTTTGTACTCAGCATCCTGATAGTGATATACCGCAAGGCCCGCATCCTGCAGGTGAGGCTGTGCATCATGGAGATTCTGATCCTGCTGGGATACCAGGGGTGGATTCTGGTGGATTTCTTCGCTCTGAGAAAGCAGTTCGACCCGGTTTTCACTCTGGCCACCATATTCCCTCTGGTGTGCATCATACTGCTTCTGATTTCGATACGCCACATCTGGCGCGACGAAGCCGCTGCAATGCTGGGTGAAGCCAGCCGCAAGGCACGCAGGCATAAGAAGTAAGTGTCTTCCCCATGGCCGGCGGCGCACCGGCCGCATTATCTGGTGTGGCGCGCTGCGTATGCAAATATGAATGCGGTGGCGGCGCTGAATTCTACTCTGAAGTGCAACGCTTGAATGTCAGCAAAGATAATGTGAGTATATCTTTGCTTTCATGAGAAGAACAGCAACAGGAGATGGGATACAAGCATTTGACACGAGAACAGCTGACAACGGAAAGGAATTCGCCCGACACAAGGAGATTGCGAAAGGACTCGATGCGGAGTTCTATTTTGCAAGCCCGTACCACTCCTTGGAACGAGGCGCTAACGAAAACACCAATAGGCTTATACGGCAGTATATCCCCAAGGGTACGGATTTCAAAGAGTTGACTGACGAGAAGATTGCGGAGATTGAATGGAAACTGAACAACAGACCCCGCAAGTCACTCGGTTAGCTGACTCCTAATTGAATATTGTAAGAAAATGTTTAATTTTGAATTTGGAGTGCGTTGCACTTCAAAATAGAATTCACAAAACCATAACTGATATGGCTCCTCAGAAAACCAAATTCACCACTCTTCTCCCGGTGCTCCTCTCATTCTTTGTGATGGGTTTCGTGGACCTCGTGGGCATTGCTTCAAACTATGTCAAGGCTGACCTGAACCTTTCCGACGCTCAGGCCAACTTTATACCCTCGCTGCTTTTCTTCTGGTTCCTGATTTTCAGCATCCCCACAGGCATGCTGATGAACAAGATAGGCCGTAAGAAAACAGTAATGATTTCATTGATAATTACTTGTGTGAGCCTTTTCCTTCCTGTGCTCGGCAACGGATATGCACTTATGCTGGCTGCTTTCTCGCTTCTCGGCATTGCAAACGCAATTCTGCAGGTGGCGCTCAACCCTCTCATGAGTTCGCTTGTGTCGGGTGACCGTCTGGCATCCAGCCTCACTCTCGGGCAGTTCGTGAAGGCCATAGCATCATTCCTGGCTCCCATGATTGCCGCTGCCGCCGCTACCGGAAAGATATATCAGTTCGGTCTCGACTGGAGGGTCCTTTTCCCCATCTACCTGGTTGTATGCATCCTTGCGGCTCTCTGGCTTGGACTCACCAAGATAGAGGAAACCCCTGTGGAGGGCAAGCCTTCCACTTTTATGGAATGCTTCGGCCTGCTTGGCAAATCGGCAGTGCTGCTGGCATTCATCGGTATCCTCTGCCATGTGGGTATCGATGTGGGTGTGAACACCACCACTCCCAAGATTTTCCAGGAGCGTCTGGGCATGACCCTCGACGCAGCTGCTTTTGCAACCTCGCTCTATTTCATCTGCCGTATGATAGGCTCTTTCGCAGGTACTTTCCTGCTTAATATGATGCCTACCCGCAGATTCTTCATAATCAGCATGATAATGATGCTGGTGGCTGTAGTCGGCTTCTTTGTGGGGCAGACTCCTGTTGTGCTTTACGGATCTGTAGTGCTTATCGGACTTGCAAACTCCAACATCTTCTCGATGGTTATCTCACAGGCATTCCTGGCAGTGCCTGACAAGCAGAACGAGATAAGCAGCCTTATGATCATGGGACTTTTCGGAGGTACTCTTTTCCCTCTGCTGATGGGACTTATGAGCGACAAGTTCGGTCAGAACGGCGCTGTGGCAATCATTGCTCTCGGTGCTGTATATCTGCTGCTCTACGCCCTCGGTATCAAGAGCAAAAAGACAGAATAGATTATGAAACGCCTGGCTTTCGGGCTGCTGGCGGCGGTGCTGCTGGCAGTCTCCTGCACAGACGGCAGGATGGTGGCGGTGAACGGTGATCAGGTTATAGTCACCCTCAAGGCCCAGAAGAAATATCTGATTTTCCCGATTCACGACAGAGCGCCTCAGACTCAGCTCACCTTCAAGTGCGGTGAGGAGGATATGTTCGGCCATCAGATAGAGATGTACCTGGCCACCGATTCGGCGCAGTTCTATGTGCCCGTGGACATTTCGGATTATCGCGGGAAAAAGATTGACATCTATATCGACAAGGCTCAGGCTGATTGGTTCGGCGTGACGGCGCTGCGCCAGAGCAACGACTTTGACTTTGAATATGACGAGCAGTACCGCCAGAAATACCACATGACTCCATACCACGGCTGGACCAATGACCCCAACGGCCTGGTCTATCACGACGGAGTATATCATCTAAGCTATCAGGCCAATCCCTACGGCAATCTGTGGGGCTATATGCACTGGGGACATGCCACATCAAAAGATCTTGTCCATTGGAAAGAAGAGGATGTGATCCTGCGTCCGGACAGCCTCGGCTGCATTTTCTCTGGCTGTGCTGTGGTTGACAAAGAGAACACCACCGGCTTCGGAGCGAACACTCTGGTGGCAGTCTATTCTATAGACGGCGACGGGCAGCGCATCGGCATCGCCCACAGTACCGACGGCGGTTATACCTATACTCCTTACGGCGGCAATCCTGTGATAGAAGAGCACCGCCGCGATTTCCGCGACCCATACGTACTGCAGATAGACGGCAAGTGGGTGATGGCAGTGACTGTCTGCGACTGCCTGCGTTTTTATGAATCAGACAATCTGGCTGATTGGGAATTCACAGGCGAATTCGGACAAGGCGTGGGGAGTCACGGCGGATGGTGGGAATGCCCCGCAATGTTTCCTCTGCCAGTACAGAGCGAGACCGACAGTGTCCAGAAATATGCGTTGCTTGTAAGTATCACACCTCACGGTCCTAACGAGGGAGGTGCGGTTCAATATTTTATTGGAACATGGCAGAACGGAACTTTCGTCGAGGACCCTCTCGACTATCCACTCTGGCTTGACTACGGCCGTGACAACTATGCGGGTGTGGTGTACAGCAACACAGGCGACCGCGCAATCTATATCGGCTGGCTGAGCGATTGGGCATATACGCATCTGACACCTACCGTTGAGTTCCGCAACGGTATGACAATCCCCCGCGACCTTGAGCTGCGTGCAGAAGGGGAATCCTTCATTGTCGCAAGTGTTCCTTCACCTGAAATCTATACCGACAAGAGCTTCGAGGAGACTCGTGATGAGTTCGTGGTCGAGGGGACTGAGTGTTTTGATGTCCTGAAGAACAACGACGGGGCTTATTTCATCCATTTCACTATCAGTGCGCTGGGCGAGTATGGCTTCCGTCTGAAAAACAATGAAGGGGAGATGATTGAATACCGGTTCTCGGTTGAGAGCGGTTCCGGAGCCGCCGGTGCTGCCGGAGCATCGGCAAAGGTGGTGATGGACCGCAGCAGGAGTTCGAAGGTGGTGTTTGACGAAGACTTCGCATCGCGTCTGATAGTGTGTCCCCTTGTGGCTGAGGAAAGCTATGAGGTGGAGCTGTTTGTGGACCGTCAGAGTACGGAACTTTTCATCGACAACGGCTCACGCGTGATGACCAACCAGATATTCCCCACAAAATTTTATGATACTATTGAATTCTTCACCGACTCAGCAATGACGGTGAGTGATTTCAGCGCCGCAAAAATGGGAAAATAATTATGAAAGAAACAGTATTGAACAGTTTGGCCGAAGCCGCAAAAGCTCTTGGAATGAAGATAGTGGGCATGACCCGCAAGGGACAGAACAAACTGGCCGCGCTTTCTGACGTTGTCATTGCCGTTGACCACAACGGCTACAGCGACCGCATCCAGGAGATGCACATCCTCGCCGTCCACATCATGATTGAAGTGGCAGAGAGTCTGGTGCTGTAAAGAGCCGCTGCGGAGCTTTTTGAAACCCGAATATAAATTCACTTATATGTAAATATTTGCATATAAGTGAATTTTTGTTATATTCGCACTATGATATCAAGTTCTGAAAATAGAAGGATGGTCATAGCGCAGCAGCTTGCTTCCGCTATGGAAAGGAAGGGGCTCAGCAAGAGCCGGCTGGCGGATGCTGTGGGGCGCAGCCGTTCAGAAGTGACCAGATGGCTGAGCGGAAGTCATAATTTCACAAGCGACCTGCTTGCAGAGCTGTCGCAGGCTCTTGGTGAGGAGATAACAGGTGTTCCTTCGCTGGTGGATGGATATGGTGCAGATGCCGGTGCGGGCGTGCTCTGTGACCCCGCGGCCGGGGCTGTTTACCTGGACAGCAAATCATATCAGCAGGCTGCCATCAATGCCAGAAAGAACGGGACAGATATTGCCGCGTATATAAAGGCACTTATTTCAAAAGATTCAGAAAGTGCCGTTTCTTTGCCGAAGGTTGACTTCTCATCGATTCCCAGCCTGCTTGCCAGAAAATATTCGGGCTGCGTTACGCCGGAATCGGTAGAAGATTGTGAAAAGGATGAGCGATTTGAAAGGATATGGAACAGGTAAAGGTGTTTCTGGATACGAATGTCCTGCTTGACTATTTCACAGGCAGAATGGGTGATGGTGTGGCTGAGAAAATAGTCATTGCCGGCAGCACTCCGTATTACAGGATATGCATATCGGTTCTTACGGGAGTGAATGCGCTGTATGTCATCCGCAAGTGCAACAAGTCTGTCACAGCCTCACTTCTGCAGAAGATGTTCACGATTCTTCCTATGACACCGGGGCAGTGGAACGACTCTCTCCAGCTGGATGTTGAAGACCCTGAAGACGCCCTCCAGCTGGCCTGCGCCCGCGAAAATGCCTGCTATGTGATGGTTACCCGCGACAGGCATCTGCTCTCCACCCCAACCGACTCCCTCCGCATAATATCCCCCGCCGAGTTCGTGGCGGCGATTACAGAGTAAAGCCTCTGCGGGCCGCAGTCGTTCATTATTTTTCCTGGCAATTCTCAGCCTCTCAGCAATCACAAACTGCGAATTGTTCTGATTTTTTATTTGTACGAATAATAAAAAGTTATTACTGTCCGCTAAAACTATCTGACAGCACAAAAAATTAGGATGAATCTCCGAAATGGAGGTCTTCAGAAGCGTATCAAACGCAAATGGAGCTTCTCGGGACTCGCGACGATGGTCAGAATCATGCTGATGTACTACGTCAACCTTACCAGATGTCTTGCCACTGGAGCTGAGATATATTTACCTGTATCGTTGAATCGACCACAAATAAAGTCTGTCCATTCGTCAGTTCCGATTTTCTTCAGGAAGAACAAGTGTCTTTGACTATTTTGCCATAAGTGAAGGGTATTTCCATTTTCTATTTTTTCTCCAAATCTATTAAATGGATTTATATCATACAAGATTATTTAATAAACCCCGGAAATCTTTAATATGACTTTCGGGGTTAAAAAATAGTAGCTTATTTTTGTGTGGAAATCAGTAAGTTACTGGAACTGCCACTCGATGATGTTGGTGTAGGTTTCACCGGGAAGGAGGGGCTTGAAGGGGAAGTCCGGTCTGTTGGGTGAGTCGGGGAATGCCTGACACTCCATCGCAACTGCGTCATAGTCGTGATACTTGTAGCCGGTGGGGGAGTCGGGACAGCCGTCCAGCCAGCATCCTGTGTATATCTGCACTCCGGGCTGGTTGGTGGACATTGTCACCTTGCGGCCCGATTCTGCACAGCAGAGTTCTGCGGCGGGGCGGACAGTGCCGTCGTAGCCGTCGATGCAGAAGCAGTGGTCATAGCCCTTGCCGAACTTGAGAGGCTCGAAGTCTGCGGATATGTCGCGTCCGAGCTGCTTTGCCGAAGTGAAGTCCATCGGGGTTCCGGCAACAGGAGCCTTCTCGCCTGTGGGAATGAGCGAGTCGCTTGAAGGAAGGAAACGGGATGCATACAGTTTGAGTGTGTGTCCGAGCACTGCGCCTTTGCCGTCTGCGCCAGCCTTTTCTGCTGCTTCCGCTCCCAGCAGGTTGAAGTATACGTGATTTGTGAGGTTCACGATGGTGGGGGCGTCGCTCACTGCCGTTATCTTGAGCGTGAGCTTGTTGCTGTCACTCCAGATGTATTGCGCCTTTATGTCCAGTGCTCCGGGATATCCGGCGTCACCGTCCGGACTGTGCAGAGTGAAGCACACGCCACCGTCAAACTCTTCGGCCTCCCATACACGGTTGGCGAAGCATTGTGCGTCGGGACCGCCGTGAAGATGGTTCGGGCCGTTGTTTATGGCAAGCGAATACTCTTTGCCGTCCAGGGAGAATTTTCCCAGGGCTATGCGGTTTGCATAGCGGCCGGGAATCTTGCCTGCGCAGGGGCCGTCGTTGCACCAGTCGGCGGGATTGCCGTAGGTGAGTGCGACATTGTCGATGTGGCCTGCTGCGTCGGGAACCCTCACTGCAACAATGCCGGCACCGAGGTTACTGAGCGTGACTTCGGCACCGGATGCATTGCGGAGCGTATAGTGTTTTATTTCAGATTGCGGACGTTCCATCTCTTTGCACCATCAGAGATTGCTACATTGATCACGCGGGGATCTTTGTTGAATTTGGCGAGATATGCCTTCTTCACAGCCTCGATGTAGCCTTTCGCTGCACCGCTGCGGACGATTGCGATGACGCAGCCGCCGAATCCGCCACCCATCATGCGTGCGCCCACAACACCGTCGGTCTTGCGTGCGATGTCAACGATGAAGTCAAGCTCTTCGCAGCTTACTCCGTAGTCTTTGCTGAGGCCGTCGTGGGTCTCGAACATCTTTGCGCCGAAAGCGGGGATGTCGCCCTTTGCGAGGTCCTTGCAGCCTGCAAGAAGCCTGGGTGACTCCTTGACAACAAATGAGCAGCGCTGGTATACGATGGGTTCCAGAACGTTCTTGTACTGCTCCAGCATGGCGGGAGTGACGTCGCGGAGAAGCTCAACCTCGGGATAGTCTTTCTTTATGGCTGCAACGCCGGCCTCGCACTGTGCGCGGCGGACATTATATTCACCTGCTGCAAGGTTGTGCTTCACCATTGTGTCGATAAGCACGATCTTGTATCCTTTGGGGTTGAAAGGTACTCTCTTGTAAGAAAGTGAGCGGCAGTCGAGGCGGATAACCTTGCCCTCTTTGCCCATAAGTGATGCGAACTGGTCCATGATGCCGCAGTTCACACCAATATAGTGATGCTCTGTCATCTGACCGATCTTTGCAAGCTCCTCGCGCTTGAACCCACAGTGGAACAGAGTGTTGAGAGCATAGCCGAACACACTTTCGAGAGCTGCGGAAGAACTCATGCCGGCACCGAGGGGCACGTCACCGCCGAATGCACAGTTGAAACCGCCGGGCTGTGCGCCGCGCTCTTTCATCTCCTGGATTACACCGTAGATGTAGCATGCCCACTGCTCTGCGGGTTTCTCCTTGGCATTGACATCAAAAGTAACGGTTGCGTCATAATCCATGGAGTATGCGTTCACCACTGTGGAACCGTTGGGAGCGATTGCCAGACTTATGCCTTTGTCAACTGCTGCGGGAAGTACGAATCCACCGTTGTAGTCGGTGTGCTCACCTATGAGGTTGATACGGCCGGGAGATGTGAAATAAGAGAATTTGCATTTGCCGAAGTTCTTCTGAAATGCAGAAACGACTTTTTTAGGTTGTAACATATCTTGAGTATTTTATGATAATATTATTGTTCGAAATATCTTTGTAAAGTTATCAAAGATTATTTAATTTTGCAACCATCAACGCGGAAATAGCTCAGTTGGTAGAGCGTTGGCTTCCCAAGCCGAAGGTCGCGGGTTCGAGACCCGTTTTCCGCTCTAAATCAGTAAGTTCGCCCCCTTCAAGCCCGCGAACTTTTTTTGTGGTTTATGAAAAGATTTATCATATATATATTGCTGGTATTCACTGCTTTCACTCTTTCGGCGCAGGACGAGGACTATTTTGATGAAGCCCCCGAGCCGGGCGTCCTTACCAGAGTGTTCGGAGGAAAAAGATATACAATCGAGCCGTATGTGATAGAGCGCTGCCCCGGCGCCATACGTGTTGCGATAGACACAATCCATACAGATGACAAATATGTGGACATAGTCCTCTTTGATGATCAGACATGGGACTACATTCACCACACCCGTCCGGGCATCGACAGCACATTCGTTTTCGACGAGTACTGGAGCACAGAAGACATATACATATATAGAAAATATCCTGCGTCGCAGATCCCCGAAACGGTGGACCTTCTCCTGGCCGATGAAAACCACGGCTATTGCGCACCGATAATAGGGAAGGTCACTTCAAAATACAGAGTGCGCCACAGCCGTCCGCATACCGGTGTGGACCTTAATCTGGATACAGGTGACACCGTACGCGCTGCATTCGACGGTGTGGTGCGCTGCTCATGCGGCAGCCGTGAGACAGGCGGGTATGGTGAAATGGTAATAATCCGCCACTCAAACGGACTGGAGACCTACTACGCCCACCTTTCCAAAAGATTCGTGGAGCCTGAAGAGCCCGTCCGTGCAGGAGATCCCATCGGTCTGGGTGGCAGCACAGGCCACAGCACAGGTCCCCATCTCCATTTCGAGACACGCTACAAAGGGCAGACCTTCGACCCCGAACGTATCTTCAATTTCGAGACGGGGCGCATGATTGCAGATAACTTGTTCACACTCCGCAAGGACTATTTCAGCATATACTCTCACAGCGGCCAGACCGATGCAGAGTCGCGTGCCGCTTCGCAGGCGGTATATTATAAGGTGAAGAGCGGTGACACCCTCGGCAAGATTGCTACGCGCAATGGCACGACAGTTGCCAAGATATGCAAGCTCAACGGCATCAGCTCGAAGAAGGTTCTCCGCATTGGAGAAAGGCTGAGAATCCGGTAGGAGGGCCGTGCAGCACCAGAAAATGAAACGCCTGCTCATAGTTTTCACATTCGTATTCGCCTTGAGTGCGCAGATGCACGCCCAGTATGACCCCTCGCATTTCTACTATGCGGGAAGGCAGGCCCTTAACGACGGAAAATATTCACTTGCAATAGAGAATTTCAATATTCTCTCAAGAATTGACACAGTAAGTCCCGAGGCATTCTTCTTCCGCGGCATAGCCAAATATAATCTGGGCGACCTTAACGGTGCCGAGCGTGACTTTGACCTCAGCCTAAAGAGGAACCCGCTCTATACCTATGCATATCACTACCGCGCCATAACCCGAAGCCGTCTGGGACGGTACGAAGAGGCTCTGGATGACCTACAGGAGGCGGTGGATCTGAGGCCCGGCTACAGCGGATTCTATTTCAGCCGCGGTGTGACATACTTCCTCTCACAGCAGTTTGAAAAGGCGGTGCAGGATTTCAACACATTCATACACAAGGAACCCGAGGAAAGCGGCGCATATCTCAACAGAGGTGCCTCTTATCTGTTCCTGGGAGATACAATCAAAGCCTTTGCAGACTACAACAAGGCCATCGAACTTGACCGCCAGGACAGCGAAGGATATATCCGCCGCTCACGTCTGTACTCGCTTCAGAACAAGTATGACGAGGCCATAGCAGACCTTGACCACGCCATAAGGCTCGACACCACCAACACCTACGCCTATTTCAACCGCGCCATCCTGCTTTACGAGAAGAATGACTGGAACCATGCCATAAAGGACCTTGACAGAGTGCTGGAGGAAGAGCCCGGCAATGCCCTGACTCTCTACAACCGTGCCCTGATATATGCCCAGGTAGGCGAATATGACAACGCCATAGATGATCTCGACCGTGTGATAAATATCAATCCCGGCAATGTGCTGGCCTATTTCAACCGCGCCGCGATGTTCATGCAGAAAGGCTATTATCAGCAGGCGGTCAACGATTACGACCGTGCCATCGAGCTGTATCCCGATTTTGCCAAGGCATACATCAACCGTTCATACGCTAAATCAATGTTGGGCCAGTGGCGCGCCTCGAAGGAAGACTATGACCTTGCGAACCGCAAGATCCAGGAATATCGCGCAAAGACATCCACCGACGAGGGATATGCTGATTTTGCAGATACAACCAAGAAATACAACTCACTGCTCGCTCTTGATGCAGACTTCGCTCAGAAGAATTTTGACAACGAGCTGCTTCAGTACCGCGAGGTTGACATCCGTCTGAAACCCATGTGCCAGTTCCTGCCGAAGCAGGATATGGAGGAGAAGGCAGAGGGGAGCATCGGCAGCCGCCTGATTCACGAGAAATATGATGAATTCATGGCCTTGATGGAGGGCACTGTGACATTCGGCTCGGAGAAGTCAGAACTGCGCAAGGATGCCCGGGCGTGTCTTGCAGAAGTTGAGAAACTGATAGGCGAGTATGGCGACACCAATGGAACGCTCTATTTCCTGAAGGCGATCTATGAGACTGCCGCAAGCCAGTTCAACTCTGCGGCGGGCAGCTACAATGTGGCAATTGACCTGAGCCCCGACAATCCGTTCTATTATATGAACCGTGGTGTGCTTCAGGCCGAGATGATAGAGTTCATCGCAAATATGGAGAACAGTGTGCAGACTCTCACGATGGACAATACCGGCAAGACCACCAAGACCGTGGTGAAAGACCGTGCCACCACAACCTACGACTACAGCGCAGCAATTGATGATATGCTGTCGGCGGCCGAACGTGCCGAAGATTTTCCGTATGTCTATTATAATCTCGGCAACCTGTACTGCCTCTCCGGCGACCTTCCGGCATCTGTTGTCAACTATACAAGGGCGTTGGAGATATATCCTTATCTGAAAGAGGCGTATTTCAACCGCGGACTGGTCCAGATATTCCTGAAAGACAAGGAGAAGGGGTGTCAGGACATAAGCAAGGCGGGCGAACTCGGCGTTGCCGAATCGTACAGCGTGATCAAGAAATACTGCTCGCCGGAAGAGCAGTAGCCGGCTCTAGAAATTGAATCTCGCACCCACATTGAGGGTGAAATAGAAAGGATTCTCTGTAAAGATTGTCACAGGTGCATTCTCACTCTTGAAATAGTATGAGAGGGTGGGCTCGGCGTAGATGCTTATCATGTTCCACACTGTGTAGTCTGCACCGGCGCTGATTCCTGCGCTGTGCTGGAGGGGTATGTCGTTGCGGTTTGTGGAGTTTGTGGGATAGTTGGTGCTTTCGCGGCCGGCGATGCATTTTGCGGGCATATAGTAGCCTGAAGCATAAACTCCTATGTTGTCATTGCTGAACAGGTTGTATCCAAGCCCCACCGGAACGCCTGCATACAGCAGCGCCTGCTTTGCACCGGAAGGGGTCACTGTGGTGAGGAACTGTGTGAATCTCAGTCCGCTCTCGGCGTAGATGCCGGAAGGCATGTCGTAGCGGAAAGACACTCCGAATGATATGGGGGCCGCATGATGATATTCGGTGCGCGCCACTGCCATTGCAAATGTCAGGGAACCGTATGGATTGTCTTTTGGAACTGACGGCACATGCGGTGCCTGGCTGTAGGAGGCCAGCTTGCTGTTGTTGGCGTCACCATTGCCGAACTGGCCGTTGACGCCTATCGAGAACCTGCCGCCGCGTTGCTTCTTCTGAGGCTCTGCAAATGCAAACTGACTGGTCTTGCCCTGCTGCTTCACTGCAGCATCATTTGTGACACTCTCTGCATTGTCTTCAGCTGATGTCTCTTCACTGTCTGTTTCCTGCCCGGGCTCTGCAGAGTCGGACGACCCTGCTGCATCGGATGGTCCTGCCTGAGCTGAAGGCTCAGAAACTGCATCGGAAGGCATCTCAACCGGACTCCCCGCAGTCTTTGCTGCACCGCTGTGTGCTCCGGCAATCTGAGCGTTCTCTTCAGGGACTTCTGCCAGTAACTCTGCCGGTGCTGCTGTCTGATTGGATGTGACCACTTCTATCTTTTCATCAGCGTCTGCAAAACTCTCTTCAGGCAAAGCTGCATTCTGCTTCTGGTTCAGGAATATGCCTCCTGCAACAAGAGCAGTCAGGCAGGCTGCCGCTGCAGTGACCCACCATTTGCGCATGTTGACACGTCTGTCGGCGGCCAGCATCCTGTCGCGCATATCCTCCCAGCTTGCTGCCGGTTTTTCTCCTTCATAAGAATCAACCTTCTCTTTCAGAATGTCAATCCATTGTGTATTATCTTTTTTCATACTGTTCAATTTTTTCTGCAAGATGTTTTTTCGCTCTGTGGAGTCTGGTGGCTGAGTTGCTTTCGGAAATTCCAAGCATCCTGGAGATTTCCTTGTGGGTGAACTCCTCGAATACAGCCAGGTTCAAAACGGTGCGTTCGTCAGGAGGAAGACCGGCCACCAGGCTGTGCAGTGTGCCGCTGTCCATCTTCTGCACCATCTCTGCAAGACCGCCGGGATCCACCAGCCGGTACTCCGCTTCTGTGATCTCCCTGCTCTCTTTAAGCAGGTCATTCTTGCGAAGGTACATCAGACAGGTGTTTGCCATTATCCTTGACAGCCATGCCTTCAGAGACCCCTTCCCCCGGTCTTCAAACTTGTCAAAATTACACCAGGCCGTAACGAATCCGTCCTGCAGCATGTCCTGCGCAGTCTGCTCGTCGCACACATAGCGGCGGCACACGGCCAGCAGGGCCGCGCCGTCGTTTTTATAAGCTTTTTCAAGAGCAGAGATGTCTTTCATATTAGCCTGTGCACCTATAGTAAATGCAAATTTGCCCAAAATCTTACAATTAAGTGCTATATTTTTCATAAGTTTGCGGTAAGAACCTGCCAAACATGTTCTATGAAACGAATTGACAAAAAGAATAAGAGCCTGAAACGCAAAGTGAGGCTCGGCTTTCTGGTGCTTTCGACTATCCTGCTGTTCTCCAGCGTGATAGCCATATTCGAGTTCACGCGTATGAACAAAGCGATGTCCGGAACCATCGAAGATAACGTCCGCAGTGTGAATATGGCCCGTAATCTCACCATGCTTGCCGAAGACTACAACCTTGAGATGCTCAACGCACTGTCGGTCTCTGACTCAGGAGCTGCGGTGTCGTTCATCGAGCCTGGTGAAAGGTTCAGCGAAGAGTTTGCGGCCGGTCTCGAGCAGCTGCGCCAGGCTTTCACCACTTCCACCGAGCATGCTCAGGCCGACAGCGTGCTGCTGGCCTACACAGCATACATGCAGGTGCTCAGGGAAAGCACCGAAATCATGAAGCAGGACTTTCAGACGCGCCGTGACTGGTTCTTCAGCCGTCAGCAGCCCTTCTACCTGAAGCTGAGAGGATATATCGAAAGGCTTACCAGTGCCGGGCAGACAGCCCTGATGGCAAATTCAAAGAAGGTCGACGACACATTCTACCGCAGCATAATGCCCGCATTCGCATCTGTTGCAGTGGGTCTTATCGTGGTGCTTCTGTTCAACTATTTCCTGAACTTCTACCTTATCAATCCGCTTGAGAAGATCAAGAACGGCATCAAGAACTACCGCAGCTACCGCAAACAGTACACAGTTGAAATCAGCAACCGCAACGACGACCTGTCGGAACTGAACGATACTGTGCGTGACCTGATAGAAGACCACAAGGTTGCCACCAGAGATAAAGTGTAACGTCAATGAACGTCAGAGTCATCACAAAGAACATCGGACTGGCGCTCCTGCTGGACGCCGGATTCATGCTGCTGTCGGCACTCGTGGCGGCGGTCAACCATTTTGACTCTTCGTTCTCTCCGCTGCTGCTCAGCGGAATACTTACACTGACGGTGGGCATTCTTCCCATTATCTTCGTGGGGCATGACCAGAACAGCATCAGCACCCGCGAGGGGTTCACAATCCTGTTCTTCGCCTGGTTCCTCTCCTGCGTGTTCGGCATGATGCCGTATGCACTGTGGGGCGGTGAGTTCTCGCTGGTCAATTCGTGGTTTGAGAGCGTATCGGGCTTCACCACCACCGGCGCGACTATTCTCAACAACATCGAGGCTCTGCCCAAGGGGCTGCTTTTCTGGCGCTCTGCAACACACTTCATCGGAGGTTTGGGCGTAGTGGTGTTCATGCTGGTGATTCTGCCGTCTTCTGGCTCTATACGTCTGAAAATGAGTCATATAGAGGTTTCGGACATGTCGGCTGGCAACTATAACTTCCGCTCTAACAAGCTTGTGCGCGTGGTGCTTACCGTCTATCTGACAATGATTGCAGCGGCAGTTGTGCTGTATGTCATCGGCGGAATGCCGCTTTTTGACGCTGTGAACCATGCGTTCAGCGTAGTGGCGACGGGCGGCTTCAGCACCCGAAACGCATCGATAGGTGCATACGGATCGCACTGGATTGAATTGATTTCTGTATTCTTCATGATACTGTCGTCTCTCCACTACGGTCTGCTTTACACATCTTTGGTGGGAAAGTCAACCAAGCTTTTCAGAAACCCTATCGTGAAGTTTTTCCTGTTCTCACTGCTTGTGGGAGTGGTTCTGGTATCTGCCAGTCTTATAGCAAACCACCAGTTCGACAATCCGCTGGAGGCTGTCTGGCAGGCGCTGTTCAATGTGGTCTCTATCGGTACATCAACAGGTTTTGCCACTGTCGACACCTCTGTCTGGCCGGTTTTCACCATTTTCATGCTCCTTTATTTTTCTGTGCAGTGCGGTTGTTCGGGCTCCACTTCCGGAGGTCTCAAGGCCGACCGCGTATGGGTGCTTGCAAAAGCCTTGAAGGCGCAGATAATCCGCACAATCTACCCTAATGCAGTGATACCCGTGAAATTCGGCAGCGCAGTGGCTGACAGCGAGCAGGTGGGCAGTGTGGCTCTCTACACTATCCTCTATGTGGTGATAATAATCATCTGTGCTCTGGTTTATGCTGCCTGCGGCATGGATATGACCGACTCTTTCACATCTGCAGTGGCAATGGTCGGAAACATCGGACCTGCTTTCGGAAGTGTTGGCAGCGTGTCTAACTTTGATGCAGTGTCAACCTTTGCAAAGGTGGTGATGGGCATTGAGATGATAGTGGGGCGTCTCGGACTCTACGCGGCCCTCAGTATGATTGTCCGCAAAAAATTGTAGTGCCGGTATGATTACAGGCAATCTGGCAGAACTTATCAGGGCGAATCTTGCCTTTCCTCCGACAGAAGACCAGCAATCTCTGTTCGAGCGGCTCGGCGCCTTTTCGGCCGATCCCGTCCATGATATGATGATAATTGCGGGTTATGCGGGCACAGGCAAGACCTCGGCCGTGGCGGCATTTGTAAAGACCCTCAAGCAGTGCCGCAGGCGTTTTGTGCTTATGGCACCCACCGGCCGCGCGGCAAAAGTGCTCCAGTCATTCACTGGTTACGATGCTTTCACAATTCACAAATATATTTACCGGCAGAAAAGCCTCGATGGCGCATTCGGCAAGTTCAGTCTGGACGTAAACAAACTGAGTGACACCTTTTTCATAGTTGACGAGGCTTCGCTCATCACCATCGACACGGGTGGCGGCAATATGTTCGGAAGCGGCGACCTGCTGGAAGACCTTGTGAAATATGTGCGCAGCAAGCCCGGCAACAAGCTGGTTTTCATAGGTGACCGCGGTCAGCTGCCTCCCATTGGAATGGATGAGAGCCCCGCACTGGACGTCGACTTCATGCAAAGTACCTACGGGCAGCTCTATTCGGCTGATTTGAAGGATGTGGTGAGGCAGGAGAAGGAGTCGGGGATTCTGCACAACGCCACCATAGTCCGCAATATGATAGAGGCAGGGGTGGAGGAGCTGCCGCAGCTTGAGATCGACGGATTCGACGATATAAAACGTATTACGGGAGGCGACCTGATAGAGAGCCTGAATGACAGCATAGGGAGCTACGGTCTTGATGACGTGGTGGTGCTCTGCCGTTCAAACAAAAGGGCGAACCGGTATAATTCCGGCATACGCGGAACGGTGCTGTTCCGTGAGGAGCAGCTTACAAGGGGTGACAAACTGATGGTTGTGAAGAACTGCTATCAGTTCAAGAGCGACCGTGAAGAGCAGGATCCTGCATTTTTTCTGGCGAACGGTGACATGTGCCATCTGCAGAAAGTGCGCCGCTATGAAGAACGGTATGGTCTGCATTTTGCAGAAGCAACACTCCGTTTCCCCGATTACGACGACATGGATGTGACTGCGAAGATAATCCTGGACACGCTTGACAGCGAGCAGGCTTCGCTCACTGCAGAACAGCAGAACGCCCTGTTTGAAGGAGTCTGGGCCGATTATGATGATATTACAACAAAAAAGAAACGCTATGAGGCGGTGAGGGAGGATTCGTATTTCAATGCATTGCAGATCAAGTATGCCACGGCGATAACCTGCCACAAATCGCAGGGAGGCGGATGGCCGTGCGTCTACATCGACAATCCCTTCTGGATGGACGAGATGACGGTAGAAGATCTGAAATGGTTGTATACGGCTCTTACCCGCGGCGTCAAACAGGTGTTTCTGGTCAATTTCAATGATAAATACTTTAAATAGACAGATATGTACTGGATTATCTTTATTACAATAACGATTCTGAGCTATGCCGTTCAGAGCTCGTTGCAGAAAAAGTTTGCAAAATATTCACAGGTCCCCGTGGCATACGGCCTCACCGGACGCGAGGTGGCGGAGAAGATGCTCCGTGACAATGGCATATATGATGTGACGGTGACAAGCGTTGCCGGCACTCTGACAGATCATTTCAACCCCCAGACCAAAACTGTCAACCTCAGCCAGGGGGTATACGGCTCGTGCTCTGTTGCGGCAGCTGCCGTGGCGGCCCATGAATGCGGCCATGCAGTGCAGCATGCGGTGGGGTATGCTCCGCTCAAGCTGCGCTCGGCGCTGGTGCCTGTGGTAAGCTTCTCATCACGCATAGTGACATGGGTGCTGCTTCTGGGTATGCTTCTCATCAACATATTCCCTCAGCTCATGCTGTTCGGAATAGTACTGTTCGGCCTCACCACACTCTTTTCGGTGGTTACACTTCCGGTTGAGGTGAATGCCAGCCACCGTGCATTGGAGTGGCTGAATGCCAGTGGAATAACAGACTACAACAACCATGAGTATGCTACCAGTGCCCTCAAGTCAGCCGCTTATACATATGTTGTCGCCGCACTTTCATCTCTGGCAACCCTCATGTATTATGTCATGATATTCATGGGCGGCAGAAGAAATTAATTGCAGGACTTAATTATTTTTTAGTAAATTTGTAGACATCAGTCACATTGACGGACACAAAACAATTCTAACACATATAAACAATGAAAAAAGTAGCAGACAAACAGATCCTGATGGCCGCTGACTTCGCAGGCTATCCACTTAAGGAAGCAATCAAGGAATATCTCGAGAAGAAGGGATGGACAGTTACTGACATCGGAGTGAAGGCCGATTCAGATCCCGATGATACAGAACTCATGTTCCACCGCATCGGTCTCCGCGTAGGTGCAATGATTACTGAGAAAGAGTTCGAACGCGCCCTCATCTTCTGCGGCACAGGTATGGGTATCCACATTGCAGCAAGCAAATGCCCCGGCGTACATGCAGGTGTTGTGGAGTCTGTTCCCGCAGCATTCCGCGCTATCACCGGCAACGGTGTGAACGTACTTGCAATGGGTGCTTTCTATGTGACTCCCGAGCTTGGCAAGCAGTGCGCAGATGCATTCCTATACAATGATTTCGGCAGCGGTTGGGAATGGTGGCCTGATTTCGACAAATTCCACCAGATTGCCATCGACGAGCTCAACGCCTTCAACTATGAAGAGTACAAGGCAAACGGCTTCAAGGTTAAACACCTCGGTGACTGCCACTGTGAGCTTTACGACCGTCCTGAAGGTTCGTCGTCAATTCCTTTGATGTGCAAGAGATAGTTTTGAAACTGCTCATCAAGGTTTTTGCTATTGCCTCTGCTTTCGCAATGATTTCCTGCGGCGTACAGAAATCCGCCGCAGGAATTGCGAAAACTGGAGGCATTGTCATTGAATGGGACAGATCCGGAGAAAAGACTGTGGCATGGGGAGGATACCCCAGGGTGCACCGTCTGAACGACGGCAGGCTTATGCTGGTCTTTTTCAGCGGTGGGGGATCATCATATTGCCTGAGTGAAGACAACGGCGTCACCTGGTCAGAGCCTGTTGCCGAATGGAAAAGTTTTGAGGCTTCAGTTGACAATCCTGAGTTTGCCCAGCTTCCGGCCGGCCATCAATACCATCCCGGCCGCATCATATTCGCAACGAACCTGCGTCCGTACAAAGGGATGAGCTCTGTCTATCCATACTCGATAGCTGTCTCGGCAAGTGATGACAACGGCGCGGTCTGGAGTGACCTGACTCCCGTATTCCAGTCTGAAAGATGGAGTGACAATTCCGTGGCGGGGTGCTGGGAACCTTTTGTGAATGTGCTCCCCGACGGTACTGTCCAGGTATACTTTTCAGATGAGACACCATATTTTGTGGACGGGCACAAGTTCCAGAACATATCGGTGATTGAGTCGCATGACGGCGGCGACACCTGGGGAGAGGTGAGACAGGTCGCTTATACAAAAGGCTTCAGGGATGGAATGCCGGTTGTGATGATGCTCAACGGCAGCATGTATCTGGCAATCGAGCACAACGCGCCGCATCAGAAGCTTCATCCGCAGATAATCAGCTGCAATACAAGTGACAACTGGCCGGAGTGCATCACCGGCCGTTCATCTGCCAGATTCAATCCGCTGGCCTCCGCTCCTGACTGGTCGGAAATCTATGCAGGTGCGCCGTATCTCATACGCACAGAGAACTATGTGGTGTTGAGCTATCAGTCTTCAGAAGGCGCACATGTGGCCGACCACACTCATGCGGTGATGGAGGTGGCGGCCTGTCCCATAAGTGAGATAGGGGCGGATGGTAAATTCACCTCAATGCGCGGAACCTCCCGCCCGTTTGAAATAGATCAGACAAGCGGCAGCGCCTTGTGGAACTCACTCTGTGACCTTGGCAACGACTGGATTCTTGCAGTTTCGTCAACTCCCGCGGGCATCCGTGTCATCCGCGGCCATATTTCAGGAAAATAACCATGTGCCGTTATGCCGGTGCACTAGTCGAGGTGAAAGACCTCCTCGAGCGGAATGGACACCGGTGAGTTGTCGGGGTTGACCTCCATGATGTCTGCCATGTAGTCCCACCATTTCTGCTGAATGTCATTGCCGCCCAAATCCTGGCTTCCCTGTTCTCCGGAAACCTTCTGTACTCCGAAGAGGGTGTTTGTCTCCTCGTCCAGGAAGATACTGTAGTCGCTTACTCCGGAATCTTCCAGCAGTTTGACTATTTCGGGCCAGATAGCTGCATGACGGCGGCGGTATTCTTCCTTGAATCCCGGATTCAGTTTCATTTTGAAGGCAACTCTTTTCATATTCTTCATGTGTTTTTTTGGTTTGAAGTGCAATCTACGAAATTATTCGTACAATATCTTATTGCATTTGAGTAATTCTACAAATTTCAGGGCTGAACGTTTGCGGTAGGCGTTGTGCAGCCAGTGGACGCAGGTGATCATGTCGCGTGGCGCCTCCTTGAGCGGGACGGCCACAAGTGAAGAGTCGTATTTCAGCAGCAGGGAGGAGGCGATGGCAACAAGCCGAGTGCCGTGCAGAAGCGACATTATGGTTTCTGGGTCGTTCAGCTCCACCGCCACGTCAAGGTCGCTGGTGTCAAGGTCCACAAACCTGTCAAATGCCTTGCGTGCCTGCATTCCGCTGCCGGGCAGGATTATTCGATGGCGCCGCAGGTCATTGAATGACAGCTGTGCGCTTGAGGCAAGCGGATGGTCTTTGTGCATTATTGCACCAAGTTTAGAGGTAAACAGCTCTTCCGAATCCACATGCTCGTATGCGGCGGCAGGCTTGAAGGCTATCATGAAATCGATCTCGCCTGTTTCAAGCAGCTCATGCAGCTCTTTCACCGGTTTGTAAACGATATTCAGCTTCACCCCGGGATACTGACGTATGAAATCCTTTACAGTGTCTTTGAGCAGATCTCTGAACGAGGAGGTGAGGCCTATGTTCAGTGTGCCCGTGAGTGATTTGCGCAGGTCGCTTATCTTCTGCCTGCATTCTTCCGAGGCGTCAATGATCTTCTGTGCTATGGGGAGCATCTCCATCCCGGAATCGGTAAGCATCACGTTGTGGGATGTACGGTGGAAAAGCGGGCTGCCAAGCTCGTTCTCAAGCTGCTTTATCTGCTGCGAAAGGGTCCCCTGCGTGATGAAGAGCTTTTTTGCGGCAGTTGAAAAATTAAGTGTATTGGCCACTGCCACGAAATATTTCAGCTGTCTGAGTTCCATAACTTTTTGATTTTGTTTGTGAATTTATAAAATCAATTGCAATTATTGAAAAATACTTTTGAAATCAATAACAAAACCGGATGCCACGATTTTAATTTTGTATGGCAGGAGCACGTTGCCCCTGTATAAAAAATCAAATGTCATGAAAACAAAATTCTATCTGTGCAAGCACTGCGGGAATGTTGTCATGAAACTCGTTGACAGCGGTGTAACTCCCGTATGCTGCGGTGAGGAGATGATCGAACTCACCCCCGGAACTTCTGACGGAGCTGTTGAAAAACACCTTCCGGCAGTATTGACCAACTCTTGCGGCTCAAAGAAATGCAAGGATGACGAGTGCCTTCTCAAGGTTCAGGTCGGCTCGGTGCCGCACCCCATGCTCGATGCGCACCACATTCAGTTCATCTATGTGGAAACCGAAAACGGAGGCCAGCTGCGCTACCTGCGTCCCGGCGAGGAGCCGGAGGCTGAATTCTGCACATGTCACGACAAGCCTGTGGCGGTGTTCGAGATGTGCAACATTCACGGTCTGTGGCTTACAGACTTGTCCTGAAAGGCAGGACCGGCAGTCTTTGAATTCTTATTACCTCAGGTTATAGGATAGCCTGGCAATAAACAGAACAAATCACAAATCTTTAAATCTTAAGCAATTATGAAAACAATAATGTTATCGTTGACGGTGCTGGCAATTCTGCTGGCTTCCTCTTTGGCCGTCTCTGCAAAGAACAAGGTCAACAATACTCCTGCCTCAAATGTGGTTCTGCCTCTGTATCTTGGTAATTGGTATGAGATTGCCAGAATAGACCATTTCTTTGAGAAAGGAATACACAATGCAACAGCTGCATATACATTAAAGCCCAACGGTGATGTCAAGGTTGTCAATTCGGGATGGAAAGACGGTAAGTTCCGCAGCAAGGAAGCTGTCGCCAAAATACCAGACAAGACAAAACCGGGGCATCTGAGAGTTTCGTTCTTCCGTCCGTTCTATTCAGACTACCGTATCCTCAAGGTGGCGGAAGACTACAGCTACGCACTTGTGGGCGGCAGTGACGGCCGCTATCTCTGGATTCTTTCCAGAACCTCCGAGCTGAGTGATTCTGTGATCAAGACCCTTCTGGGCGAAGCGTCATTCCGCGGATATGACACCGGACGCCTGACCTGGGTTGACCAGAGTCTCAGCAAATAGACATATACGCCTCTTCAACGCCGTTGGAAAACAAGAAAAAACAGTATCTTTGCGTTATGACTAAAAAACGTGTTTTCGTAAGTGGTTGCTACGATATGCTGCACAGCGGGCATGTGGCCTTCTTCAAGGAGGCTGCACAGTTCGGAGATCTGTATGTGGGCATAGGTTCCGACGCCACAATCGTTGCGCTGAAGGGGCGTAAACCAATATATTCCGAGGCAGAGCGCCTGTATATGGTGAAAGCCATCCGTTATGTGTCGGATGCGTGCATCAACACCGGACTGGGGCTGATGGACTTCGCTGAGAGCGTTGACCGTTTCCATCCTGATGTCTTTGTGGTTAACGAAGACGGGTCTTCACCTCTGAAAGAGGAGTTCTGCGCAGCCCGCGGCATAGAGTATCACGTGCTCAAGAGGCTTCCCGAAGAGGGGCTGAAGGCGCGCAGCACCACCAATCTGCGAAAAACCGAGTGCATGCTGCCAACCCGTGTCGACCTTGCCGGCACGTGGATCGACCAGCCGTATGTCTCTGAACACCATCCTGGCTGGGCCATCACTCTGTCGCTCGAGCCAACTTTTGAAATAGTGGAGAGATGCGGCCTGTCTACTTCTTCCCGCAATATGATGAAGAAGATCTGGCCCTACCATCTTCCCGACATGGACCCTGAAATGATGGCCAGGCTGGCATTCTGCTTTGAGAATGAGCCCGGCCGTCAGGGCCACGTGTCAGGAGCCCAGGATTCAATAGGCATCTGCATGCCGGGGCTTGTGCGCCACTGGTATGACAAATGCTTCTGGCCATCGAAGATTGAGAGCTGCCACGATGCCGAAGTGCTTGACTGGCTGGAGGAGCACCTTGCGATGGTGATGACCTATCCGAGACCTGCAGGGTTCAATGTCCTGGCCGAGACACATATCGACCCTGAAGGTGTTGCTGCACTTGCCGCCGCTGCGGAAGGGTGCTGGAATGCGATTCTGGCGCGTGATGTCGAAGCCACAGCGAAGTATTTCCGTGCCTCTTTCAAGGCTCAGGTGGCGATGTTTCCTCTGATGCTTCCTGCTGAGCTGCAGGAGATTATCGACAGATATGAAGGTGATTGTCTGGGCGTGAAGACATTCGGTGCGGGTGGAGGCGGCTGCCTCTGCTTCTTTGTGTCAGACGCCGCTGCTTTCTGTGCCGCACATCCCGAGGCTGTCCGCCTCAAGGTGCGCCGCCGCAACGATTAACTTCCTCAAGTTTCGCATCTGCGAAACCTGAGTTAACTTCTATTTCCTGAATGCAATGTTGAGCCCGTCGCGAAGGGGGAGGATGTAGTTGTCGAAATCCGGGTCGGCGAAAACCATATCGTTCAGTTTGAGTATTCCCTGTCCCTGTGCGTCACGGCACTGGTCGGGATCTACCACCTTCCCGCTCCACAGAACATTGTCGGCGATGATGACGCCGCCTCTGCGCACCATCCCGCGCACCATGTTCCAGTAATCGGGGTATTCGCGCTTGTTGGCGTCAATATATATCAGATCGTATGTGGAGTCCAGCTGGGGTATTATCTCCATCGCATCGCCTATGTGCAGCCGCACATGCTCTGCAATGCCAGCCTGCTGTTCACCTTCCAGGATAAGGTCTTCCAGCTCATCGTTTATTTCCAGGGCGTCGATTGTTCCGCCTTCTGCCAGCCCGCGGCTGAGACAGATGGTGGAGTAGCCCGTAAATACACCTATTTCCAGGATGTTCTTTGGCTTAAGCTGTTGTGACACAGTGGCAAGCAGTGCGCCGACCTCCATGCCTGAAAGCATTCTGGCGTGGTTGGTGCGCAGATGGGTCTCGCGGTCAATCCAGTGCAGCGCGTCAAGTGTTTTCTGGTCGAACACTGCCGCAGGTGTCGCAGTACCGTTGCCGGCTATCCCCGGAACGGGCAGTGTGGAGTGCGTGGTGCAGTATTCGTTTATTGTCATTGCGATGTGAAAGGTATTACCTGTATATCAGCATTGATAGTTTGTCGCGGCCGAAGACATCGCGGGCTGTGTCAAGCAGCTGTTCTGCAGTGACAGCCTCCACGCGGGCGCGGACTTCCTCGTCGCTGAGGCAGCTGCCGTAGCTGAGCACACTCTTTCCGATGGAAAGCGCCTGCGCTTCTCCGTTCTCAGATGAGATGGCAAGCTGTGCAAGCAGCTGTTTCTTCGCTGCGGCCAGAGCCCTGGCGCTCATGGGCTCGCGGCAGATGCGCTCCAGCTCTCCCGTCACAAGTGAGATGCACTTGTCGACATTGTCTTTGTCACAGCCGAAATAGATTGTGGCAACGCCGGTTGTGGCGTACTGGGTGTAGTTCGCCTCTATGTTGTATACCAGCGCCTTCTTCTCGCGGAGCAGGTCGTTGAGCCGTGAGTTGCTTGCAGGGCCGCCGAGAATGTTGCAGAGCAGCACAAGCGATATACGGCGCGGGTCATAGAGCGAATATCCTTCGCTGCCGATGATGCAGTTGGCCTGGTGGTACTTGCGTGCCTTGTCGATGCAGAAAGTCTTGCATTCCGGTTTCAGGCGCCCTGCCGGCTTCTGCTCAGAGAAGGCCGCGTCAGGAATATACTTTGATATGATTCTCTGCACCATCGCTGTGATCTCTTCAAGCGATGTGTCCGCCACCACCACGAAGCTCATTGCTGCGGGCACGAACATCTTCCTGACATAGTCCTTGATATCCTGGGAAGTGATGTGCTTCAGCGATGCCGTGGTTCCGAGGATGTTGCGGGCAAGAGGGTGCCCCTTGTACAGAGCGGCCTCGAAATCTTCGAATATGAAATCGGAAGGGGTGTCCTTGCACATGTTGATTTCGTCTGCCACCACGCTTTTCTCCTTTTCAAGCTCTCTGCTGTCGAACAGCGAGGTGAATACAATCTCGAAGATAAGGTCGGCCGCCCGTTCCAGATCCTCTTTGAGAGATGTTGAATAGACCACAGTCTCTTCTTTTGTGGTATAGGCGTTCAATTCGCCGCCAACACGCTCGAGGCGGTTGTTTATGGCTGTGGCAGAGCGTTTTGCACATCCCTTGAAGATCATGTGCTCTGTCATGTGGGCGATGCCGTGCCGGCCTGCAGGTTCATCGGCTGTGCCTGACTGGATGCTGAGCGCACAGTATGCCACGCTCGACATCGCCTTTCTGAAGGCGACGCGCAGACCACATGGCATAGTCACCACGGTGTTGGTTCTGCCCAGGTTCTCCGATGTTTCTTTCATATCCGCCGCAAAAATAAACAAATTCCGTGTGAGTTGACAGAATTTACTATATTTGTAGATTATGGGACAGTTTATAGTATCAGCTCGAAAATATCGTCCGGCCCGTTTTGACAAGCTCATCGGACAGGACAACATTGCACGCACACTCAAGAATTCGATTGTGAGCGGCCAGCTCGCACACGCTTATCTTTTCTGCGGTCCGCGCGGAGTGGGCAAGACAAGTACAGCCCGCATCTTTGCAAAGACCATAAACTGCAGCAACCCGGGTGCCGACATGGAGCCCTGCGGCGAATGCGAGAGCTGCCGTTCGTTTGCGGAGGGGCGTTCGTACTGCATCCACGAGCTTGATGCTGCAAGCAACAACTCTGTCGAGGATATCCGCACACTCACAGACCAGGTGAGGATACCTCCGCAGATCGGACACTACAGCGTATATATCATCGACGAGGTGCACATGCTCAGCCAGGCTGCGTTCAACGCATTCCTGAAGACTCTCGAGGAACCGCCGGCACATGCCATATTCATCCTTGCGACAACAGAGAAGCATAAGATTCTCCCCACCATCCTCTCACGCTGCCAGACCTACGATTTCAACCGTATCCGTGTCGAGGACATAGTGCTCAACCTGCGCGGCATAGCTGCCGACGAAGGCATCACCATCAGCGAGGATGCAATGCACATCATAGCCCAGAAGGCCGACGGAGCAATGCGCGACGCACTCACGCTCTTCGACCAGACTGTGGCGTTCTGCGGCAGCGACATCACATACGAGCAGGTCATAAGCAACCTGAACGTGCTTGACTACGAATACTATTTCCGCCTTACAGACATGTTCATGGCAGGAAATTATGCCGATGCGCTGGTGCTGTTTGATGAAATTCTCTCAAAAGGCTTCAATTCGCTTCATTTCATATCGGGGCTCAGCTCTCATTTCAGGGACCTCATCGTATGCAGCAACGCCACTTCGAAGGGGCTTGCAGAACTGGCTCCCACAGTGGCTGCACGATATGATGAGTATTGCCGCAAATGCGGTATCGGATTCCTCTATGCGGCGCTGACAGAGACCACTGCGTGCGAAGCTGCCTACAAGCAGAGCGGCAATCCGCGACTCCTTATAGAGTTCACTCTCATAAAACTGTCAAAACTCTTCTGCCCTGCATCGATCCCCAGTGTTGCTGCTCAGCCCGCAGTGGCGGCGCCTGCACCGGCAGCAGTGGCTGCACAAGCACCTGCGGCGGCTTCCCAGCCCGCACCTGCGCCTCAGCCAGTGGCACAGCCGGCAGTGCAGCAGCCTGCGGCCCAGCCGGCACCGGCTCCCGCTTCACCTCAGCCTGCGGCAAGACCTGCAGCGGGCGGTCTTTCTATCAAAAACCTTATGGCTCAGGCAAAGGCAGATGTGAAGGAGGAGGCAGAAAACGAGCGCAAGGCTGCGGAGGCAGCAACTGTTCTCACCCCCATCACGCCTGAGGGGCTTGCGGCAGCATGGCAGCGCATTCTCGATGAAACAGAGAAGCCCAACCTGAAGGTGGGACTTTCTGCCTACAAGCCAGCGTATGATGCGGAGAAGAATCTGATCACACAGATGGTGAAGAACAAGGCTCAGAAAGACTGGATAGACAAGAACTGCCGCCTTGACCTGCAGACAAAGCTGCAGCGCTATCTTTCCAATGCAGGAGTGCATCTTGAAGTAGCCGAGGCTCCGATGTCAGAGGCAGAGCAGCAGGCAAAGCCGTATCTTCCTTCAGAAAAGGCAAAGGTCATGATGGAGGGAAGTCAGGAAATGAGGGATTTCGCAAGTGAGTTCCAGCTTGAATTGTCTTAATATTATGTATCTTTGCGCGATATGAAACTTTTCAGCAGCAATCTTGTAAAGAAATACGGACAGCGTACAGTAGTAAAAGGTGTTTCGATAGAGGTCGAGCAGGGTGAGATCGTAGGGCTCCTCGGACCCAACGGTGCCGGGAAGACCACCAGCTTCTATATGATCACAGGCCTTATCAAACCCAACGACGGCAAGATTTTCCTTGGTGACACCGAAATCACCAAGTTGCCGATGTACCGCCGTGCGCAGCTCGGTCTGGGATATCTGGCGCAGGAGGCGTCGGTGTTCCGCCAGATGAGCGTGGAGAACAACATCCTCTCCATCATGGAGATGAACCATGTGCCCAAAGAGGAGAGGGAGGAGCGTCTGGAAAGCCTTATCAAGGAGTTCCGCCTGCAGAAAGTGCGCAAGAGCCTGGGCATCCAGCTGTCAGGAGGTGAGCGCCGCCGCTGCGAGATAGCCCGCGCCCTAAGCATCAACCCCAAGTTCATCCTGCTTGACGAGCCGTTTGCAGGTGTCGACCCCATTGCGGTGGAGGACATCCAGCATATCATAGCCCGTCTGAAAAAGAAGAATATCGGAATCGTGATCACCGACCACAACGTGCACGAGACACTGGCCATCACAGACCGTGCGTATCTGCTGTATGACGGTGAGATACTTGAAAGCGGCACTCCCGAAGAGCTCGCCTCAAATCCTGAAGTACGCCGCAAATACCTTGGCCAGAACTTCGACCTCCGCAAGGCTGTCCTCCGCAAGCGCGACGAGGACGACGACGAATAATAATCTACTGATTGGCCTCTTCCGGTGCGGTCTTGCCGTCGATGATATGGCAGCCGCCGCATGATGTGCAGCCGAGATCACTGCACGTGGGGTTGTCTTTCCCGTTTTTCCTGCCCCAGAGCCTGAGCTCCTCTTCCTTCGCACACACGATGCCGCGTTTGCGCAGCTCTTTGTTGTGCGATATCTCACCGTCGGGGAACTGTCCGTTTTCGCGGAAAATGATGTTGAAGCACATCCCGAAGACACAGAGCCCCACTACGGCTATTGACAGGAGGAATACTTTCATACTGGCGGGAATAGGTGCTAAATGCACTTGAAAGCAGGTGCGAGAGGTTTGCCGCACACTGTGATGATGGGAGGAATCTGCATTATCTTGAATGCCGAGCCGCGGCGGAGTGCAACAGCGCGGCGCGCCTTTGCTGCAGCTTCTTCGCCTCCTTCGGCTTCGAAGCGGGCTACAGCCTCGTCGGCAGTGAGACCTTCTTCGTTCATTGCATGCAGCACAGCGTCGAGAGTGGGGTAGTCGGGCAGCGAATCGCTGTCTTTCTGCCCTTCGTGCAGCTCTGCTGAAGGAGCCTTGGTCAGGATATGCTTCGGAATCCTCTCAGTATCGCGGTTGATGTAATCGCAAAGCTCGTACACCTGCGTCTTGTAGAGGTCGGCAATCACCATCATGGCGCCGGCAAGGTCTCCGTAGAGAGTGCCGTAGCCGGTTGAGAGCTCGCTCTTGTTCGAGGTGTTGAGCACCAGCGCGTCAAATTTGTTGGAATAGGCCATCAGAATCAGCCCGCGCAGACGCGCCTGGATGTTTTCCTGCGCCACGCTCCATTTCCCATCAGCGAAGAACCCGCTCATTGTCTGCATTGCAGTGTTGTAGAGGTCGCTGATGGGAATGGTTTCGCAGCTTATGCCGAGCCTTTCAACCAGGTCCAGAGAGTCAGTCACCGAATGGCTTGTGGAGAAGCCGCTGGGCATCAGAATACCGTGCACATTCTCCGCTCCGAGAGCATCTGCGGCAAGTGCCGCAACGATGGCTGAGTCCACGCCGCCGGAGAGCCCCAGCACGGCGCGTGTCTTGCCGGCATTCTGGAAATATCCACGGATCTTGCCGGTTATGGTCTCATAGACAGACTGGATTGAAACTTCAGGCTCGAGTGTCATAGTTTAGAATACGAATGAATCGCTGATAGGCTTGTTGTTGTATACCTTTGAGATAATCTCCGCAAAGATCTCGGCCACGCTGAGCACTTTGAACTTGGAGATGTCATCACCATCCTTGGGACGGAGAGGAATAGTGTCGGTTACGATGAACTGCTCGAGGGCTGACTTGTTGATGCGGTCGTAGGCACTGCCCGAAAGAACGGGGTGGGTGCAGATTGCGCGTACGCTGAGAGCGCCTTTCTCCTTGAGCATGTCGGCGCATTTGGTGATGGTGCCTGCAGTGTCGACCATATCGTCGACAATCACCACATTGCGGCCCTCAACCTCGCCGATGGCGGTCATCGAGCCCACTACATTCGGCTTTTCACGTGACTTGTGGCATATTATCATAGGCACACCGAGAATTCTGGAATAAGCGTTGGCTCTCTTTGCGCCACCCATGTCGGGAGAAGCGATGGAGAGGTTTTCAAGCTTGAGCTCGCGAAGATAGGGCAGGAAGATAGAGCTTGCGTAGATGTGGTCTACGGGAACATCAAAGAAGCCCTGGATCTGGTCTGCATGGAGGTCGCAGGTCATCACGCGGTCGCATCCTGCTGCAACCAGAAGGTTTGCAACCATCTTGGCACCGATGCTGACTCTGGGACGGTCTTTGCGGTCCTGTCGCGCCCATCCGAAGTAAGGGATCACGGCAATTACTTTATGTGCTGATGCTCTGTGTGCTGCATCAATCATAAGGAGAAGCTCGAAGATGTTCTCTGTGGGCGGGAAAGTGGACTGAACAATGAATACAGTGGCTCCGCGGACACTTTCGTCGAATGCGGGCTGAAACTCGCCGTCACTGAATGTGGTGACTACTGAATTGCCAAGGTTTACGCCCAGTTTGAGTGCAATCTTTTCAGCAAGATACTTGCTGCTGCGGCAAGAGAAAATCTTGAGGGTGTGATCGTATTCCATGATTTTTGGAGTGTATGATTAGATGTTTTGGTTAAGCATTTCAAGGGTCTCTCCGATGTAGTCGATCACCTCCTGGCGTCCTTTGCCGTTGGCTGATGAGGTGATGAATATCGGCGGCAGAGGATCCCAGTACTCGGCCAGGGTGGCTTTGTTCTTTTCTATCTGCTCTGCAAGAGCGTTTGTGCCTGACTTGTCGCTCTTCGTGAAGATTATGGCGAAGGGAACGCCCTTTTCGCCCAGTTCCAGCATGAACTGAAGGTCAATCTTCTGTATGTCATGACGCGAGTCAAGCAGCACGAACAGCACTGCCATCTCCTGGCTGTTGTCTACATAGTCGGCAATCATTGTCTTGATCTGCTCGCGGATCTTGTTGGGCACCTTTGCAAACCCGTAGCCGGGAAGGTCCACGATATACCAGCTGTCATTCACAAGGAAATGGTTGATGCACTGGGTCTTGCCGGGAGTGGATGATGTATGTGCCAGAGTGCTGTTGCCGCAAAGACAGTTGATGAGCGATGATTTGCCCACATTCGAACGGCCGATAAAGGCAAATTCGTGCAGGGCCAGCCTGGGCTTGTCTGCCACGCGACCCGATGATGCGACAAATTCTGCCTTTGTGATTTTCATATCGCAAAATTACATTTTTTATTTGGAAGATTGCGTCAAAGCCGGAAAAATAGTATCTTTATTTTCAAACAAATTATTCATTGGAGGTTTGTACATGATGGAAAACAGAATATTCGGACTGAGAGAGCTTCTTTCTGAAGTGCGATATGTGGTGGAGGAGAATTTTCCACGGCAGGTGTGGGTGAGAGGTGAGATACTTGGGGTGAGCATTGCCCGCAACGGCCACTGCTATCTCACGCTTGTCGAGAACAATGCATCTACAGGAGTGAGGGAGGCCGAGGTACGGGCCACTGTCTGGAACCGCACCTTCCAGATGGTGTCGGCAAGGTTCCAGGCCGAAACGGGCAGGCAGTTCGAGACCGGCATGAACATTCTGGCTCTGGCATCAGTGCAGTATTCAGAGCAATACGGGCTCTCACTCAATATCACCGATGTCGATCCGTCATTCACAATAGGCAATGCAGAGCTTGAGCGCAAGCGTACCATAGAACGCCTTGAGAATGAAGGCATGATGGATATGAATGCCGGGCTGCAGCTGCCCGCACTGCCGCGCCGTCTGGCTGTGATCTCATCTGCAACGGCGGCGGGATACGGCGATTTCATGGAGCATCTTCATCACAACCAGTACGGTTTCAAGTTCCATTCGGAACTCTTTACGGCTCCGATGCAGGGAGCCGATGCCCCTGAGGGGATTGTCGCTGCGATGGATGCAGTTGCAGTAAGGCAGGATGAATTTGACGCAGTGCTGATTCTGCGTGGCGGCGGATCCGCCACAGACCTGGCCTGCTTCGACAGTTACGACATTGCAGTGAACATAGCGCAGTTCCCGCTGCCCGTCCTCACTGCAATAGGGCATGAACGTGACTTCCACATAGCGGATATGGTGGCATACGACCACACCAAGACCCCTACTGCACTTGCCGATTATTTCGTACAGATATTCGTGGAGGAGAGTCAGTGCCTGACATCACTTGCCGCCCGCGTGTCACTTGCCGTCCGTGGCAAGATAGGAGAGAAAAGCGCACTCACCGAGCGGCTCGCCGAACGAGTGAAAAGCGCTGTGCGTCTGAAGACTGAAATACAGAAAGCATTGATAGACAAGGATGTGGAGCGCATGCGCAGTGCCCTCAGGCTCAGGATGAACGGGCAGGAACAGAAACTGAATCTGATTGAAAACCGACTGCGGCTGCTCTCACCGGCTTCTATCCTCGAAAAAGGGTATGCACTGGCGCTGAAAGACGGACGCCGCATCATCTCTGCCAATTCGCTCAGCCCAGGTGACCGCCTTGTGCTGGTGCTGAAGGACGGCAACATCAGCGTAGAAGTCCGCTGACCTCAGGCTTGCTTTTCTCCGACGGAATCACTATCTTTGATATATGGGCCCGCAAGCGTAGCTTGTGGGAGGGAAGAGCGGAGCGAAATGCTCCAAAGAGCCTGCCGGCGCTCAGCGCAGGAAGCAAGAAACGAAAAAACAAAACGATATGGAAGAGAAACTTACTTACAAAGAGGCGATGGAACAGCTCGAACAGCTGGTGAAAGTGATAGAAGACCCTGAACATCCACTGGACCAGATCCAGACCGAGATAGCAAAGGCCATGGAACTTGTAAAGTACTGCCGCGAAGAACTGGCAGGTACAGCTCAGAAACTGAACGAAATACTGGATCAGAAATAAGCCGGAACATCTGAATTCTAAAACCCGTATCTTTGCGATATGAAAAAGCTGCCGATGCTATACCAGAACGACCCCTATCTGATGCCATTCCGCGCTGCGATAGATGCCCGGAAAGCCCGTGTCACGGCCGCCCGCGCTGCAATTGCAAAGCCCGGTGCAAAACTGTCAGACCAGGTCAACAACCAGATGTACTACCCCCTGCACAAAGAATGCGGGCAGTGGGTGTTCAGAGAGTGGGCTCCAAATGCATGCAGAATATACCTTGTAGGAGACTTCAACGGATTCCGCCGCGAAGAAAAATATGCATTGCATCCTGTGGGCGGCGGCAACTGGGAACTGCGCCTTCCCGAATCGGAAATATGTCACGGAGCCTTATACAAATGGTTTGTGGAATGGCCAGGTGGTGGAGGGGAACGAATCCCCGCATACGCAACCCGCTGCGTTCAGGACCCAGATACAAAAGTGTTCTGCGCACAGGTGTGGGCACCGAAGAAACCATACGAATGGAAGTGCAGAAAAGCCTTGAAAGTGGCCAATCCGCTCATATACGAGGCACACATAGGAATGAGCAGCGAAGAAGAGACAGTGGCTGGCTTCACATATTTCCGGGAGAACGTACTCCCGAGGATTGCAGACCTGGGCTACAACACACTTCAGATAATGGCCCTTCAGGAACACCCATACTACGGTTCATTCGGATACCAGGTCTCAAACTTCTATGCCCTCAGCAGCCGCTACGGCACCCCTGAAGAATTCAAGGCACTGGTGGATGCCGCCCATAAGAAAGGAATAGCCGTAATAATGGATGTGGTGCATTCGCACGCAGTGAAAAATGAAGCGGAGGGACTGAGCCGCCTCGACGGAAGCTACACCACATATTTCCACGACGGCCCCCGCGGCAACCACCCTGCATGGGATTCACGCTGCTTCGACTACGGCAAGAGCGAGACACAATATTTCCTTCTGTCCAATCTGAAATATTGGATGGAAGAATACAGGCTTGACGGATTCCGCTTTGACGGAGTCACCAGCATGCTCTATCTCAACCATGGGCTGGAGGTGGATTTCTGCGGCTACGACAACTATTTCAACGAAGGAGTTGACGAAGACGCAGTGACATATCTGGCCCTGGCAAACATGCTTGTCAAGGAACTCAATCCCGACAGCATCACCATAGCCGAAGACATGAGCGGCATGGCTGGGTTGGCGGCCCCTATAGAGACAGGCGGCGTGGGGTTCGACTACCGCATGAGCATGGGAGTGCCTGACATGTGGATCAAATGGATCAAAGAGCGCGACGACCACGACTGGGACATGGGCTCACTCTGGTACGAACTCACAAACAAGCGTGCAGACGAAAAGACAATCAGCTACGCCGAGTGCCACGACCAGGCGCTGGTGGGCGACAAGACCATAATCTTCCGCCTGATAGACAAAGAGATGTACTTCTCAATGGACAAGGCGCACCAGAACATAACAGTAGACCGCGGCCTGGCCCTTCACAAGATGATAAGGCTGGTGACACTCGCCACCGCCGGCAACGGCTACCTGAACTTCATGGGCAACGAATTCGGGCATCCCGAGTGGATAGACTTCCCACGCGAGGGGAACGGCTGGTCATATTCACATGCCAGGAGGCTGTGGAGCATAAGCGACCGCGACGACCTCCACTACAAAGCACTGAGAGAGTTTGACAAGACCATGATAAGCCTGTTCAGGAAAGAAAAGATTCTGGCAGGCGGCCACTGGTGCTGGTGCTGCGACAACAACTCCAAAGTTCTGGCATTCACAAGGACGGAAAAATACATGTTCGCCTTCAACTTCAATCCCGAACAGTCATTCCCCGACTACGCCTTCGAGGCACCGGAAGGAGAGTGGGAGGTCATGTTCTCAAGCGACGACACCCGTTTCGACGGTTTCGGACGCGTGTGCGTAGGAGAGAAGATACAGACCCTTACAAACAATAAAGGAAGGCAGCTGCTTTCGCTCTACCTTCCTTCAAGAACTGTTGTCGTGCTGAAGAGAATCAGCTAGATATTTGCCTTGATAATCTCCTCTATCTTCGCGGGATCATATTCATCCTTTGCGAGAATATCAAAGTCACGTCCTATGATGTACATCGTGGGGATTGAATTGATGTTGTAGCTGCGCAGTGCCGGAGTGTTGAGCCCCAGCCCGTCATTCACGCTTATCCAGGGAATATCCTGGTTGCGGACAACTGTGGCCCACGCGCTCTTGTCGGTGTCTACGCTCACCTGGAAAATCTCAAATCCCTGATTGTGATACTTTTCATAAACGGGTTTCATCTCCTGGTTGAACACCTTGTGCTCATTCTGCTCGATGCTCCAGAAAGAGAGCAGCACCACTTTGCCGGCCAGCGAGTCGATGCTCTGCGGCTTGCCGTGCACATCGTTCATCACAATGGAGGGGATACCGACCCTTGCAAGAGTGTCAAGCTGGCTGTTGAACTGGTTTATGTTGTTGCGGCGCTCAACCTCCCTGCCAAGAGCCTTCACATATTCAGATTCAGGGTATACGGTTGACAGCGAATCCAGAACCATCCTGAAGATATACACATCATTCTTTTCGTTGAATGTTGGCAGATTGTCGTTGAACTTCTGGAAGCAGGCAGCAGCAGAAGTGATTGAGAACGGGTGCTCGAGCACCTGGTTCACCATTGCGCGCTTGTGGTCGATGTAAACCTTTGAAAGCTGGCGGTTGATATCTTCGGGCTGCTCATCAAGAATCTGCTGCATCTTCGCAACTGCCTGGGCGAACTTGGTGTCCACCTCAAGCATCAGACTGCTCTCTTCCGAACCTTCCACAGTATAGCGTCCGAGCGTGTCTGCCACAAGAGAGATATTGTCACCTGCCTTTGCCACAAATCCTGCCAGACGGGTGCCGTTGTGGTAGAAATAATAGAATGCGGGATTCTCTCTGCTTGCAAGCTCAACCTTATAGGAAAGCTCACCATCCTTGCCGGCAGCAAGACTGTCTACAAGCGTGAAACGGTTGACGTCCAGACGATACAGTTCAACGGTATGGCCCGGGGCATCCTTGAGCTGGAGGCTGACTTTTGCGCTGGGCTTGGCGCAGGACACTGCCAGAAGCAGCACTGCAGCCATGAGAAGATATTTTTTCATATAGTCGGATTAGTTTTCAAATGCGGCTGAAATCTTTGAGGCGATGGCGGCAAACTGCTCGGGGGTGAGCTGCTTCTTCTCGTTTGCGAAGTTGAGGTCGCCCTCGCTCTGGAGAGGAACCAGATGAATGTGAGTGTGAGGCACTTCCATGCCAAGCACTGCCACACCCACTCTCTTGCAGGGGATGGCTTTCCTGATGGCTTTTGCAACCTTTGCAGCAAATGCAGTGAGGCCTGCGTAGGTCTCATCGTCGAGGTCAAAGATATAGTCGGCCTCTGTTTTGCGGGGAATTACCAGAGTGTGCCCTTCGGCAAGAGGGTTGATGTCCAGGAAAGCATAGAAATCCTTGCTCTCGGCAACCTTGTATGAAGGTATTTCGCCGTTAGCTATCTTGGTGAATATTGTTGCCATGTCTGCTGGTAGTTAGAAAGAAATCTCCATGACCTCGAAAGTGACGGTGCCGGCAGGAACCTGGACATCCACGAGGTCGCCTTTCTTGTGACCGAGAAGAGCCTTGCCGATGGGTGTGCCCACTGCAAGTTTGCCCTCTTTGAAGTTCGCCTCACTCTCACCTACGAGAGTGTATTCTGCAATGGCTCCGTTCTTGGTGTTTTTGATCTTCACGCGGTTCAGCATCTGGATGGTGTCGGTGTTGAGCTTGCTCTCATCCATGACGCGTGCAGTGGCAAGTGTGTCCTGCAGCTTGCTGATCTTGAGCTCGAGTAGACCCTGCGCCTCGCGGGCTGCGTCATATTCAGCATTTTCGCTCAAGTCACCCTTGTCGCGTGCTTCTGCAATTGCTTTTGATATTATGGGACGCTGTGCGACAGCCTCTTCAAGCTGCCTTTTCAGGTCGTCCATGCCTTGTTGTGTCAGATAGTGTACTTTTTCCATTATTAAAAAAATTAAAAGAATCCTGGGGGGGACCCAAGACCCTTTAGCTGCTCATTATTGTTGTGCAAATATATAAAATATTTTGAAAACTAGTATTCTTCAAATCTCGGGGCCAATATTTCAGAGTATATGACCATCTCTTCAGGGTCAAAGCTCAGGGCACCTTCCTGTTTGCCGGCTGCCGCAGCTGCCGCCTGTTCTGCTTCACGGGCCAGCGCATCTGCAATTTCTTCCGACGGTCTGCCTTCCTCCGCTATCCGCTGCTGTGCCTCTGCAGAAATCCTTTCCTTCTCAGCCCTGGCTTCCCTTGCACGCCTCTCATATTCCTCCCTGCGGTGTGCTTCCTCAGCCTCTTTCAGGCGTGCCTCGGCAGCCCTCTTCTGCCTTTCCAGATATTCTTCCAGAGTCTCACGGTGCGGTGCGACCGGTGTGGGATTGGCAAGCGGCTTCTGTGCCTGCCCGCTCTTTTTCTTCTTTGCGCTGACAAGAGCAGCAAGAATGAAACTTGCCGATATTACGAGAAAAGCTATGAAATCGTCCATAAGGCTGTGAATTTATGGCTTGTCTATGCAAAGATAGATTTTGTCTCTCTAACATCCAAGACCAGCTGGGCGCAAAGTGCGTCAATCGATTCGAATTTCTGCTCGTCGCGCAGCTTGTCAAAGAATTCCAGAGTCATGTCAAGTCCGTAGATGTCCTCGTCGAAGTCAAGTATGTGCGTCTCAATCACAACACCACGCTTGTCGTTGACTGTGGGGCGCTCGCCTATGTTGCATACTCCCAGATGGCAGACACCTTCCACATACACCTTCACTGCATACACTCCGTTCTCTGGAATCATTTTGAGCGGGTCGTACAGACTCATGTTTGCGGTGGGGAAGCCGATCTGGTGCCCAAGGCCGTTGCCGCTCACCACAACACCCTTCATGCGGTAGTTGTAGCCGAGCAGCCCGTTGGCCCGCACTATGCCTCCTGTTGAAATCAGGTTGCGGATGTATGTAGAGCTGATGGTGTTGTAGCTGTCGCTTACAGAGTTGACCTTTATTGTCTCCAGCCCGAGTTTCCTGGCGGTAGCTTCGATGTCGGTGGAATATGCGGTATTGCCCACGCGGTGGTCGTATCCTACAATAAGTGTGGACACGCCGAACCTGCCGATCATATATTCCTTGAGGAATTCCTCGCAGCTGAGGCGGCTGAACTCTTTTGTAAAATCAATCGTATGGATATGGTCGACGCCGCACTGCTTCAGCAGTTCTGTCTTCTCTTCGAGAGATGTGAGCAGACGCAGATATTTGGCATCCTGACGCAGTACATTGCGCGGATGCGGCCAGAAAGTGACCACAGCACTTTCTGCACCGCGCTCACGGGCCACTTCGCACAGCCTGTTGATGACTGTACGGTGGCCTGTGTGTACGCCGTCGAAGAAACCTGTAGTTGCTACAACCATTTCACAAGTTCAAAGTCCTGGCGGTGTGCCATGCAGGGGTTCTTTGCAAAAATTCGGGTTGCCACCTGGTATGAACCGGCGTGCTCGGGGGTGATGTCGGCGCGGTATGTGGCCACACCGTTCTCAAAGCTTACAACTTCGAATTCGTGGATTTCGCAGATATGGTACTCGCCTCTGGCGTCCTGTGCGGCAATCACACACTCGATGCCGATGTCCTCGGGCAGTGCATCGGCCAGGTAAACCTCAGCCTTTGCAAGGTGCTCCTCGCCCAGACGCAGTTTGTTGGCTGCCATGTCGATCTTGTCAAACTGACGGACTTCGATAAGGGGCCAGATGCGGTACATGCGCTTCTTCCAAGCGGCATTTTCACGTGCCTTGAGGAAGTCTTTGTCCACCAGAGAGTCGCGGCGCTCTGCCAGAGGGCGGTAGTAGCGCTCGAGATAGTCTTCCATCATTCGGTTGGTGGTGAAGTTGCATGCAACTTTTGCGATGGTCTCCTTGATTATTCTGATCCAGTTGGTAGAGTATTCCTTGCCCATCTCCTTGCTGTAGTATGCAGGGGCGATGTCATTTTCAATTATATTGTAAATGGTGGCCGAATCGAGGTCGTTCTGGTATTCCTGATTGTCGTATGTGCGTTCCATGGGAAGTGCCCAGCCGGCTCCTTCCTTATATCCTTCAACCCACCATCCGTCAAGCACAGAGAAGTGCATCACACCGTTCATCACAGCTTTCTCGCCGCTGGTGCCGGAAGCCTCCTGGGGACGAGTGGGGGTGTTCATCCAGATGTCCACACCCTGCACGAGATATTTTGCCAGCGTGATGTCGTAGTTGGGCACGAATACAATCTTGCCTATGAACTGAGGCATCTTTGAAATCTCCACGATCTGCTTGATGAGGTCGCTGCCGGCCTTGTCGGCGGGATGGGCCTTGCCTGCAAAGAGGAACTGAACGGGACGGTCGGGGTTGTTCACTATCTGGTTGAGACGCTCGAGGTCACGGAACAGCAGTGTGGCGCGCTTGTATGTTGCAAAGCGGCGCGCAAAGCCGATGGTGAGTACATCGTCGCGCAGAGTCTTCTTTATCTTCACAATCTGGCGCGGAGAGTAGTGCGCTGTGGCGGTTGTGTCGGAGAGAATCTCCTTGACCTTGCCGATAAGACGTCTGCGGAGGAAGCAGCGGGTGCTCCAGATCTCTGAGTCGTCTATCTTGTAGATGCCTTCGAAGCATTTCTTGTCGTAGTGGTGTGTGGCGAATTCGGGACCGAACACTCTTGCATGGATGGCTTTCCATTCGGGGGCTGCCCAGGTGGGGTAGTGGACACCGTTGGTGACATAACCCACATTCACCTCTTCGGGCAGATAGCCGGGCCACATGCCTGCAAGAATCTGCTGGCTTACTTTGCCGTGGAGCCAGCTCACACCGTTGATCCCCTGGCTCATGTTGGCGGCCAGAACGCTCATTGAGAACTTCTCGTTGGTGTCGTTTACGTTATAGCGTCCAAGACCCATGAAAGAATGCCAGTCCATCTTCATGCGCTCGGGGTACTGACCCAGATATACACGCAGAAGGTCTTCGCTGAAGAAGTCGTGACCGGCAGGAACAGGGGTGTGGGTTGTGAAGAGAGACGAGCCTCTTACAACCTCGAGAGCCTCACCGAACGAGAGGTTGTCATTCTCGACATATTCGCGGATACGCTCTATGCCGGTGAATGCTGCGTGACCTTCGTTGCAATGGTAGACCTGAGTGTCAATGCCCAGGGCGCGCAGTGTGCGGATACCTCCGATGCCAAGAAGGATCTCCTGCTTCAGACGGTTCTCCCAGTTGCCGCCGTAGAGCTGGTGAGTGATGGAGCGGTCTTCGGGCAGGTTGTCTTCAAAGTCGGTGTCGAGCAGATAGAGGTCTGTACGGCCCACTTCCACCTTCCATACTCTTGCATAGAGGTTGCGGCCGGGGAGTGCCATCTGCACTGTCACCCATTTGCCGTTTTCGTCGCGTACCGGGCGGGCGGGTGTCTTGCGGAAATCCTGTGCGTCGTAGACTGCCACCTGGTCGCCGTCACCAGAGAGGTTCTGGGTGAAATATCCATATTTGTAAAGCAGACCCACCGCCGTGAGGTTCACGTCCATGTCGCTGGCTTCCTTGAGGTAGTCGCCCGCCAGGATGCCGAGGCCGCCTGAATAGATCTTGAGTGATGTGTCAAGACCGTATTCCATACAGAAATATGCGATCGAAGGGGTGCTGCGCTGCGCCTTGGCAGCCATGTATGTCTTGAAGTCAGCATATACCTTGTCAAGCTTTGCAAGGAACTCCTCGTTTGAAGAGAGTGCTTTGCACTGCGACAGTGAGGTGTTGTCAAGGAGTGCTATGGGGTTGCGTTTCACAGCTTCCCACTGCACCGGGTCAATCGATTTGAAAAGTTCTGTCGCCTCGTCGTTCCAGCACCACCAGAGGTTGGTGGAGAGTTCTTCGAGAGCTGCGAGTCGTTTGGGGAATTGTCTGCCTACTTGTATTCTGTTCCAGTTGGGATAGTTTGCCATTTGTTTAGGATAAAATTTTTCTTGTTCATCTTGCAGAAGGGGATACTCTCCAAACACCTCTGCTGTCTTTCTTATTGCAAGGTCGTACGCCTCTTTGTAATATTTGATATTGTTTTCCCACAATGCTATGCGGGAAATCTCCTTTGCTTCTGCAGCGCATTCTGCCTTACCTGCCTCGTCTTTTGAGGCAGCTTCAACAATGCGCGCAGCCGTGGCGGCCACCACTTCTTCGTAGTTGAAGTCGTTGCGGTCTACCACTGTGATGCCTCTGAGTCCGCCATCATGTCCGTGCTCCCTTACCCAGAGACCGAAGCCGGTGAGGCTGGTGGTGACGGTGGGTACGCTGAATGCCAGTGACTCCAGAGGGGTGTAACCCCATGGCTCATAGTAAGATGGGAACACCGTGAGGTCCATTCCTGTGAGCAGGTCGTAATATCTCTGGTTGAAGATGCCGTCGCTGCCGTTGAGGTATGAAGGAATGAAGAAGACATCCACCTTGCTTTCGGGGCCGTTGTCGAGCGCCAGCTCCTGAAGCCTCCTTCTGATGATGTCATAGTCGTCCATCAGATAGTGCGAGGTGTTGGTGGTGTAGTCAGATTTGTTGCCCTGCAGCTTCTCCACAAGATTCTTGTCGGGACCGTTGTGCCCTGAAGGAACCATTATGAAAGCCACTATCCGGCGTGCCGGATTGCTGTCGGCAGCCTTTCGGAGAGCTTCAAGGAATATGTTGACACCTTTGTTTTCATATTCGTAGCGGCCTGAAGTGCATACAAGTACTGTGTCTTTGCCGTATTTCTTGCCTGACATGGCACCTGCGGTTGCAAGCAGGATGCTGCGTGCTGCGTCGCGCTTCTCTGAATATTCACTGCCGGAGGGTGCTATGCTGTTGTCAAACCCGTTGGGAGTGACCACTTCCGGCTTGCGGCCCAGCAGGATTTCGCATTCGCGGGCGGTGAGGTCGCTCACTGTGGTGAAGACGTCGGCAGCCTGGGCTGCAGCCTTCTCCACAGAGTGGCGGTCGTTCACATTGTGCTCGACTGCCAGCGAGTCGCCGTCCATCTGCTGAAGCTGCTGATAGAAGGGGATATGCTTGCTGGACATGCAGCGTCCCACCACTGTTGCGTGTGTGGTGAAGATGGTGCTGATAGGAAGGTGCTGCCCCTTGAGATAGAGCAGACCTGCACCGGCCATCCACTCGTGGAACTGTGCCACCATTTTGCTGGATGTGCGGACAGTATATCTTGCAAAGCTCTCGATGACCTTGCCGGCGGCATAGCCGAAAAGGAATGCTTCAATATATTCCCAGTTGCCTCTGAGCGAGTCAACTCTGTAGAGCTCCCATGCCTTGCCGAAGATCTTGTCCTTGTTCTGGATGAACTCCTTGAAGTCGACCAGAATGGCTATCGGCTTGCCGGGGATGTTCCATCTTCCTATGCGGACTCTGATACCTTCTCTTGCGGCAACGTCCTTCCAGTTGCGGAACAGTGACGGATCTTCTATGAATTCCGGATTCCGGCGTGTGTGCATCCATACGTCCGGACCGATATGTATATGTCTGTTTCCGAGTTCCTGGCTCAGGTTAAGCGCCTTTGTCGCCAGTACGGTATGAATTCCTCCAATTTTGTTACATACTTCCCAACTGACTTCAAACAAGTAGTCGGGCATTGTCTGATTTTTCTCCATTATTTATTGTTGTCTGTCTTGCCCGCGGGCTTTTTCACAACCTTCTGCGAGGCAAGGCAGTCAGCCACTCTGATCTCAAAGTCGGACAGAACGTTCATATAGTTGATAAATGCCTCGTAGGGTGTGTCGTAGGGGTTGAAATAGCTGTGTACGGCTCCGTCAGAGAAGAATTTTGTGCACATATAGTAGAGATGGTCACTCTCCTGAAGACGGAGGAAGGTTTTTGTCACGGCCTCGTTCTTTGCCTTCTTAACAAGCGGCTCCAGTGCATAAAGCTTGCTGTAAGCCTCATTCTGAAGGTCGTTTCCAAGCCATGCAGATGTGTCGCGCTCCTCGTCGGCCCATGAAATGGCGTGGGGTACATGCATGGTTGCAACAGGCTGGTGAATCTTTGCGGCTTCGCTGGCTGTGCGGAACTCGAGGTTGCGCTTGATGACCTCTTCAGGCAATGCCTTGAAGAACTCGAAGATACCGCTGTCGGCCTTCTGGTGCTCTCCGAAAGTCTCATAGTCCATGAACAGGTTCACTATGTCATCATTGTTGAGAGCTGTGGCAAGCCATCCGGCATATTTCTCTGCAGTGAGCGGCCAGCCGTCCCAGCTGCGGTTTGAGAAACGGAATGCGATGTCATCGCTGAGAGCCGAGTTCTTGAGGAGAAGTCTCAGCTTGGGGTTGATGGCATTAGTGTAGATATAGTTGGGGCTCTTCCATCCGAGGATGTGCTTCGCTCCCTCTGTGAGCATGGTGTGGTAACCCATACTTGCCACCATCTCGCCGATGGTGTCGGAATAGATGAGCTCGGTGTTGCGGAAAGCGGTGGGCTTCACGCCGAAAATGCTCTCGATTGTTTTTGCGTGCATCTTGACCTGTGCCTTGAATTCGGCGGGGGAGGCAAGAGATGCCAGTGAATGTGAGTATGTCTCTGCCAGGAACTCCACGCAGCCGGTGTCAGCCAGCTCCCTGAAGCTCTTTATCACTTCTGGACAATATTTCTGGAACTGCTCGATTGCGGTGCCTGAAATTGAGAATGTCACCTTGAACTTGCCGGCTGTGGACTTTATGAGGCCGAGCAGGAGGCTGTTCATGGGAAGATAGCACTGTGAGGCTATCCTTCTTACGATGGTCCTGTTTGCGAATTCATCGAAGTAATGGTCGTCCGCACCGATGTCAAAGAATCTGAAGATGCGCAGGCGGTCGGGCTGATGGACCTGGAAATACAAACAAATACTTTTCGTTGCCATATATCGTTATTTTTTTTATTTCTGATTGGCGCTTGCCGCATTCACTGCGTCTTCGTAGACGGTTTTGATTTTCTTGGCGGCGTTGTTCCATTTGATAAGACTCACCTCTTCATATCCTTTCTCACCCGCCATCTTTGCAATGGCCGGACGGTTTACAAGCGAATAGATTGCATCGCCAAGGGCGTCAATGTCCCAGAAGTCTACCTTGAGGGCATATTTCAGCACCTCGGCCACACCGCTCTGCTTTGAGATGATGGTGGGGACATTGCTTATCATCGCCTCGAGGGGCGATATTCCGAACGGCTCGGATACAGAAGGCATCACATAGACATCTGAATATGCAAACATCTTCTGCACGTCAGCTCCGCGCAGGAAACCTGTGAAGTGGAACTTGTCGGCGATTCCGAGCTGTGCCACACGGCGCACACTGCGGTTGAGCAGGTCTCCGCTGCCCGCCATCACGAAACGGACGTTGTCGCAGCGGTCGAGCACCTTCTTCGCTGCCTCGATGAAATACTCGGGGCCTTTCTGCGATGTCACGCGGCCGAGGAATGTCACCACTTTCTCTTTTACGGTGCGGTTGACCTCCACTCCGCTGCGGCCGGAGAAGTCCACGGCATTGTGGACTGTCACCACCTTGGCGGGGTCGATGCCGTATTTGTTGATGACAATGTTTCGGGTCCAGTCACTTACCGTTATGACCTTGTCGGCCTCACGCATTCCGCGCTGCTCTATGTCGTATACGATGGTATTGTAGTTCTCTCCGGTGCGGTCGAACTCTGTGGCGTGCACATGCACAACCAGCGGCTTGCCGCTGATGCGCTTTGCAGCGATGCCCGCCAGATAGGTGAGCCAGTCGTGGGCGTGTATCACGTCAAACTGGTTTGCAGAAGCGATGGCGCCTCCCACCATGGCATAGCGCGACACCTCTTCCATAAGGTTCGAACCGTATTTGCCTGAGAATTTGTACTTGCTGTTGAAATGTGTGAAGAACTCCTTGCGCTGGAACTTCTTCTCATCTTCGCTGAGAAGGGAATAGTCTTCAGGAGAAATGTAGGGCATGATGTTGCTGCCCACCCTCAGGAACTGTACCTTGCCCAGGAATTCATCCACGCTGGTGCAGGTTTCGCTCACCGCCACGTCGCTGGCGTCGATGATGCTCACTGCGCTCTGGTCTTCATCGCCCGAAGCCGTGGGCATCACGAAGAGAACGTCCACGTCGTTGTTGGCAAGACCCTTTGTCATGCCGTAGCAGGCAGTGCCCAGACCGCCTGAAATGTGTGGGGGAAACTCCCAGCCGAACATCAGAACTTTCATAGCTTCTGCTCTCCTTTGTATTTGTTTATCAGATACTCCACTGTAAGGATTGCTCCTGTGGCGCTGGCAGAGTTGATGGCTCCGTGGGGATTGTGGGGCGGGTTGCCGTCATATATCTCGGCCATGGCGCCTATTCCGTGGATTGCCATGTCTTCGCCGAACCCCTTGATGACCGACTCGGCCTCTCTCAGGAATGCCCCGCCGTAAAGCTTGAATCCTGCGCAGGTGTAGTGCTTGAGCAGCCAGGGACGTGTGCTTCCGTTGTGATATGCAAGGTCGCGTTCGTGCTGGTTGCCGTCATAGACGCCCTTGTAGAGCGGGTTCTTGGGCGAGAGTGTGCGTATGCCGCGCGTTGTGAGAAGCTCTTTCTTCACAGCCTTGAACACCTGGGCCTGTGCCTCGGTGGGCAGAGGACTGTAGGGGAGGCATATCGCCCAGAGCTGGTTGGGACGTGTGGCCTTGTTCTGCCCGGCATTGTCGACATAATCTGCCAGATGGTGGCGCTCTTCGACCCAGAACAGGTTGTAGAAGTTGTTTTCAATCAGGGAAGCGATGCTTTCAAACTGTCTGCACTCCTTGTCGCTCTTTGCAAACTTGCGCTCCATTTCGGCGGCGAACATGAGGTCGTTGTACCAGATTGCATTTGTCTCAACCTGGAAGCCGGCCCTTTCAGTTACAGGCTCGCCGAATGTGTATGCGTCCATCCAGCTGAGCGGCACGTGGTTCATCGCTGCCCAGAGCATGCCGTTTTCGGCCATGTGCACCTCGGGACGCCCCGCGATGTAACTCTTCAGGATGGCTTTTATGAGTTTGCCGTATTTCTTCCAGGCTCGCTTCTCGTCGCCTGTGTATTCGATGTATTCCTGCACAAGCAGAGCAATGCTCAAAGGTGCCTCCACCTTGCGTGTGGAGAGCAGCAGGTCGTCTTTCCATTTGTCGATGATGTCGTCAAGCACCTTCAGGAAATCCTTCACATTGCCGTTGTTGTGCAGCGTGAGACCGGCCGCGCAGACTGCAGTGTCGCGCAGACTGCCCACCTCCAGCCATGAGAAACCGCTGCTGATCTCCAGACGGCTGCGCTGCAGGAAAAGCCTTGATGCGGCGTGGCGCAGGGTGGAGTCAAAGTCGTCGAGTGTGCCGATGGCTGCAAGTTCGGAAGCGAATTTGCGCTTGAATGCCGACGGTTTGCATTGTTCGGTGGAAGCTGAGAAAATCACGCTTTCGCCCTTCTTGAGTGTCATCTCGAAGAAGCCCGGGGCGAACAGATCTTCTGTGCAGTCGAATCCTCGGCGGTACTCTTCTGGATAAGTCACACCGTAGTACCAGTCGGGGCATGCAACGTACTCGCATTTCTTCGAGGTTTGCATGTTGAGTACGGGAAGTGATTCGTAAAGCTTGAATGCCTTGCCGTTCTCAATGTCGATGTAGTGGGTGTCGGCTGTGGTGTTGCAGTGCGTGAGCGCGTGGATGCTGCGGAATGAGAGCAGCGGCTTGAGCTGCATGACCACTTCTGAATCGGCTGCCAGCAGGGTGTATTTGATGAGGACCCTGTTTTCGTTCTGCACCACCAGGATTGACTTCTGGAGAGAGATGTCGCCGATGTTGTAGGTTATTGTCGGAATGGGGTCGTTTTCGTAGTCAACGATGTATTTGTGACCTCTCGGCTCGAAGACGTCGCCGTAGCAGTGGATTCCAAGGTTGAAAGGCTTGCCGTGCTGAATTATGGTCTCGTCGAGTGAGGAGAGCAGGGCATGGCGCCTCCAGTTCATCTCTTCAATGGGCACGGCCAGAAGGCAGTGATACTTTCTGGTGTTGCAGCAGACCATCGTGGTGTTGGCATAGGCACCGGTACGGTTGGTTGCAATAATCTCTCTTTTGAGGGAGTATTCAAGATTGACCAGCTCCTCTTTGTTGAATTTCAGATAAGCCATAAATGCGTCGGATTTTTTACCGCCGCAAAGGTAATCAAAAAAATCGGAAAATCTAGTTTTGAAGGATGTTCTTTTTCGACACTCCGATGGTGAATTCCTTGAGGTAGAAAGGTTCCATGTATGCAACATCTTCGAAACTGCCGTTCAGCCACTTGCGATATGCCAGCAGAGACATGTCTGCGGCATTCGGCTGGGTCTGGAAAAAGCTTGCTCGGGGGCTTGTGCAGACCTTCTGGAACTTGTCGCATCCGGTGCCTGTGAAGCATACCGTGCCGCGCTCGAAAACGTCGGTGTACGACCCCTCGTCAAGAATCATTGGAGAGACTTCGCCCATGATGTTGCCATCTTTGTCAAAAATGGCCTGGTACACCTCCATCCTGCGCGCGTCGATCAGGGGGATTATGAAGTCGGCGGGTTCTTTCTCCTCTGCCTTCTGCGCTGTCACTGTATGCTGTGCCAGGAGGTCGAGGGTGCCCACTCCAATCAGTGGAATACCGCTTCCGAAGCACATTCCCTTGGCGGTCGACACGCCAACGCGCAGCCCGGTGTAAGAACCTGGACCGCTGCTTACAGCCACTGCCGCAAGATCCTTGGCGACCAGACCGTTGCGCTGAAGCAGCTTCTGGATTATGGGCACAAGCTGTGCGCTCTGGCTGCGGGGTGTCGTGAGTGTCTCGGAATCGATAGTGACTCCGTTTTCGGAAAGGGCCGCCGAGCAGATGTCAGCGCTGGTTTCAATGGCCAGGATCAGAGTTTTGTCGCTTTTCATAATCGTTTGATATCTTGACTTTTGCGCCTTCGTGAAGGGTGTTGTTGACAGCAGAGAAAGGGGCGTATACCACTTTCTCGTCAGAGCCGGGGCCGGAGAGAATCTCAACACGCTGGAAATCCTGTATCCCGCACCTTACTTTTTTCAGGTGAACTGTGGATGATCTGTCCACTGTCCACACCGCCTGTACACCGTCCCGCACAAAAACCGACTGCAAAGGTAAAGTTAAAATATCGTTTTTTGAACCGGTAATTATCTCCGCTGCTGCCGACATGCCCGGTAAAAGCCGTATAACATCTTGACTGTCAATGGAAATCCTGGCTTCAAAATTTGTAATTCCAGACAGATTCAAGGCTCCGGCAGCGCTGCTTGCAATCTTTGACACGTGCCCGTGAAGAGTGGTGTCGGGCGCAGCGTCAACCCTGATGCTCACAGTGTTGCCCGTCTTGACTCTGCTGATGTCACTTTCCGAAAGTTCAACCACCAGCTCCATCTCGCCAAGGTCCGATATGACCATCATTTCCGTTCCTGCCATAGTGTTTGTGCCAACAACTCTTTCGCCCGGCTCAACCGACATGTGAGTCACGACTCCCGATGCCGGGGCATAGACCATTGTCTTTGCAAGCTGCGTCCGGGCCTCCTCCAGCGCCGCCGCCGCCATTTCTTCCTGGCAGCAGGCTTCATCCATGTTGCACGCAGCAACCTCCCTGGCAAGTATGGCACATTGAAGGTCGGCCTTGCTCACTGCGCTTTTTGCGTGGAGGCTGTCGGCACGGGCTGCCTCCTCAATCCGCAGCTCAAGCTCGGCCTGTGCGGCCTCTTTCCTGGCTGTTGCGCCGCCGAGTGAAGCCTCGGCACGGCGGACCGCCAGAAGGCAGTCGTCCTGTCTGATTGTGAGCAGGAGATCACCCTTCCTCACTGTGTCGCCCTCTGCAAAGCACAGCTTTACAATCTCCCCCGAAACGTCGGGAGAGATAGTCACCATACGGGCCGGGCGTATCTTTCCATATACTGATGAAATCTCTGTTACAGAGCCTTCTGTGGGATAGGCCACTTCCACTGAAACTGTGTCGCCGCCTTTGTCGCGAGTGGCGAAAACAAGCACTACAGCAGCTGCGGCTGCAGCACATATCACCTTCCTCCTCCGTCTATTCCTGTCATTTGCCATAACTGTTGTAGTGCTCAATCGTCTTTTGCTGGAACAAATATCTGTAAAGAGAGCAGATATACTCCCTGTCACTCTGAATCAACTCTTTCCTGGCATCGATATACTCCGATGCGCTTATTGCACCCTCCTCAAACTCTTCCTCCGCCACGGCCTCCTTCTCACGGCACATCCGCCTGTATTCCAGACAGGCGGCCGCCCTGCGGCGCAGTGCCTCGCACTCCCTTCCTGCCGCATCCAGAGTGTTCTCCATGTCTGACAGCGTTTTCCTGAGCTTTGCACGGGCCTCTTTCAGCGTACTTCCGGCGGTGGAAATCTCCCTGACTGCGGCGCCTCCTGCAAACAGAGGCAGCGACACCGATACAGTGAGCGAAGGGTTTCCGTTGTCGCGGATCTGGTTCTTGAACCCGTCTGGCGAAAGGTCGCTGTAATATGTGCCGTAAGCTCCGGTGAGGACTACTGAGGGCAGAAGAAGCCCTTTCGCCTCCTTCACACCGTATTCGCAGGCGTTTATTTCGTGCTCCAAGGCAATGATGCCGGGAGAACGCTCGGGCCGAAGCTCCACCATGACAGGATCTGTATCTTCAAGACAATGTGTGTCAATGCCCTCGATCTCGAAGGGCGGCTCGTCGGCACCATAGCCCATAAGGGCTGCAAGGCGCTGCTTCGCGTTCTGCTCATCGCCCGCAGCCTGCACAATCTCTGCCTCTTCCGAGGCCGCCTGCGCACTTATCTCAAGCATTGCGCTGCGGGTTGCCGCACCGCTTTCGCAGAGCGCCTTCACAATTTCCGACTTTTCCAGAGTCCGGCTGTGAATCTCTTCCAGCGACTCCTTGAGCTCTCTTGCCAGCAGGCACTCCAGATATGCTCTGGTAATCTCTTCCGTAATCTCCATCTCCAACGCCCTGCCTGCCCATACGGCACTTTGGAGAAGCTCTTTTTTCCGGGCTGTCCCGTTCACTCTGCGCATGCCGTCAAAAATGGTAAAAGAAGTGCCGACAGAGGCTCCTGACTGTTTTGTGAGGCGATTTCTGATTATCAGAAGCTCCTGCATGTCGACACTTCTGCCCCAATTGAAATACTGATTCAGATAAAGGTTGAGAGAGGGGAGATACTCCAGTCTTGAAGAGTTCAGCATTGCCCGGCTCTTCTCCGCTTCAATGCGCGCCGAAGCCATCTCCGGACTGGACTGCACCGCGTATTGGATGCACTCCTCCAGGTTGAACAGGGCAAGAACCAGCATAATTGCCAAGCCTTTCATACGGAAATCCCCCTCCCTCGGTCAATGAATTATTTTGCGGCCTCTACCTGGCGTTCGCAGCCTGAGAACATGCCTCCGAGTACCTTGACGGCAACACCAAGTGCATATCCGATATAATAGAGCGCCTTCTGCGCGTTTTTATCAACGGCACCGCCGCAGATCTGGCAGCACTCGATTCCGCTGATGATTGTCAATTCTGTGTTTTTCATGATGTTTCGGGTTTTAATCGGTTAATTAATTGATTTTCATCAGAGCAAGACCGTCGGTGAATCCGCTGATGAGCTGTGGTACGTAGTCGTCAAGAAAGTCAACCACCATACGCAGAACATTGATGATTTTGGCCCCGAGTTTCTCTTTGGCGGCTGCTCCGCCGAAGATGTTGAGTTCGGAAGAATCCAACCCTGCAAGGCCAATCTCACGTAATCTCATTTCTTCCATAGTTTACATTGTTGTTTTAAGTTCTCTGCAAATGTTATCGGGTGTGCAGATTTCACCCTTTTCTGAAAGCGCTTCCGGTATTTTTCATTTCTATTATGTTGTCTGCCAGCAGCAGGTCGTCTGCCCTGTGGCTGATTATCACTATTGTGACTGAGCCTTCTGCCTTCATCTGCTCAAGCTTTCTCATCACAGCTGCCCGTGAGACGCTGTCAAGCGAACTTGTGGCTTCGTCCAGTATGAGGATCGAAGGACGGCGGTAGAGCGCTGCTGCAAGCGCTATCCTCTGTTTCTGCCCGCCGCTCAGCCTGCATCCTCCTTCGCCCACCCTGGTGAGGATTCCCTGCGGCATGCTGCGGATGAAGTCTCCCAGGTCCAGCTGCTCGATAAGCTCTGCGGCCAATCTGACGTCAGGCTCGGGGTCGGCGGAGGTTATGTTGTAGAGTATTGTGTTGTCAAAAAGCCGGATGTCCTGCGGAACTATTGTGATGTGGCGGCGCCACTCGTCAAGAGCGAACAGGCTGATGTCGGTGCCGCCCAGAGTGACAGCTCCGGCCGTGGGTGAGTACATCCTGAGTGCAAGCTGTGCCAGAGAGCTTTTCCCGCATCCGCTGGGACCGGTCACTGCTGTCACTTTTCCCGCCGGGATGATGGCCGAGAAATCGTCAAGAATCTCCAGAGCTCCAGGATATGCAAACCGCACATGCTCGAAGGCAAGGTCTTCCATGAATGGGCTGCCTTCGGTGTTGCAGGGAAGGTGGCACCCTTCGCGCTTCTCTTCCTCGAGGTCCAGTACATCAAAGAGTCTGCGGGCGCTTGTGCGGGTGGAGGCTGCCATAGAAATCACTGCCACTAGCGAGTTGAGCGGTGAAGAGAAGAATGACGTGATGGAGTAGAATGACACCAGCTCGCCCACACTCAGCTCACCTCTGAAAATGGCTGTGGAACCCGCTGCCAATAGGATTATCACAATTGCCTTCGACACAGTCTCGGACAAAAGCGTGAATGCTGTGTCGCACTTCCCGGCTCCCACAAGCTTGGAGCAGAGGGCGGCATACCTCTCTTTGAGAACATCTGCCGCTGCGTCTTCCATCCCGCTGTACTTTATGCTTTTTACGGCTGAGATGTTTTCCACGCACTTTTCTTCGAACAGAGTGCCCGCCGACATTATCTCACGGCTGTAGCGCACCCCCTTGCGTGATGCCAGCCAGTAGATGGCCGTGTATGCCGGGATGAACAGCAGGATGAACAGCGCAAGGCGCCGGTGAAACGAGAACATCAGGGCGAACGACACGACAAGCGTAAGAAGGCTGATTACAGATGACGATATTCCTTCCGTTACAAATTGACGTATCTTGTACGCGTCTGATATCCTGGAATTTATCTCACCGGCTCCGCGCTGGTTGAAAAAGGCCGCAGGCAGGTGGAAAAGATGCCGGATGAAATCAACGATAAGCTGAGTGTCAATGCCTGTGGCCGCATTCAATAATTTTAAAGACCGTATGTATCCGATAAAGAACGAAATGACTGCGAGAATGATCATCACAATGACGGGGGAGAGGACCTTTGATGCGTCGCCCCCTGTGATGACATTGTCTATGAAATATTGCAGGAACAGCGAGAAACTGATGCCGATGGCAATGTACATCAGTGCATATAAAGTGGCTGCTGCAATCTCTCCTCCGAACATTCTGAAGAGCGGGCCGAACCTCTCCGCAAGGCTTGCCGTGCGGTCTTCCGCCTTGAATTCAGGACCTGGCTCCAGCATTATCACATAGCCGGTCCATGCCTCTCTGAGCGTCTCGAGCCTGATTTTTCTGCGACGTCCGTTCTCGGGGTCCATGACCTCGGCCCGTGTCCCATCTGTCCGGCACAGCACAATGAAGTGGAGATATCCGTCTGAAGTTTCTGTGTGAAGGATGCACGGCCGTTCGATTCTGCTCAGGACGCCGGTGTCGCGCTCCGCTGATTTTGCGGGGGTGGCCTTCATCCCGACCGCCTTGCAGCAGTCAAGGATACCCTTTATTGTGGTGCCTGCCTCCGAAGCTCCGCACAACGCGCGTATTGCGGCAAGCGGCATCTGCAGCCCGTACCATCCGGCCACCGCTGCTATGCATGCCACCGCACAGTCGCTGCGGTCGTGTTGTCTTATCCCTTTCACTTTTTTCATATCCCTTCGAAAGACATTTTTAATAAGCGGCACCCGGTTTCCCGCCTGCCGGCCGCGGACACCCCTTTCTCCTTTTTTATGTGTCCTGTCCGACCACGCGTGGAAAGGAGGTGCCGCTTGCGGATTTTCTCACAAAAAAAAATCTCCCCTACCTTTCGAGTGCAAAGTAGAGGAGAAATTCTGCTGCAGACGAGCCGTATTCTCAAATTCTGCAGAAGTGGAGCCGGAAAGATTTTTAGAAAAGCTCTTTCAATAACGGAAACAGCGCTTTTGCAAACTCCAGAAGGGGTGAGAAGAACTTTGATTCGGCCATTTTCTCTGCGGGAAGGAAACCTGCCAGCTCGTTGGCCGAGTTGATGAAATAGGCGATGATGCCAAGGATGAATGCGGCCTTGACAAAGCCGAGAAGAGCTCCAAAAATGCGGTTGATACCGCCGATCATTGTGATTTTCATGAGTTTCTTGAGCAGCCCTCCCAGCAGGTTGAGCACTATGGCAACAACTACGAATATCAGGATGAAGGCGATGGCTTTCATCCAGAAGGAGTCTTTTATTCCGAAGATGCCGCCGATGAGGTTGCCCACGCTGTCGGAGAAATGGAGCGACAGCCAGATGCCGCCAAGCACCACAGCCAGTGAAATCACCTGGTCTACCAGGCCTTTCTTGAATCCGATGACTACAGACGGCACGAAGCACGCCAGAATGATGATGTCTATTATACCCATAATTTTTGCAAAGATTCAGTATTCGACGGGCAAAATTAGCAAATAATGTTATCTTTGCACCTTATTTAAAAAACTATTCATATAGAGCTATGAGTTTTCCGGAATACAAGAGTATCGATTTAGTAGAAGTCAACAGTTCAATTCTTGATGAGTGGCATAAAGAAGACGCTTTCCGCAAGGTTCTGAAACTGCGTGCAGGCGCCCCAAAATTCATATTTTTTGAAGGTCCTCCTTCAGCCAACGGCAAACCGGGCATCCATCATGTGATGGCACGTTCCATCAAGGATGCAGTGTGCCGCTACAAGACCCAGACAGGCTATCTTGTAGAGCGCAAGGCAGGCTGGGATACACACGGTCTTCCCGTGGAGCTTGGTGTGGAGAAGATGCTGGGCATCACAAAGGAGGATATCGGCAAGAAGATATCTGTTGATGACTATAACAATGCGTGCCGCAAGGAGGTGATGAAATACACCGCAGAATGGGTGAACCTCACCGACCGCATCGGATACTGGGTGGATATGGAGAATCCATATATCACCTATGACAACAGCTACATCGAGACCCTCTGGTATCTTCTCAAGAAGATTTACGACAAGGGGTATCTCTACAAAGGATATTCAATCCAGCCTTATTCACCCGCAGCCGGCACAGGTCTCAGCACACACGAGCTCAACCAGCCCGGATGCTACCGCGATGTGAAGGACACCACCGTTGTGGCCCAGTTCGAGGTTGTGAAGAATGCAGTTTCACAGAAACTTTTCGAAGACACCACTCTTCCCGTGTTCTTCCTGGCATGGACCACAACTCCCTGGACACTCCCTTCAAACACCGCGCTCTGCGTGGGACCCAACATCGAATACGTACGTGTTGAAAGCGTGAACCCCTACACCAAGGAGCCTGCAGTGTATGTTGTAGCAAAGAACCTTGTTTCGGCGCACTTCAACGACAAGAATCCCTACCGCGTCATTGACGGCACTTTCAAGGGCAGCGAACTGGAAGGAATCGCATACAGCCAGCTGATGCCCTGGGTGAATCCCGGTGAAGGCGCATTCCGCGTGATTCTCGGTGACTATGTCACAACAGAAGACGGTACCGGTATCGTGCATATCGCACCCACATTCGGTGCAGACGACAACAAAGTGGCAAAGGCAGCCGGCGTGCCTCCCATGCAGATGATTGATGCAGCCGGCGCACCTCAGGCAATGGTAGACCGCACAGGCAAGTTCTTCCGCATTGAAGACCTCGACCCCGCGTTCGTTGCAGAGAAGGTGGATGTGGAGAAATACTCGGTATATGCAGGAAGGTTCGTGAAGAACGCCTACGATCCCACACTCAAGGAAGACGATGCAACCCTTGACATCGACCTCTGCGTCGATCTCAAGCAGCAGGGCAAGGCATTCAAGATAGAGAAGCATGTCCATACATATCCCCACTGCTGGCGTACCGACAAACCGGTGCTCTATTATCCTTTGGATTCGTGGTTCATCAAGACCACAGCAGTGCAGGACCGCATGATCGAGCTCAACAAGACCATCACCTGGAAACCTGAATCAACCGGTACCGGCCGTTTCGGCAAATGGCTCGAGAATATTCAGGACTGGAACCTCAGCCGCAGCCGCTACTGGGGCACGCCTCTGCCCGTATGGAGCACAGAAGACGGTAAGACACGCAAGTGCATCGGTTCTGTCGAAGAGCTCTACAACGAGCTTGACAAGGCTGTGAAAGCCGGTGTCATGCAGAGCAACCCCCTGCGCGACAAGGGTTTCGTGCCGGGCGACTTCTCAAAGGAAAACTACAACAAGATAGACTTGCACCGCCCGTATGTCGACAACTTCTTCCTTGTTTCTGACAACGGTGAGAAGATGACCCGTGAGACAGACCTTATCGACGTATGGTTCGATTCAGGTTCGATGCCTTATGCACAGGAAGGCCTCAAGAATGCAGACAAGCCATGCTTCGGCCAGTCGGCGGACTTCATCGCAGAAGGAGTTGACCAGACCCGCGGATGGTTCTACACACTCCACGCAATCAACACAATGGTTAGCGACAAGTGCGCATTCCGCCGCGTCATCTCAAACGGTCTTGTGCTTGACAAGAACGGCAACAAGATGAGCAAGCGCCTCGGCAATGCAGTGGATCCTTTCATGGCACTCGACAAATATGGCGCTGATGCCCTCCGCTGGTATATGCTCACCAACGCGCAGCCTTGGGACAACCTCCGCTTCGACGAGTCGGGAGTTGACGAGGTGCGCCGCAAATTCTTCGGAACACTTTACAATACATACTCATTCTTCGCTCTTTATGCGAATGTAGACAAGTTTGACATCGCATCAGAGGCAGTGCCCGTGGCAGAGCGCCGCGAGATTGACCGCTGGCTCATCTCGCTGCTCAACACCCTTGTCAAGGATGTCCGCGCGGCATACGAGGATTATGACATCACCACTGCAGGCCGTCTTATTCAGAACTTTGTGTGTGACAACCTCAGCAACTGGTATGTGCGTCTCAACCGCAAGCGTTTCTGGGGCGGCAGCATGACAGAAGACAAACTGGCTGCATATCAGACTCTCTACGAGGCTTTGAAGACTGTGGCTCAGCTCAGCGCGCCCATCGCACCTTTCTTCGCAGACCGCCTGTGGCGCGACCTTGACCCTGCAGCTGGCAGTGTCCACTACACAATGATGCCCGATGCAGACGAGTCTCTCATCGACAGCGCTCTGGAAGAAAGAATGATGCTGGCTCAGCAGAGCACTTCAATGGTTCTGGCTCTCCGCCGCAAGGTCAACATCAAGGTGCGCCAGCCTCTTGCAAAGCTTGTGATTCCCGTGCTCAGCAACCACGTGCGCGAGCAGTTCGAGAAGGTTGAAGGTCTTGTGCTCGGCGAAGTCAACGTCAAGGAGGCTGAATACATCACCGACACCACCGGCCTCATCACCAAGAAGATCAAACCCAACTTCAAGACTCTAGGTAAGAAATACGGCAAGCAGATGAAGGAGATTGCCGCAGGCTTCGCAGAGATGGACCAGCATACCATTGCAGCCATCGAAAGGGCGGGTGACTATGAAATCGCACTCCCTTCAGGCCCTGTGGCACTCACTCCCGAAGACTACACAATCTCTTCAGAGGATATGGAGGGATGGCTCGTGGCTACTGAAGGCCAGCTTACTGTGGCTCTTGACATTACAGTTACAGACGAGCTCCGCAAGGAGGGTGTTGCACGCGAGCTTGTGAACCGCATCCAGAACCTCCGCAAAGACAGCGGCTTCGAAGTTACCGACCGTATCACCATCACACTCGAGGATCTTCCTGAGGTATGCAGTGCCCTCGAGGTTTACGGAGACTATCTCAAAGAGCAGACTCTGGCTTTGGATATCACCTACGGAAAGGATTTCGGCGGAAGCAAAGTGGAGTGGGGCGATGACAGCGAAATTGAAATTAAAGTTGTGAAAGTTGTTTAGTATTGATAACTTTACACGGCTTTAGTATAAATATATTGTATTATGGAAGCGACAGACAAACAGGAAAAAGTAAGGTACAGTGATGCCGAGCTGCAGGAATTCAAAGAGATGATTCTCGAGAAGCTTGCAGTTGCAAAGGAAGAGTACGCTCAGCTTAAAGGTAATGTCGACCACAGCTCAAGCAACGACACGGAAGACACATCTCCCACATTCAAGGTGCTGGAGGAAGGTGCCACTTCACTGTCAAAGGAAGAGCTCGGCCAGCTTGCAGCACGTCAGTACAAGTTCATCCAGAGCCTGGAGGCTGCACTGGTGCGCATCGAAAACAAGACCTATGGAATCTGCCGTGAGACAGGTAAGCTCATCCCCAAGGAGCGTCTCCGTCTGGTTCCTCACGCTACTCTGAGTGTAGAAGCAAAAAACAAGCGTTAATGAAGGTTTCAAAGGGAGCGAAAATCACCCTTTTTGCAGTTGCACTCATTGTCATTGACCAGATCATCAAGATTCTGGTCAAGACAAATATGGTCATCGGACAGAGCATACCTGTGTTCGGCGACTGGTGTCAGATTTATTTTATTGAAAATATCGGAATGGCCTTCGGCATGAACTTCGGTGCGGGGGTTGGCAAGTTTTTGCTCACCACCTTCCGCATAGTTCTTGTTGTGGCCATCATCATTTATATCCGTTCGCTTCTGAAGAAAGAAGACACGCCGAACGGTGTCCTGTATGCCCTTGCCGCCATCCTTTGCGGAGCGCTCGGCAATATCATAGACTGTGTGTTCTACGGCGTGATATTCAGCGAAAGCACTTTTACCGACCTGGCAGTGATGTTCCCGCCCGACGGAGGCTATGCACCGCTGTTTTTCGGCAAGGTGGTGGATATGTTCTATTTTCCGTTGATAGACACGACCTGGCCGGACTGGATCCCTTTCATCGGGGGACATCCGTTCAAGTTCTTCAACGCAATATTCAACTTTGCCGATGCATGCATAAGCGTGTCGGCCATCTACCTGATCCTTTTCCAGTGGAAATTCTTCAGCCGCACAGTAGGGACTGAAAAAGAAGAGAAGAGGGAAGAGTAGGTCGTGCCCACCGCCATCGGCGGGTTACACAAACAATACAGTCACATCCCGCGGACCATGGGCGCCGAATACCAGCGCCTGCTCGATGTCTGCAGTCTTTGAGGGGCCGCTTATAAATGCGCCGAACTCGTAGTCGGCCTCTTCGCCGATACGGCGGTAAGCCTCCAGCATATTGTTGACAAGCGCCCCTTTGGGCAGTACAATCACCAGTGCCTCACTTATGAAATATACGGCTCTCTGGCGCATATCCTGCTCTATCCAGACGGCCCCATTTTCGGCCACGCCGAACTTGCCTCTCACCACCGCCAGATCGGTGCCGTCCAGGGTGGCAGGATCGTCCACTTCGTCTGGATTGACGGTGGCGAAACTGATTTCAGGCATATTGGAGGCTGTGCGGGCAGCATCGGGATAAAGCCTTTCCACAGCGTCAGCCAGGCTCTCGCCTTCGCCCTGGAATGCCACTTTGCCCCCCACCGACACAAGCACGTCAGAGAACTTCTTCTCTACGTCGGCATAGCGGATGGCGTCTATTTTTGAGAGGTCCGGCTTCGGAGCCTCGGGCCTGTTCTGATTTGCAAGCCTTATCTTTTCAAGTATGGTGTCTCTGCTGCTCATCTGACCTTTCCTTTTTTCCACAATGTATTGAAACTTTCGCCGGCGAATTCGGGGAACCTGCGTCCCTTTCCCCAGTTGATGCCTAAAAATCCTGCAGCCTTTGCTCCGGCCGGCGCTGCACCTACTGCTGCGTTGAACAGACCGGGATGGTTCATCACGGCGCTCATTCCGTCAGAGATGGCCTTCTTGCCCTTCGGAGCCAGCCCCAGAGGCTTCAGATCCTGACGCCAGAGATAAATCTGCCCTGCAATGTCAACCTTGCCGGGGCAGACATCGCTGCATGAGCGGCAGAGTGAGCATGCCGAAAGGTTGCCGGAATGAAGCTGCGGGTTGGCAAGCATTCCCAGATTCACTCCCAACGGCCCGGGAATGAAATAAGAATATGAGTAACCGCCGCTTCTGCGGTATACCGGGCAGGTGTTCATGCAGGCTCCGCATCTCAGGCAGTTGAGCGTCTTGACGTGCCCCGGGTCGGCCAGAATGCTGCTGCGCCCGTTGTCCACTATTATTATATGGAATTCGCCGCCTTCGCGCGGATGTTTGTAATGGCTTGTGTATGAGGTGATAGGCTGCCCTGTGGCAGAGCGGGCCAGCAGGCGTGTGAACACACCCATCGACTCGCGGTCGGGCACTATCTTCTCTATTCCGAACGCCGCAATCTGCAGTTTGGGCTGCGAGGTGCCCATATCGGCATTGCCCTCGTTGGTGCAGACAACCACCTCGCCGGTAGATGCAATGGCAAAATTGCCGCCCGTCATCGCAGCCTCGGCGTGGATGAATTTCTGCCTGAGGTTGTAGCGCGCTGCGTGAGTGAGATAGGTGGGGTCTGAATTGCCAGGCTCGGTGCCCATCTCCATTTCAAACAGTTTGCCCACATCCTCACGGTTGATATGGATGGCAGGCATCACTATGTGGCTGGGATTCAGCTTCATGAGCTGCAGAATGCGCTCGCCCAGGTCGCTCTCCACCACCTCGATGCCCTGCTCTTCAAGATACGGGTCCAACCCGCACTCCTCGCCAAGCATGGATTTGCTTTTTATGAAATGCTTCACGCCGTGGTCGGCCAGGATGCCGCCTATTATCTGGCGATATTCCTCTGCATCGGCCGCCCAGTGCACAATTGCCCCGTTGCGGGTGGCATTCTCTTCAAACTGAGCGAGGAGAGTGTCGAGATGCGAATTGCTGTAGCTCTTTATGGCTGCTGCAGCGTCGCGAAGCTGCTCCCACTCGGGCACTTCCGCTGCCAGTCTGTCGCGCTTCTCCCTTACAATCCAGAGAGTCTGGTCATGCCAGTCGGCGTGCTGCTCCTCCTTGAGGAAATCAGCAGCCCTTTTTGAATGATAAGTACTCATAATCCGGCGGCCAGTATTTCAACTATATGAATTGTCTTGACAGGTAGCTTGTCGGCTGCAATGATGCCGTTCTGATGCATCAGACACGAACTGTCGGCTCCCGTGATGTATTCGGCTCCGGTGGCCATGTGCCTGCGGACCTTGTCGCGCCCCATCTTCACCGACACCTCGCTCTCCTCCACAGAAAACAGCCCTCCGAATCCGCAGCATTCATCCCTGCGCTCAGGTTCCACCACCTCGATCCCCTTGACAAGTGAGAGAAGGTCGCGCAGCTTGCTGTAGTAGGGAACCTGCAGCTCACTCGGTGCAGAGAGCCCCATCATCCTCACTCCGTGGCAGCTGTTGTGGACAGACACCTTGTGTGGAAATTCAGCCTTCAGCGAGTCGGGCTTCACAATGTCGTGGATAAACTCACATATCTCGAAAAGGCGCCCTTCGCAGCTGCTCTTTCCACCCAGCAGCTCACTGTAGTGCTCGCGCACGAACACCACGCAGCTTGCCGACGGCCCCACGATATAGTCATATCCCTCAAACAATTTCTCGAAACGCTCTGCAAGCCCGCGTGCCTCATCCTGAAAACCCGCATTGCCCATAGGCTGCCCGCAGCAAGTCTGGTCGACAGGGTAGTCCACATCCAGTCCGAAGCTCTTGAGCAGCTTGTATGAAGCCACCGCCACCTGCGGAAACACCGCGTTCACATAGCACGGAACAAATAATCCAACTTTAGCTTTCATGTCAGCAAAATTACCCAAAAATTTTTATTCCCCGCCACTCAACTTTTTTTTTGCAATTCAAAAACAATATCTATATTTGCAATCCCTTAGCGAAAGCAAAGGATTGGAGAGATGGCAGAGTGGTCTAATGCGGCGGTCTTGAAAACCGTTGATCTGAGAGGGTCCGGGGGTTCGAATCCCTCTCTCTCCGCCAAAAAGTGCTTCACAAGTATTTGTGAGGCACTTTTCTTTTTTCTGCCCCAAATACTGCCCCATTTCAAGGCGGAATGCACGGATAGTATCCAAGGCGATTCATATGGATTTATCCACGTAATTTATTTAGCTATATGAAGACCTCTTTCCAGCTGTTTCGACACGTCGTAGTATGATGTCATCCTCTTGTTGTATGGCATTTGTGATAAGATTTGATCTCTTTCCGCTTGAATACTGGAAACTTCAGTCCAATATGTAGCTTTCTGCTCCGGATCATCCGGAGCATACTTGCAGTCGAATACGATCTGCTTGAACTTCCGTTCCGACTTAGCAATAGCAATATATTTCTGTCGATTGAATGCAATCAAGAATGTCTCCTGCACTCGTATTTTCTCCTCCGGGCTGATGTGTTGTCTTTTGGGGGCTTTGTATATTTTCCCTGTGTAAACATCATATACGCCACATTCTGTTATGTTTGCGACACGTTTCAGCGCATGTGGAAGTAAATATTCATTTACACCTAGCATCAGAAAATCTGTGTGCCCTACGTAGTTTTCAATCTGGTTATATTTATTGGTCAAGTCAAGCCATGATTCTTTAATCTCTATCGCGACCGTAAAAGAATCTCCGTATTTGAGAGCCCCGTAGAAGAACACCTGGACCACAGCATCAACGCGTGGAATCTTATTGCTCACACGACCCACAGGATAAAATGGGAACTCGTAGTAACAATTTACACGTAAATCGTTTTCTGATTTTGCAGACCGTTTTTTTGATTGCATTGACGCGCAATGTGCCAATGTCTCGATCATTATCATTCCCGGCCTGGAAATGATGAGAGGTTTCAAGGCAGAATGTGCGGTATCTGTCATTATAGTCTTGTTTAATTGCATGATAAAGAAAGGATATCTGATAAGTGATTCCACTCTGCTACATCAATAGCCTTGAATGCTGCTTCTTCAAAATCGGCCTGTGCCTCGCCATTTCCGCGAAATGGACCGAGGGAATCTCCGGTGGCCACGTCCAGCCAAAGGAACTCCACGTCAGCGGTCACCCTTGTTCGGCGGTGAAGGATTTCGTTATTGTCTTCAAGCCCATAAAGCACGTGTGTTTTGAGGTTTGAATTTGCCGGAACAATCATCAGCTGTTTTTGATTGAGCATTTCGTGAATGGAGTCCAGGATTTCAGAGTACTTCTTTCTTGCCAGTTTGTCCGGGCGGACAATTCCGCAGCCGCTGATCTCATCACGTAGTACTGCAATTTTTACTTCTAGTGAATTCATTTTGATAGTGTGTTTGATTAGTTATTATGAATAGAAAAGGCCCGGACGGGAAGTTCCGGACCTTCTAATAAAAGAAAAAAGCAAATTCCGATTGCAGTGACGCCTGCAGGGAATTTGCTATTGTTTCGTTTAGTAATTGACAGTCTACACTATATTAACATAGATTATCTACGCCAAATTAAGCTGATAATTGAAGGAAAAATTGTAATTTTACCACTTAAAGCAAGATAATCTCTAATTCTATGGAAGCAACAAAAGGGTATGTATATATTCTCACCAATCCGTCATTCCGTGAGGATTGGGTGAAAATCGGCAAGAGCTCACGTCCTGTCGATGTTCGTTCAAAAGAACTTGACAATACCGCTGTACCACTTCCATTCGAGATTTACGCAACCCTCTATACCTGCAAATATGACAAGGTTGAGAAACAGATCCATAAACAGATTGACCGTCTGACAGATTTGAGAATTCGGCAGAATCGCGAGTTTTTCAACATAGCGCCAGCGGTTGCATTGGATATCATGCGGGATATTGCAGACCTGATCGATGACGCTGAGTTAGCAATTTATATTGACGGGAAGCCGGTGGTATCCAAAAGCAAGGAAGAGGATAAGGCTATCAAGAATAATGAAGCCGAGAAACAGAAACGCACTGCAAAGCCGGCATTCAAGTTTCATATGGCCGGAATCAATATTGGCGAAACCATCATTTTTGATGAATTGAACTTGCCGGTTAAGGTTGCCACTGATGATAAAATCGAATATGATGGTAGGCTCTATAGCCTTTCCTCCTTCACTGGAACTTTTCTACCAATCGATAAACAGAACACATCAGGCGCATATCAGGGGCCGAAGTACTTTAGCTACAATGGCAAGGTGCTTTCGGATCTGAGAAATGAACTTGAAAAAGAGTAGCATTATGACTGCACAGAGTGAACAGGCACTTGAAAACGGGTTGATTGCGACCCTGCAGGACATGAGTTATGAGTATGTCCAGCTTAAGGAAGAGACCAACTTGTATGCCAATTTCAAGAAGCAGCTTGAAAAACATAACGCAAAGGCCCTGAATGATGCGGGCAGAACCGAATTCACAGACAAGGAATTTGAGAAGATCTGCATCTATCTTGAAGGCGGTACACTATTCGAGAAGTCAAAGAAACTGCGTGATTTATACCCTCTTGAGACGGAGGACGGGAACAGGATTTGGGTGGAATTCCTGAATAAGAACCACTGGTGTCAGAACGAGTTCCAGGTTTCCAATCAGATTACCGTTGAAGGACGCAAGACCTGTCGGTATGACGTAACGATTCTCATCAACGGCCTTCCT
>JAZLJK010000076.1:0-11268 GCA_045617865.1 Bacteroidales bacterium | reverse complement strand
CGCGGCAGCTCTTCATTGAAGAAGCGTTCCCTGCGCTCTGCAAGCACCGTCCGGCGCGCATTTTCAGCCACGAAATACCCTACTCCGCGCTTGTTGTAGATAATGCCCTGCGCGGTTAGATGCTCATAGCTGCGCATGATGGTGTTGGGGTTTACCTGCAGCATCACGCCAAGCTCGCGCACCGAAGGGATGCGGTTCTCGCCCTGCAGTTCGCCTGAGAGAATCTGCTCGCACAGAGAGTCGCAGATCTGCAGGTATATAGGTTTCTGATTGTCAAATTCCATATCCCTAGTGTTTGATGGTTTTAACACGGTAGAATATTCCGCCACAGAGCAATATGGGGAATACAATGGTAATCACTTTCACCCACTGAGTGAGGGACTTGAAGATAGATGCAGTCTCCAATGAAGTGCTGACCATATCCGCATATTCTTTGTGCAACATTGTTGCGGGAGTCTGAATTGCGCTTAAAAGCATACTAAGCGCAATCATTGAAAGTATAGTCTTAGCCCCTTTCTGCTTCTTGAAGACAATGGCACCTAGCAGGAACAGCAGAGCGTTTGTAAAATATTTGACCAGCTGCCAGCCGTATCCGAGGAAATAAGAAATAAATGCATCCATTGGTTCCAAGAATTCAGGTGACCGGCTCTCACCTGCAGCGGATAGTATGCCGGAATACAATGGGCTTGACAACAAAGCTCTGGGGTTCATGAGAGGCTCGCCCATGTCTGCAAAAACCTTTACAGTGAGGGCGTCAAGACCAAAATAAACAGCCACCACAAGCAGAGGTACCAGCACACCTGCCACAATAATCATTGAAAGGCTCTTCTCAAGAGCAGAAGCAGGGGTAAGTATGAAGGCAGTTCCGCGCTCCTTGTCGGTAATGTGCCCGTAGCACTTGACAGACAACGAGATGCTTGCTATAAGCAGCATAAGACATGCAATGACATAGCGTGTTGTGTAGTAGGGCATATCCCAAACTCCGTTGAACACCAAACCGTAGAGTGCTCCCACAAGGCTTATCATCAGCCCTGAGCATCCCAAAAGCACCAATGAGAGGCCGCAGTTGTGAGTCGCGTCCTTTATGTCAGAAGCCAGATACTGGCCGAATCTCTTAATATTGAAAATATCGTTCATGGCTGCATGTTATTTGAAAAGGTTCTTGACTGTTGATTTGTTGCCGAGCACTGCATTGAAGAGAGCCTCGATGTTGACTTTGCTCTCCAGGCCGTCTTTGTTCGGAACCACTGTGATGCCGCCGGCAATGGTGCGTTCGCTGTACAGTGCGTCTTCTGCGGGTGAGCCGCTGTAGTCGAAATAGAGCTTGTTGCTGATCTCCTCCACGCTTGCGTTGAGAAGCACAGCTTTGTTGTCTAGTATCACTATCGGGTCGATGATGTTTTCCAGGTCGCGCACCTGGTGGGTCGAAATCACCAATGTGGCATCCTCAGAAACGAATGATGTCACTGCCTTGCGGAACTGTGCCTTCGAGGGGATGTCAAGGCCGTTGGTGGGCTCGTCAAGGAAGAGGTACCTGGTGTGGCAGGCCAGGGCAAAGCTGATGCAGGCTTTCTTGAGCTGCCCTGCCGACATCTTGTTCATGTGCTGCTCAGGATCCACATCAAAGAGGCTCATGAGGCTGAAAAAATCATCTTTGCTGAAATGCGACCAGAACTTGCCTGAATTAAGGGCGTATTCCTTTGCGCTCATGTTGAACTGCGGCACCTTGTCTGGCAGATAATATATTTCTGAAAGAAGCGAGGGTTTGCGGCTGAACGGATTGACACCGTCTACTGTGATGGTGCCCTGTGCAGGCTTCTTCAAGCCGCATAGAAGAGAGAGCAGCGTGGTCTTGCCCACACCGTTTTCGCCAAGAAGACCGTAAATGCGGCCCTCCTCCAGATTCAGCGAAATCTCTGAAAGCACCTGCTTCTTCGGATAGCTGAATGAAATGTTGTTGATTTCGATCATATCGGTAATGTTTTGTTTGTTACACAAGTAAGAGATTTCAGTTTTTAAGTGTACTACCTTACTAATACACTGCAAATGTAGAACAGAATTTTAATTCTGCAAATATTTTTGAGATAATTTTCAGCGTTAATACATATATTTACACTGTCAAACATCTGATAGTAGATCATGCAAGCCTCTGACAATAAATCCGCAGCCGCGGTCACAGCTACCACCCGTTCGCGCCACATCGACCTGGCCGCCGGGATACTCATGCTGTGGATAATCACGTTCCACGCAGTGAACGGATCTAAGGTGTTTGGAGAAGTTGACGCCCGCGTGGCCATTCCGTTCCTGACCTTTTCAATGCCGTGGTTCTTCTACAAGTCCGGATCTTTCTTCAGAAGAGGCAGCGGAGGAAACGGCATTGACCGGGACATAAATAAGCTGCTTCTCCCCTACCTCAGATGGACAGTGCTGGGACTGGCGGCATATCTGCTGATGATGGCTGCCGACGGCACTTTCACTGTCACAGAGTGCATTATCAAACCTCTTGACACACTGTGGATTTACGGCTATCTGCCACTGGATGTGCCGCTATGGTTCGTGCTGACGCTGTTTATGGTCAGGCTGATCGCTCATTTCATTTCCAAGACGCGGATTCACCCGGCAGCTGTCGCGGCAGTGTGCTTCGGAATAGCATTCGGCCTCCACATTGCAGACAACCCCGAAATTCCGGTCTGGACAGCAAATATCCCAATGGGACTCGGATTCTTCTCGCTGGGCTACATCCTGCATGAGCATGAAGAGAAAGCATGGTTGTTCATCCCCTGTGCCGTCGGATACATCCTGTTCATAGTATTGGACACACCGGTGGTGGGGCTTCACAGAAACGTCCACCTCGCCGGCAACTATTACCTGTGGCCGCTGTTCAGCGTCTGCGGAATCATAGCGTTCAACAACGTCTGCAGGTTTGTCACAGCTGCATTTGAGAGACTGAACGCAAGGCGGCAAAGAACGTCGGTCTTCCACCCGTTCAGCTTCATCGGACAGCATTCACTGGACATCCTTGTGTCACACGCTTTCATATACATGCCTGTGCTGCACTACTCAAAGCTTTCCCCAATCAGAACATTCATTCTCATCGAGGTCCTCTATTTTGTAGTGCTGCTGCCCGCAGTATACTTGTTTGAGAGACATCTACGGCAGAAATAATCACTTGCGCAAGTGCGAGCCTTGGGTTTCGCTCACCACCGTCAGAAGGCTGTCCAGAACCACATTCCCGGCACCCAGGGGCGCATTTCGGGGGCTGGGGACCGCCCGATTCAGCCATATGGGCGGAACAGACTATCGTAAATGGTTTCCAGGACACGGCAGGTTGCCACTGGTGCATCTGTAACGGCGACCGGCGTGGACTGCCCCCCTCTGGAGAGTCCCAGTCCACGCTGATGGCGGTCAGAATTCGTTACAGTGCAGGTGTCCGTGGACTGGCGAGGCCACAAAGTGCAGTGCCGCGGTTTGGATCAAGGATGGGGTGGTTTGTCCACGCTGAGATCGCAAGCGAATGGCAGTACACAGTGCATAAGCATATCGCCCCGATGACCTTTGAAGGAGCTCGCCTCAGATGAGTTCCGCATCAGCGGAGTGAGCCTGAAGCAGATGCTGGAGTGGGTAAGCTAGCGCTCGAACGAAGTGAGAAAAGCGCCCACTCCAGCACTGTTCAGGCCACGCAGCAAAAGCGGGACGAAAGATGCTGCGGGAAGACAGCGGCAGTCACCAGCGGCGGAGACACAGCGGCAGTCACCAGCGGCAGCCACCAGCGGCAGCAGCCAAAGTACGGCAACGGCCTGAAATCGGTCACAGACTGGGCTGCCTCCACTGGGATCGGGCATTACCGCCGCAAACATTGCGCGTGTTATGTAACACACTAGCTATCAATTATTTAAACAAAACGCCATGCCTTTCAAAGGGCATGGCTATACACTTATTCAACTGTGTACCAAGCACATACATAACACGCAGTTTCGGTGTGGGCACACAATAATTTATCGCCAAAATTTTTAACAAAAGATTAAAATTTGTATCTTGCAGTCACTTGCTAAAACGATATAACCACATGAGATATCCCTTCAAGACATTGAAAACATACCTGCCGGTGCTGATGGTGGCGGCAATGCTTCTGCCTGCCTGCAAAGAAAAGCCGATAGACAATCCCGACACCCCAAACGAACCCGAAGAGCCGTCTTCGGCCCAGGTCACGATAGGTAAACTCCTCGAAGAGATGGTAGACCGCGACGCAGTGGCACGCTATCCAGACCCAGCATACGAGTCGGCCTCGTTCAGCAGCTACGACCGGGCGTCGGACTCGGGCGACTGGTTTGCAAACGGCGACAACAACTGGTTCATCCGCCGCGAGAAAGTGGCGAACCGCGAAGAGTTCGTCCTGTTTGATGCAGACGGCCCCGGAGCCGTAACCCGCTGGTGGATGACATTCTCCGGAACGCATGGCGGATCGGGCTATATCCGTGTCTACATCGACAATGCCGAAGAGCCCGTCCTGGCCGACACACCGTTCCACATCGTTAGCGGAGAAAAGGTCACAATACCGCCTCTGTCAAGCTCGATATCCAAGCTCACGCCCAACGAGCAGCGCGGTCACAACCTCTTCTACCCCATCACCTACAGCAAGCACTGCAAAATCACCTACTGCTCGTATTACATCAGACCAGACTCTGACGAAAGGCATATCACAGGAGACGAGTGCATCTACTACAACATCGAATACCGTACCTATCCCGAAGGGACCACAGTGGAGTCATATTCGGCAGAGACAGCCGCAAAATACAAGGCGCAGGAGGCCGCCGCCGCAGCTGCGCTCAACTATCCCGGCAGCATCGGCACTGCCACAGAAACCAGCCTCGACTGCACCCTGAATGCCGGAGAGAGCCACGAGCTGAAGCTCACCGGCCCGTCTGCCATCCGCGAGATAGCGATGCAGCTGGCAGCACCTGACATAAACCAGGCGCTCCGCTCGACGGTGCTGGAGATATCGTTCGACGGCGAAAGCACCGTCTTTGTCCCTCTGGGCGAATTCTTCGGAATCGGATACAAGCCGATGTACACAAAGATGTGGTATGTAGACGCCACCGCCGGTGGCGTGATGAATGCCCGCTGGGTGATGCCCTTCAAAAGCGAGGCTACCGTCAGAATCACCAATTACGGCACACAGCAGGTGACACTCAAGAATGCGCATGCAAGCGTCTCTGACTGGAACTTCGACAGCCGGTCTATGTATTTCCACGCAATGTGGAAGCTTTACCCCAAGCTTGACACGCGCAAGGACCCTGTCACCGGCCAGGCCTGCGAGCACTACGACATCAACTTTGCCACTCTCGATGGCAAGGGTGTGTATATGGGCGACTCCATGACACTCTTCGATATCTCGACCGGATGGTGGGGCGAGGGCGACGAGAAGGTCTACATCGACGGAGACACCTTCCCTTCTTTCTTCGGAACCGGCACAGAAGACTACTACGGCTATGCATGGTGCCACCCAAACACTATCGTCGACCATCCTTTCACATCGCAGCCTTCCGGCGAGGGCAATCTGGCCACCGGCTACACCTTCAACTCGCGCCACCGCTGCCTCGACCGCATCGCATTCAGCAGCAAGCTTGTGTTTGACATGGAAATCTGGCACTGGAACCCCTCTACGATGGACCTTGGTGTCACAAACTACTTCTATCTGATGCCGGGCGGCAAGGTGCTCAACGAGCGCGACACGAAGGGCATCACCTCGAAGCCCGTGATTTCTCCGGTTGACTTTGTGGAGGTGACAGAAGATCTGATAGACATCGAGGCCGAGTATATGAGCCTGGTGTCAAAGACAGGCGGCAGCTACGAGGCTCAGACAGCGTTCGGCGAGAACTGGAGCAGCGGCGCACAGGTATTCTGGAGCAACGTTCCCGCCGGAGCGGAGATGACGCTGAGCTTTGACAGCCCCTGCGAAGGCACCTTCAACCTGAAGCTGCTCTATGCATTCTCGTGGGATTACGGCACTTTCAGCCTCTGGTTCAACGGCACACAGATAGAAGACTCACGCAGCTTCAACGATTCGCAGCTCCACACAGGATGGACCGAATACGGCACCGTTCAGGTTGTCCAGGGCACGAACACCATAAAGATCAAAGCAATAAAGCCGCACCAGGGCTACGGCACCTGCTTCTTCGGCCTTGACCGAATGATACTTGAAAGATAACAACACATTTCAATATAAGCCATGAAAACTTCAATTTACAGCAGAGTGATATGCCTCTGCACAGTGATGGTTGCAGCAGTCTGCCTGACTGGATGCAAGCACCACAGAACCACCGCCAGGCCCTCAGAACCCACCATCCAGGTCACTGTCGGCACTCTCCTTCAGGAGATAGCAGACCGCGATGCGGCAGCCCGCTATCCCGACCCCGCCTTCACATCGGCATCGTTCAGCAGCTACGACCGCACTTCCCTCTCGAAGACAGAAAACTGGTTCGGCAACGGCGACAACAACTGGTTCCTCCGCCACGAGACTGTTGATGAGCGTGAAGAGTTTGTGCTTTTCGACACCGACGGCCCCGGTGCCATCACCCGCTGGTGGATGACCTTTGCAGGTGCAAAGGGCGGCTCTGGCATCATGAGAATCTATATCGACAATGCCGAAGAGCCTGCAATCACAGCAAATCCGTTCAACCTCCTGAGCGGAGAGAGCATCACCATCGAGCCCCTCTCAAGCTCTGTTTCACAGCTCACAGAGCTGGAGCACCGCGGACTCAACCTCTTCTACCCCATCCCCTACAGCACACATTGCAAGATCACCTACAGCTCTGACTATATCCAGCCCTCAGGTGACAGGCAGATTGTGGGAGATGAGTGTGTCTACTACAACATCGAGTACCGCACCTACGCTCCCGGCACCACTGTGGAATCATATTCTGCAGAAAATGCAGCGAAATATGCGACCCTCGAGGCTGCAGCCGCACAGGCGCTCAGCAATCCCGGCGAAATAGCAAAATCCAGCCAGCACAGCCTCAACTGCTCTCTCGAGCCCGGGGCAAGCTTCGAACTCAACCTCAAGGGGCCCTCAGCCATCCGCGAGATTGCAATGCAGCTTGCTGCCGAAGACATCAACCAGGCGCTCCGCTCTACAGTGCTGGAGATTGCATTCGACGGTGAAAGCACTGTCTTCATCCCCGTGGGTGAATTCTTCGGAATAGGCTGGAAGCCTCTCTACACCAGAATGTGGCATGTCGATGCCACCGAAGACTGCTCTATGACAGCCCGCTGGGTGATGCCTTTCTGCCAGGATGCAACTCTGAAGCTCACCAACTACGGCAGCCAGACGGTTGCAGTGCAGGACGCGCATGCAAGTGTATCAGACTGGAATTTCGATGCCCGCACAATGTATTTCCACGCCACCTGGAAGTTCTATCCGAAGCTTGACTCAAGGGTTGACCCCGTCACAGGCCAGGCGTGCGAGCACTACGACATCAATTATGTAACACTCGCCGGCAAAGGTGTATATATGGGCACTTCAATGTCTATATTCGACCTTTCTGCAGGCTGGTGGGGCGAAGGTGACGAGAAGGTCTATGTAGACGGAGCCTCATTCCCTTCTTTCTTCGGCACTGGCAGCGAGGATTTCTTCGGCTATGCATGGTGCCATCCCAACACTATCGTAGACCATCCTTTCACTTCGCAGCCTTCTGGCGCGGGCAACCTTGCTCCCGGCTACACATTCAACTCGCGTCTCCGCAGTCTCGACCGCATCTGCTTTGCAGAGAATCTTGTGTTCGACATGGAGATGTGGCACTGGAACCCGTCTGTAATGGATCTGGGTGTGTCAAACTACTTCTATCTGCTGCCGGGCGGCACCGTACAGAACGAGCGCGACACCACAGGCCTCACAGCCAAGCCCGTCCTCACTCCTCTCGAGCTGCTTGAACTCGAAGAGGACAAGATGGACATTGAGACTGAATACCTCAGACTCGACACCATCACCGGCGGCAACTACGAGGCTCAGTCGGCATTCGGAGAGCACTGGAGCAACGGCTCGCAGCTCTTCTGGAACAAGGTTCCTGCAGGCTCTGACATGGAAGTGTCTTTCGACAGCCCTTACGAAGGAGAATACAATCTCAAGCTGCTCTACGCTTTCTCTTGGGACTATGGATATTTTGATGTATGGTTCAACGACACTCAGCTTGAATCGGCACGCTGCTTCAACAATCCCGAGATCAAGACTGAATGGAATGAATATGGTCCTGTGCAGGTGGTTGCAGGAAAGAACTCCATCAAGCTGCATGCTGTGGAGCCTTTCACCGGCAATGACCTCTGCTTCTTCGGTCTCGACAGATTGATTCTGGAGAAAGTCAGATAGCAGATACACCTCTGCACAATAAACACAAATGCCATCTCTTTCGAAAAGGGATGGCATTTATGTTTTATATAGGGAAGCGACGCGCCTCTATTTCACCAGATGGAGGGTCATGGGATATGTATCCAGACCACTGTATTTTCCGGAATAGCAGATGGTGTTCAGGTCATCGAGGCTTGAATCGGAAATCTTTCCGATGTATGTATCCCTGCCGTTGATGCCTTTCTTCTGCTTCTCGTTCTGTATTGTCAGATGGCCTGTTTCTGACATGAAGATGTCACCACGGTTGAATGCTGTGTATTCTATTTCGTTCAACGGAACAGAGTTCTTCAGCACTTCGCCGCTTTTCATACCGCTGGCGCCAATCAGGTTGTTTGCCACGCTCATATCAATGGTGACATCTCCATCCATAAGCAGCGCTTTCAGGCTGCGGGCAGACGGGCTGTCTTCAAGGTCCACCGAAAGGGTGAAAGTATCGCACAGCAGCACCACCCGCCATGAATCTATTCCAGACAGACGCTGCGGCTCGCCTGCGGCAAGAGCGTCCTGTGTGGCGGTGTAGACGTTTCTCCACTCCTGCCAGCCATCTTCGTGGAGTCCGGCATGAAGCGCCACCTCTATGGTCACTGTGCGTGTGCCGTATGAGTCATTCTCTGGCACAACCACGCTCAATGTATCTGACTTACCGGGTCTTGAATATCTCGGATAGATGGCATGTGAATACTCCACACCGTCAACCATGGCTCTGTACAGAAACGGCTGCCAGTATTCGCCCGGTTGGAACTTGGTAGGAACAAGCGCGTATGACACCGGAATCTCCACAACTGCTCCTTTCTGAGGCAGCTGGCCGTCTGGTTGCACTTCGTGTACCGTGCAGTCATATTCGAGCGTAAATCCCTGCGGGGTGATGGCTTCAGGGCATCCTGTGAGCACTGTGACTGCAACAATCAGCAAGATAATGTAGAAATGTTTCATAATAGAAAAGTTTTTGTGTCAGACATTCATCCCTTAATAAATGCATCCTGCCACCAGAATCTTACAAAAGAATCTCCATAAACTCTGCCGGCGATACAACAAAAGGCTTGACAGGAAAGTGTTTTTTGTTACCAGTCACTACGAATGAACCACTTTTAGAAAGAGCCACTTCGTAAAATACGACATCATCATGATCCGGAAAGGATTCCATCAGGATACGTTTTCTTCCGGGATTTACTCCGAATCTCACAAAGGCATTGATGATATTATTGATATCCTCAGTGTTGAATGGAAACTCTTTGCGTGAGAGAACCTCACGGTATTCAGCTATGATTTCTTCTGAAATCAAAGGAATCACTCTACCCTGAAGTACTGCTTCAATTACCAGCTTGGTAGGAGAATCCGGGTTATGGGTATACATTGCGGATACTACAACATTTGTATCAATAACCGCATACTTTCTATCTGTGGCTTCTGACTTCATTGATGATGCGGTCTATCTCTTCTACACTCATATCCTCCACCCCACTGTTTGCCGCATCTTCTCTCATTCTGGCAAATGCACTGATGGCTCTGGCCCTAATTTCTTCATCAGAGTCAATCTTTATTTCAAAAGGAATCCTGCGTTCCCTTACAACCGCCTTCATGAACAATGTGAAAGCAGCAGTATTGCTGAAACCGAACTGATCGCACAGGTCGTCAAAATTTCTTTTCAGCGTATCGTCCACTCGGATTGTTACTGTTGACTGTGCCATAATTAGCGTCTCAATTTTTGTACTGCAAATTTAATGTAAACTGCAGTATATTTCAAAACTTTTTACCCATATTCTGCACAACCGCCACTTTCGCCGCACTGGCAGTCTATCTGAAAACTCTGCGGACGGCTTCGAGCCAGGCGTATCCAAGCTCTTCATCGGGCTCGAGAGAGCTGCCTTCAGCCCACTCGTTCCACGCATTGACAGTGATGAGCGGAGCCTGGTCAGGATGGGCATCTGCATATTCCTTCGCCTTGCGCAGAAAAGACTCGAACTTGTCGGGAGTGGCATCTTTCACACAGCTCTGGACGCCGCTCTCGAGCGGGAATCTGGGGTTGGGATCCCAATCTATGGAAACATGCGGGAAGAAAGGCACTGATATCTCTTTGTCATACTTTTCCCAGAATGCGGTGCCTTTCTCGCCCCACTCTGCATAATCCATATCTGTGGGCACAAGGTGGCACCACTGATAGTTTGTGATGCTGTTGAAGCCGAGTGCCTGGATGGTCTTGTCCTGGGTGGGCACGCTGTCGCCTGGTGTGGCCGACAGTGTCTCTGGCAGGCTGTCCCACATTATGGCCTGGATATGCACTCCTTTCAAACCGGCATCCACGCATTTTGCGCGGAAGGCGTCAAGTGCTTCGCGGGCCTGTGCCACGCCGCCCATTCCGTTTATGAAATTGGTGACCTCATAGATGCAGAACACCGGCATGCCGTCTATCGTGTAGTAGTTGGGAAGCTTGAAATAATCATTTATGAGGTGGTCTGTGAAGCCGTCGAAAATCTCGGGAGTAACCTCGCCCCTCCAGTAAACCTTGCTTTTGTCGGGCTCGTTCCTGTCCCAATACGAATTGGCGGTATGGTTGGCCCACATCAGGTAGAATTTCATCTTTTGGTTGTTGGGGGTCTTCAGGAACCCTTCGTTAAGCACGTCTTCCAGGAACGGGCGGTTGTCGAACCAGTACCAGTCAAATATGAATGTATTTACTCCGTATTCGAGGGCGGTGTCGATGATTTTCTCCTGCATTTCGGGCGATGCTGTCCTTTCCTGATTTTGGTTGACTCGGATTAATAGATTATTACTGATATAAGTTGACTGTTAGTCGTTATCCCTGAAATGGGTTTGCCATCCGAGTCTTATCACTGTAAGGGGTTGACTGTAGGCCGTAGGCCGGAAGG
>JAZLJK010000075.1:0-11639 GCA_045617865.1 Bacteroidales bacterium | reverse complement strand
GCTACAGTATTTTGTTTGGTTTAGTATTATTTCACCAATTAAAGTAAACAAAATATCTGTAGCTTTTTATATTCATGAAAAACTTCGCTGGGGCAGCCCTGGCGGCTGGGGCTGCAAGACCCAATGAGCGCCTGCTGCATTCCCGGATTCAAACATAGTAACTAGCGGTACCCCAAAGTACCACCGCTAGAACCAAAAACGTGAACTCATTCGAAAATACACGGCAGATGCCGCAGAACCATGCCCTCCGGTGCAAAACTGCAGCAGAAACAGCTCCCCGGGCCTGCTTCGTGAAATTCATCTAAGCATGCTAATCTAGGTCACAGCGCCTGTGACGGTGATTACCGTGCTTAGATGAGACCTTCTTCCCCGCATCTAAGCACGCCGATGTGCCCCAGATGCGCTACGTTCCATAATGCCGTGCTTAGATGAATTTCACGAAGCCTTAACTGCCGAGTAGACGTAACATATTGGCGTAAACATCGTGCCACTCCATGGAAAGATGCCACCGGTACATCTGAGAAGTCTACCATCGTGGACTGACGCTCTCCAGAGGTTCTCAGTCCACAGTGATACCCCCTGAACGGTGCTGTGATGCAGGGGGCTGTGGCCTGGATTTGCCTCAGATCTGCGGTAGAACTGCGTAAAACTATCCCTGGATTATATTGCCTCAAGCCTATAGCTGCGCTGAAATAAGTTTGCCGGCCCAAAACTGCAGCGAAAACGGCGGATTTGACGCTGAAAGTCACCACAAGATTCGGCAGAAAATGCCAGTAGAACTGGCTTAGATGTCCAGTACGTAGACGTTGGTCTCTTTCTGGGTGAATCCTAGTGAACGATAGAGGGCGTTGGCGGCCTTTCGCTGTGGCTTGGACGTAAGCTGGACATGGATCTTCGGCTGGATATCAGGCGTTGATTTGTTAAAACTGCTCCCTGAAAATTTCTGATGCGGTTCGGGCAGCTTTCGCAGTTTCTGTAACTCCAGCGTATCCTGCGTCCCTCGCTTCTCCTGCGGTCCCAGTAGCTCCCGAGACTCCCACGGCTCCCGCGGTAACCCTTCTTCACGAGCCTTGTTGCTGACCATGCTGCGCACTATCCGGAGAGAACTCTCAACCAGCAGCCGGCCCAAGCCGTGCCCCTGGAAGAATGTCAGCAGCGCAACGTCTTCGAGCGATGCCTTGAGTCCTGTCGGAGAGGCGAATAGGCATATCGTGCAGCAACCTATGATCCGGCCTGGTCTGTGGACAGGACCGGCGTCATCATCTGCAACAACACCCGGCTCTGCCTGCACTGCACCAGAGTGGCGCATCACAAACAGATGGCTTGCATGGTCGTCCAAGACAGCTTTCAAGGCACATCTGTCAAACGGGCAGCCAGGGCTCAGCACTTTCATCAGCACGGCGATTTCAAGAAAATCCTGCTCTGTGAAGGAACGCAGCTCCTCCACAGGAAAGTCTGTGATTGCGAATTTGTCAGAACCGGGGCCCATGGCTGTAAGGAATTCTCGTGACGGATCTAGTCTTTCTCAAGCAGATGCGGCCGCAAAGCCCGAGTGCGCTCGATGGCCTGCGCGTCCTGCCACTCCTTGATGAGTTTGGGATTGCCGCTGAGCAGCACGTCCGGCACTTTCCAACCTTTGAAATCGGCCGGCCTGGTGTATACCGGAGGCGACAGCAGGTTGTCCTGGAAAGAGTCGCTGAGGGCTGATGTCTCATCACCGATGGCGCCGGGAATCAGACGCACCAGCGCATCCACGATGATGGCTGCCGGTATCTCTCCGCCGCTCAGCACATAGTCGCCCACAGAGATTTCGCGGGTTATGATATGTTCGCGGATTCGGTGGTCAATGCCCTTGTAATGACCGCATAAAATAATTATGTTTTCAAGGCACGAGAGGGAGTTGGCAATGCCCTGGTCAAGAATTTCACCGTCGGGGGAGGTGTAGATGATCTCGTCGTAGTGCCGCTGGCTCTGCAGTTCGGTGATGAGATTGTAGATGGGCTCTATCTTCATCACCATGCCGGCGTCTCCGCCGAATGCATAGTCGTCGATTGCCTTGTAGTTGCCTGAACCGTAGTCGTGGATGTTATGGATGTGAATCTCCACAAGACCTTTGTCTTTTGCTCTCTGTATGATAGAGTAGTTGAGCGGGCTTTCAAGCAGCTGAGGCACTGCGGTGAGTATATCTATTCGCATATAAACATTTATAAACGGTTAAAAACGTTTTTTACAGCGCAAATTTATCAAAAATACCGTCATAAATGCTAATTTTGCGGCCTGTTTGGAAAACCTATCTATGACAAAACTCTTTTACACCGCTCCGGCCGCCCTTTCGCTGTGGTTCATGGCAATCATTGTGATTGTCTTCACGGCCGGCGCATTCTACGGAGCAGACTATCTGAAAGCATACCGCAGCCATAAGCGCGAACTCAGGCTCCATGTCCTGAACTATGCCGCTGTGTTTGCTTCAATGCTGGCACTTCCCATGATTTCCAATGCCGTGGCATTTCTGGTCGCCTGGGAGATAATGGCTCTTGGCAGTTTCTTCCTTATCATCTTTGAAAGCTGGAAACCTGAGACCATCAAGGCCGGCATCAACTTTTTCATCCAGTCGCACATCAGCGTGGTGCTGCTTACCATCGGCTTCCTTATGATGTACGACAAAACCGATTCATTCAGTTTTGACGCCATAAAGGCCTACAGCACAGCCAATCCGGGTACCTGTGGATGGCCTTTCGCACTTATCTGTGCGGGTTTTGCGGTGAAGGCGGGCTTCGTTCCGTTCCACACCTGGCTGCCGGTGGCACATCCGGCCGCCCCGGCACACATTTCCGGAGTGATGTCGGGCGTCATCATAAAGATAGGTATCTACGGAATCTTCCGTGCCATCACTCTCTTTGAAATCAATTTCGCCACCGCCGGCAAGATTATCCTTGCTGTGGCTGCAGTGAGCGGTCTCTACGGTGTGATGATGGCTATCGTGCAGCACAACCTCAAGAAGCTGCTGGCATACCACAGCATCGAGAATATCGGTATCATCGGCATAGGCATCGGCCTGGGCTGCATGGCAAAGGGGATGGGGCTCCAGAGTGTGGCGTCGCTCTCATTTGCAGGAGCTCTGCTGCACACTCTCAACCACGCGCTCTTCAAATCTTCGCTTTTCTTCACAGCCGGCAATGTATATCAGGCAGCCCACACTCTGAATGTTGAGCATCTTGGAGGGCTGTTCCGCCGCCTGCCACTCACTGGGCTCTATTTCCTTATAGCTGCAGTGGCAATCTGCGGTCTGCCTCCCATGAATGGTTTTGTCTCGGAGCTGATGATTTACCTCGGGCTCTTCGACTCGCTGGGGCAGATGCCTGCGCTCAGCCAGCTTGGCATCACAGCCTCGATAGTGGCGCTGGTGCTTATCGGCGGTCTTGCAATACTCTGTTTCACAAAGGCTTTCGGCATTGTGTTCCTTGGTGAAAGCCGCAGCGACCTTCCCGAGATGAAAGAGTTCGGTGCGCTGCGCAGCGTGCCTCTGGCAATCCTGGCGGCACTGATGCTTTCGATAGGGCTGTGCCCGCGCTTCTATGTGGGGCTGGTAAACAATATCCTGCCAGAGCTTGGCTGCAGTAGCGTGGCTCTGTCTGGAACAGTCTCAAAGATAGGCATCGCTTCGGCCTGCCTGATTGGTGTGGTGGTGGTGCTTGCTTTGGTTCGCCGCCTGGCAACCCGTCGCAAATCGGTTGCTCAGGGGGATACCTGGGGATGCGGATACACCGTGCCTTCACCGAAACTGCAGTACACAGCAACTTCTTTTGTAAAGACTTATTCACAGACATTCAAAGGGATACTCAAGAGCGGCTTCATTGACAAGGCTGCAGCGGCATACATCCGCTTCACCGAGAGGTTCGCTTTCTTGCAGAACGGCCGCCTCCAGTCGTACATCCTTTACGGAATTGTATTCATAGTAGTCACAATCCTTCTGACATTGATTTTATGTTAAGCATACTTCTGATATTTGTTGCCGCATTGTTTTTCAGCGGCATAATCGTGCGCACCAAAAGCATTTGTGCGGGACGCCGCGGCCCCGGTATCTTCCAGCCGCTGAAGGATGTGGCCCGCCTCTTCAGGAAAGGGGCCGTGTACAGCACCTCATCCACTGTCATCTTCAAAGTTGCGCCACTGGTTTATACGGCTTCAGTGCTGATGGCTGTGGCGTGCATACCGTTCGGCAGCAGGCCGGGACTCATCAGCTTCGAGGGTGATTTCGTCTTCTTTGCATACGTGCTTTCGCTGGGCAAGTTCTTCTGCATAATAGCTGCGCTTGACACTGCCAGCAGCTTCGAAGGAATGGGAGCATCCCGCGAGAGCTTCTATTCTATGCTGGCCGAGCCAGCCTTCTTCCTGATCATGGGCAGCGTGGCCCTGTTAAGCGGCCACACTTCTTTTGCAGAGATCTTCGCATCGCTCCAGACATACGGGAGTCTCTTCGGATTTGGCGCTGCGCTGGTGATGGCGGTGCTTCTGCTGCTGGTGTCAATGATAGAAAACAGCCGCCTCCCGGTAGACGACCCCAAGACCCATCTTGAACTCACCATGATCCATGAGGTCATGATTCTGGACAACAGCGGTTTTGACCTCGGTCTGATCCTCAGCACCGGATATCTTAAATTTGCAATGTACGGCGCACTCATAGCCAATCTTTTCCTGTGCGGCAGCACTGCCTGCTCTGTTGGAATCTTTGCTCTGGTGCAGGTGCTCTGCGCTGTGGCGATCGGTCTGACAGAGTCGTTCATGGCGCGCTTCAGGATGAACCACAACCCCGAGTTCATCTTCTCGCTCAGCGCCGCTGCGTTCATAATCCTTTTCACCATAATTAATCTGTAGAAGCCTATGAAAGAGATACTGCTGATACTTTTCATCATCACTCTTTTCTCAATGGCGGTGGCGAACCGTATGAGGAATTATGTGAAGATCCTGCTGCTTCAGGGGCTTCTGCTCTTTGCAATCTCGCTGGTGCAGCTGAGCGACATCACTGTGGCAAACCTTGTATGGATTGCCGTGGAGACTCTGCTTTTCAAGTCGGTGGCCGTGCCGATGCTGCTTTTCCACCTTATCAACAAGAACAAGATAACACGTGAGGCCGAGCCTTATCTGCCTCATTTCGCCTCACTTGCGATAACCATCGGCATCGTGGCGGGTACTTTCCTGCTCTCAGGCGTTGTGGGTGACGAATACATAAGCAGGATGTTCTTCGCAGCTGCGCTGTCAGCTATCTTCTTCGGGCTGTATTTCATCTGTTCGCGCCGCAAGCTGCTGTCGCACCTGATGGGATACATTGTGATTGAAAACGGTGTCTTCATCCTGACTCTGGCGGTGGGCAACAATATGCCTTTCCTGGTGAACCTGGGTGTGCTGCTTGACATCTTTGCCAGCGTGCTGCTGCTCGGCTTCCTGGCCGGCAAGATCGGTGATGTGTTCAAGGATACTGATATTGAGAAACTTACAAGCCTGAAAGATTGAGAACCTGTTTTGAAATGATTAACTTCAATTCTTATGCTTCTACTTCGCGTATTTTTCGCTGCTTTTCAGTCACGATGGAACCCCATCGCTCCTTCAAATCATCAAAAAAATCCACTGAAGAATAACCTATAATAATTTTCGTTAACTATTTCAAACAGGTTCTAATATGCAATACTTCAATATAGATTCACTTTCAATGATCATGACCGGTGTGCTGGCCGTTGTGCTGCTGCCTGTCATAATCCATTCGATCATATATTTCAAAGACTACAAGGCATCTGTGTGGGAGCGCCTTGTCTACTTCGGTGCCATGCTGATGCTTGTGGCAGCGCTCTTCCTGGGATATATCTCAAGCCATATCGCAATGACCTGGGTTTTCACAGAGGTCACCACTCTCGCAGCCGGCATCCTGATATATCACCATCGTGAGGAACTGGCGCTGGAGGCGGTGTGGAAATATGTTTTCGTATGTGCCATAAGTGTGACGTTCATCTTTATAGGCATCCTTTTCTGGAGTCTGGCAATGCTGCACTGCGGCTGCACCGACCTCAGCTATGCCAGTCTGGCGCAGCACAGCGCCGAGATGGACCCGCGCTGGACTCGTCTTGGATTCCTTTTCATCTTTGCCGGATATACCGCCAAGATGGGGCTTTTCCCTATGTTCACCGCAGGAATCGATGCAAAGGACAATGCCCCGAGCCCCGCTGCATCGATGCTGTCAAGCGTTCTGATGAACCTGGGCTTTGTGGGAATCTACCGTGCCTGGGCTGTGGTTTCGATGGGTGAATGCGCACAGTGGGGAAGGGTGCTGCTGATTGCTGCCGCGCTGCTCACCCTTTTTGTGGCAACCACCTACATGGTGCGTGTGGGCAACTTCAAGAGGATGCTGGCATATTCCAGCATCGAGCATTCGGCCATAGTGCTGCTTGGTCTCTGCTTCGGGCGTGTGGGGGTGACTTTCGCCCTTCTGCACCTTGTGATGCACTCTTTCGTGAAGTGCGGCCTTTTCCTGCACTACGGGCAGATCGCAAAGGTTTACAAGTCAAAGCTCACCGCTGAAATGGGTGACTATTTCAACCTCAATCCAGCAGGGGCGCTGGTGCTGCTGCTAGGGCTTTTCTCTGTCACAGCCATCCCGCCTTCAGGAATGTTCATGAGTGAGATAGGTATATTCAGTGCTATGATTGCTTCTGGCAATCTCTGGGTGATGATTGTAACATCTTTGTTTCTTACGGTGCTTATCTGGGCAATTGTGAAGAGTATCATTAAGGTTGTCTTCCTGCCGCGCGAGGCTTCGATGCCTGCGGCCGGACAGGTGCGCATCTGCTGGGCCGAGAGCATTACGCAGCTTCTGCTGTTTGCTCTGGCAATCTATATCGGCTATTGCTGCCCCGACTGCCTGATGAATCTTATCTCCACAACATCTTCAATGATTTTCTAATATGGATCCATTATACATCAAAAACAACCAGGTGTGCGGCCTTTGCGAAATTCCCGTTGCAGGCTGGGACGAGTTTGCAGCAGAAGCGCGCGCCATGCTTGCCGACAGCCAGTGCCACTGTGTAAACTATTTTGCATACAAGGTGCAGGACGGGCTGCAGCTGATAATGTGCATAGCAAAAGACAACACATCTTCGATAGCTGTGCTCAGCCATATCGCTTCCGGCAGTGAAGTGCCGTCGCTTCAGATTGAGGCGGTTGAAAGGTTTGAACGCGAGATTGCCGAGAACTGCAAAATAGTGTTTGCCGGCCACAGATGGCCAAAGCCTGTGCGCACAGCCCCCGACGACTATCCGTTCTACAGAAGCTCAGACGAAGAGCATCACGAAGTGGGGGTGGGGCCTATCCATGCTGGTGTCATAGAGCCGGGACATTTCCGTTTCACCTGTGAAGGAGAAAAGATACTCAACCTTGAGATAATGCTCGGCTATCAGCACCGTGGGGTGGAGCAGCTTATGGTTTCGCTGCCTAGGCTCGACCAGAAGGCACTTCTTGCCGAAGATATTGCCGGCGACACGGCAGCAGGACACAGTGTGGCCTTTGCATCTGTGGTGGAGAGCCTGTCTGGATTTGAACCGGGCCGCGAAATACTTTTCGCACGCATGCTGGCCCTGGAGCTGGAAAGAATAGCCATCCATACCGGAGACCTCAGCGCGATATGCGGCGATGTGGCCTACCAGCTGGGCAATGCGGTGTACGGCCGTCTCCGCACACCCATCATCAACTTCATGCAGAAGTGGTGCGGCAACCGTCTTGGCAAGACTGCAGTGCGTCCGTTCGAAGCACCGTATCCTTTCACAAAGGAACTTGCCGCCGACCTGCTCAAGACTCTCAAGTCATTTGAAAAAGACTTCGACCAGATCAGCCGCCAGGTACGTCATTTCCCTTCTGTTCTTTCAAGGTTGGAGAAGACCGGAACAGTCAGATATGAGCAGGCTCTGGAAGCTGGTGCTGTGGGCATGGCGGCGCGTGCGTCGGGTCTTTGCCGGGATATACGCAAGAGTCACCCTTATCTGCTGTACCAGAGCACCGACGACACTGTAGTCAAGCATCACGGTGATGTTTATTCAAGAACTCAGGTCAGGATGGAGGAGGTGATGAACTCGCTGGCTCTTGTACGCAGGCTGGTGGCAGAATGGCCCTGGGACGAAGATGGTGCCGGTATGGCTGCCGGAGCGGGGCAGGCCGGACGCGGGAATGAACTGCGGTTCGCACCTGACTCGTTCGTCGTGACCCTTGTGGAAGGGTGGCGCGGCGAAATATGCCACACGGCGATAACTGCACCGGACGGCACTCTGGCGCTCTACAAGGTGAAAGATCCTTCTTTCCACAACTGGAGAATGCTGGAGCTTGCGGTGCGCAACAACGAAATATCAGATTTCCCCATCTGCAACAAGAGTTTCAATCTTTCTTACTGCGGTCACGATCTATAGAATTTACAGGCCATGAAACACGTCAGCATATTTTCAGTCCTGAAGAGCCAGGGCAAACAATATATTCCCAATCCGCGCAAGGCGGAAGTTCCTGGAATCTTCCGCGGCAGGCCTGTGATCACAGGGGTTGCCGTTGACAGCAGGGCGGTTGTGGACTGCTGCCCGATGAATGCGGTTTCTGCCGATGGCGGCATCTCAATCGACCTTGGCAGATGTGCCTTCTGCGGCAAGTGTGCCAGGATGTTTCCCGAGAAGATATCCTTTACCAAAGACTATCACCTTGCCACCACTGTCCGTGAGAACCTGATAGTCAGGGAAGGGGTGGGCGCTCCGATTGAGTTCGGCCCGCTTCCTGAATGTGCGCGGCTGTTCAAGGGCTCGCTCAAACTGCGTCAGGTGAGTGCGGGAGGTGACAATTCGTGTGAATGGGAGCTTGGCGCCACTGGCAACGTGAATTTTGATATGGGCCGCTACGGCATAGAGTTCGTGGCTTCTCCGCGCCACGCCGACGGAATCGTGGTGACAGGTCCCATCACAGCCAATATGTCGCGCGCTCTGCAGATCTGCTATGATGCTGTGCCCGACCCCAAACTGGTGATTCTTTGCGGCACCGACGCCATCAGCGGCGGTATCTTCGCCTCTGCCCAGAACGGTCTTACATCCCAGCAGCTCGGTGACGGCCATACCGGTCTTACAACTCAGACGATTGGTGGTGATTGCGGGCAGAATGATGCCATGGGCACATCCGCAACGGGCAACGGATGCCTGGACCGCAGCTTCCTGGACACTCACAAGGTGGACCTCTACATCCCCGGCAACCCGGCACATCCCCTGGCCATCATCAACGGCCTGCTTTCTCTCACCGGCAGGTAGTTCTGCGATAAGTTGCTGTGCCTGGCAGTCCCGCACGGGCTGCTGAGTACACAGTTCCGGGCATATCTGTGCATGCTGCGGCACAAGCGTCTGGCAGTCCGTTCCGGAGCATATCGCCACCCGTGGCGTTCAAACGGGAGGGGCCCGCAGCAGATAAGTTCCGCTGCCGCGTAGCAAAGCGGGACGCAAGATGCTGTGGGAGGGCCGGAGCGAACGTAGTGAGCGGAGATGCTCCGGGATGGACCTGCCAGCGCGGTGCAAAGCAGCACAGACCAGCGGCGGACCACGCACCTTTCCCGATAGTGGGTGCGCTTTATTTTGCGTCGGCTGGTTCCGTGGATGAGGGTTGTCGGAATTAGGTCACTGAATATGATATACAAGCGGGTTTTTATGCCGCAACCATGAAACCTAAGCCTTTGTCGCCGCTGCCAGCGCGCAAGTGCGGCATATCAACCGGTACCACATTGTCATAAGACCGTTTCGTGATATTCATCGTCACACGCAACATGCCCCAGAACCATCTGTGGCCGGTATCCAAGTGACGATGCTGCCATGTCCGCCTCACCGTCACACGTCATCTGGTCCAGGCGTTCCTGCAGGCCACATCACGAATGACGATGAATGTCACGAAGCCATTTTTGTCTGACATATTAGTTCAGTACACGGCAAGTTTACGCCGGAAGGGGCCGAAACCGGGCGTTATGGGGGGGGCGTTCACGTTTTCCCGGCTTTCCGTGAACACTCCCCAGCAACAAGCCATAGAACCAGCCCGTAACGGGGAGACCGTTCACGTTTTCTCGGCTTTCCGTGTCTAGTCCCCGCCGGAAGGGTCCGAACCCGGCTGTTATCGAGGGTGGCTGCGTTTGTGGAATACGGAGTGTATCCCAGGGATAAACCATACTTGGTTGCTACACTACATAGCAAAATAAAAACCTCACAAAGAATCGGCACTGTAGAAGCGCCACATCATCTTCGCGAGGTTTGATTACAAAGTAAAGACAACTTTTTAATATATCCAAATATTTCTTACAAGAAGCGGGGACCTGCAGGAAGCGGCTTTGAAGAAGCTGGCGGAGATGGAGGAAGTTTAGTCCAGGAATTCCTTGAAAGGACAATTATCCTTGTCTTTGCATTCTTTACATTCACACTTATCTTCCGGATTACGTCTAAAGGACATATCCCAAGGATCATTCTTTATTGTGAGCCATACAAGACTCACCAGGGCAGAGATACCGATGACGTAATCCCAAAATGACATAACTGTTAATTTTCTGCTAATATATGAATAATTCCGTCAATTATGAAATCGAGAAAAGATGTCCGAGAAGTGCAAAGACATTACGGATGTCCTTGAAAAAGTTATGTCATATCAAGCAGGTTTAACAAGATAATAAACTCGCTTAAATTTCCACAGATAAAAGCATTCCTGGATGAGTTCCGCTGCTGCACAGCAAAGTGGCGCCAAAGATGCTACGGGATGGAGCTGCCTGGACTCATGCCGTCGCTCGAGCTCAATGCCTCAGACTGCTGCAGCCTGCCCGGCTTCCCGCGGTCATCCCTGCCGTGGCCTCAGACCGGGCAGAATGGCTGTCTGGACCGCAGTTTTCTGGACACTCATAAGGTGGACCTCTACATTCCCGGTAATCCGGCTCATCCTCTGACCATAATCAACGGCCTGCTTTCTCTCACCGGCAGGTAGTTTGAGAGTGCAGATGTTCTGCACCAGGCAGTGCGCCTGATCTGTGTCCACGGTTTACGGAGTGCATCAATCACAAGGGATAAGCCGTATGCAGATGCCATATTGCATGGCAAAATAAAAACCTCACAAAGAATCGGCACTGTGCACGCGCCACATCATCTTCGCGAGGTTCAATTACAAAGGAAGTACAACTTTTTGATATCTCCAAATTTTTCTTACAAGAAGAGACCCTGCAGGAAGAGGCTGGGGCGGAGATGGAGGAGGGTTAGTCCAGGAAGTCCTTGAACGGACAGTTCTCTTTGTTTGGACATTCGCACTTATCTTCCTTGTCTTTCTTGTCTTCCGGATGACGTCTGAAGGATATGGCCCAAGGATTATTCTTATGCCCGATTAATACAAAACACACCAGAATAATGATAAAAATGACATTGTCCCAAAACATAACAATTAATTTTCTGCTAATATATGAATAATTCCGTCAATTATCAATAGTTCGTTAATTTTATAAAAGTTACGCCACGGCGCGGACGCCGTAGAATAAAAGTTCTTTGAAATCAGTGTTATTTAATCGCATGTTCGGGCGTTTACCGGACATTGCAATAAATCGATCCACCATTGCAGCA
>JAZLJK010000074.1:0-84269 GCA_045617865.1 Bacteroidales bacterium | reverse complement strand
ACAACGCGAAGGCCACAGGCATGGAAAGCGAAGAAGAACATCTCCAGGAATTCCTTCCGTCGCGGTTCCTGGCAAGTCTCATAATACTTCAGAAGATCCTTCATCTGATCCGTTGTCAGACTCTTCCCGTCAAATTCGGCTTCTTCGTCAGACAGGGACACCTTTGTGACAATACGCATATCCTGAATGCGGGCGTTGATGTCCGCATCAATGTAGCCCAAGTCCTTTGCGTATGCGCAGGCTTTCAAGATAGGAGTAAGTGCGTGATTGATGGTAGGGTCGGTGTTCTGTTTGACATCACGCCGCCATTCTATATATGCTTCCAGTAAATCAGGAGTGATTTCGCCAACATATATGGAATCCTGACGATAGGTTCCGCGCTTGGTAGAGCGCAAGAACTCGCGGAATATGTTCATTCCGCTCTTGCCATTCTCATATCGGCTGTGGCCAATCCTGTTCCTGGCGTAATCGGAAGTCAACCTTTCGATGGTGAATTCCACGAAATCACGTCCCTTGTCTCTCCGGATTACCGGCTTGTCATCCATAATGGATGTAATGACTTCAACTGTCAGCTGGAATGGATTCAGTTCGATGAATTCGGCTATCAGCGAATCCAGATGCTCGACTCGTGATTGGAGCATCTTGTTCAGGCGCTTATACTCCGGCCCATACGAGGCCCTGATCTCGCCTCGTCCGTTGTCCCCGTTCTGGTTCCAGTCGGTGACTTTTATGAAAAGATTGGTCGTTCTCCTTACAGCCTGGCGGTCCCAAGTGTATTCAAGATCCAACGGATAGGGTTTGTCATTCTCTATCTGCCTCGGCGTGCGGAGTCTGTACCTGCCATGAGGGTATAATCGTTTCGGTCGTCCCATTTCTGTCTGTCTCCCGTGTTATCCACGAGGATGTACAAACATACTGAATTTTATACAAACAAACTCGTTTTTGAGCTATTTTTAGCGCAAAATACAAACAAATTCGGTGCTTTTAGGACGTAAAAAACAGCGATACAAACAAATTAATTTTTGTCTATATCGCTGATTATAAGTTAGTTATCGCGTATAAATGCGCTTAATATTCCTCCTCGTTGAAGAAGAAATCTTCTTTTGTGGGATAATCGGGCCAGATGTCCTCGATTGATTCGTATACGTCACCAGTCTCTTCGAGGTCGGAAAGGTTCTCGATAACCTCAAGAGGTGCGCCTGAACGGGTTGCGTAGTCGATAAGTTCGTCCTTTGTTGCGGGCCAGGGTGCATCTTCAAGTTTAGATGCCAGTTCTAATGTCCAATACATATAAAACGCTGTGAATTAATGGTTCAAAAAATTGGGAGTGCAAATATATAAGAAAATTCGATATGCAGATAATAATGTTACGGTATCCAGTTTTCTTCTTTGCATCCAAGAACCATGCACACATATCGTGCCAATGTATAAAGGTAGTCTGACAAACGGTTGATATATTGTAAACATTCTGAATCATAACACGTTCTGCACTCTATCGCGACCATGCTGCGCTCGCATTTCCGGCACTCTGTGCGAGCGATATGACACTGTGCGGCTGCCATTGGAGGACCTGGGATGACAAAATATTTCTGCGGCTCGAGCAGGGCTGACATTCTGTCAATCTCACTTTCAAGAAAGGCTGTCCAGGCAGGCTCGGCAGGTTGAAGCTTCACGCTCTCTCTGTCACAGGCCAGAAGGGCTGAAATCTGCATCAGATGTTTCTGGATTTCAAGCAAGTCGTCAGACTCTTTCTGCAGCCTGCCGCTTTCTGCAAAAGCGCTGCGCACCACGGCCAGCTGGCTTATGAGCTGGTCTACATTGCCGTATGCCTCCACTCTCGGGTGGGCTTTGGTGACGCGGGTGCCTCCAACCAGGCTGGTTTCACCGCAGTCGCCGGTCTTTGTGTAAATCTTCATCTCTGCTTGCGTTTGTTTGTGCGAAATTAATAATTTTTAATGTCTGAATGAATTTTTCCGTCGCGCAGCCTGATGATGCGCTTTGCATAAGAGGCGATGTCATCTTCGTGCGTCACAAGGATTACAGTGCCTCCTTCAGAGTGGATCTGCTCAAAAAGAGACATGATTTCAACGGATGTGGCGGTGTCGAGATTGCCGGTGGGCTCGTCGGCCAGAATTATCGGCGGGTTGCAGGCAAGAGCCCGGGCCAGCGCCACTCTCTGTTTCTGCCCGCCCGAAAGCTCTGCCGGAGTGTGCATCATCCTTTCTTTAAGGCCCACTTTCTCAAGCAGATACGCAGCGCGCTCCTCACGCTCGCGCCGCCTTGCGCCAGCGTAGAGCAGAGGCAGCGCCACATTGTCAAGGGCACTGCGTCCGGCAAGCAGGTTGAAGGCCTGAAATACAAATCCTATCTGCCTGTTGCGGATTGCGGCAAGGGATTCATCATCCATCGTGCCGACATTCTCTCCGGCAAGATGATATGTGCCGCTGTCGGGAGTGTCCAGACAACCGATGATGTTCATAAGGGTGGATTTTCCGCTGCCAGACGGGCCCATGATGGCCACATATTCGTTGCGGGCTACGGTAAGCGAGACTTTGTCAAGCGCCCTGATGGTGATTTCACCTACATTGTAGCGCTTTTCAACCTCTTCAATTCTGATTATTTCTTCCATCTGCGAATGTGTTTTTGGCACATCCGGCATCCATTCCGCACCAAAGTTAGCTAAGTTTTGAAATAAAATGCTTAATATTGCTATAAATTAGCGATAATAGCGTATGTCATACAAGAAAATAGAGCAGTTTGACGAGCAGACCACCGAGTCCCTGATGCAGCACTACCGTGAGATTCTCCGCCTTCTTGGTGAGGATCCGGAGAGGGAAGGGCTGTTGAAGACGCCCGAAAGAGTGGCAAAATCGATGCAGTTCCTTACAAAGGGCTATGATGAGGACGGTTCGGCAATCCTGCGCAGTGCGATGTTCAAGGAAGAGTACAGGCAGATGGTGCTTGTAAAGGATATAGAGCTCTATTCGATGTGCGAACATCACATGCTGCCTTTCTACGGCAAGGTACATGTGGCATATATTCCAAACGGTTATATCACAGGGCTGAGCAAGATAGCCCGCGTTGTGGAGACATTCGCACGCAGGCTGCAGGTGCAGGAGCGCCTTACGGTGCAGATCCGCGACTGCATCCAGGAAACGTTGAATCCGCTTGGAGTGGCGGTTGTGATAGAGGCGTCGCACATGTGCATGCAGATACGCGGGGTGGAGAAGCAGCATTCAGTCACCACCACATCAGCCTTCACCGGCGTATTCCTCAAGGATGAGCGCACGAGGGGAGAATTCCTGAGATTGATAGGACTAAACGGTTAGCGTATGAAAATAGTTATTGCCGGAGCAGGCGAAGTGGGATGCCATCTGGCCAAGCTTCTTGGAGCGGACAACCACGACATCACAATCATTGACGACCATCAGGAGCGCCTGGCAAAGGCGTCTGAAAACGCCGATGTGGTGACTGTGCTTGGTGTCCCTACGTCAATCAGCGTGCTGCAGGCCGCAAAGGTGGAGTCGGCGGATCTTTTTGTCGCAGTCTTCCCAGACAAGGAACAGAACGGCAACATTGTGTCTGCACTGCTGGCAAAACAGATGGGGGCGAAGAAAGTCACTGCCCGTATCAATAACACGGAATATCTCTCTCACGAAAACAAGCTGCTTTTCACGGAGCTGGGTGCGGACCTTCTGTTCTGCCCTGAAAAGATGGCTGCATACGAGATATCAGACCTTGTGCGGCAGGCGGAAATGTCGGAATTCGTGGAGTTCGGTCACGGCAAACTGCAGCTTATCGTGTTCAAACTGGAGGAAGACTCTCCGCTGATCGGTAAGGAGATATCAGATTTCGTATATCCGATAGATGATCTTCCTTTCAGGATTGTTGCCATTTCACGCGATGACCAGACACTGATTCCTAAGCGTGACACCAAGATGCGTCTTGGCGATATGGTTTATGTGATGGCGCGCCGCAACAATGTCGAGGAGGCCATGAAGGTCATAGGCAAGAAAGACATCACAGTCAATAAAGTAGTGATTCTGGGTGGCAGCCAGATAGGCGAGATGGTGGCGGCGAAGCTGGAGAAGATAATGCCGCATATCAAGCTGATAGAGAAGGATATCAAGCGCTGCCAGGAACTTTCACAGTCGCTTGAGCGCACCATGATTGTTAACGGTGACGGCCGTAATGCCGACCTTCTCTATGAGGAGAATGTGCAGTCTTGTGACGCTTTCATAGCGCTCACCTCAAGTTCTGAGACAAACATCATGACTTGTGTGGCAGCCAAGAAGATGGGTGTCCCGAAAGCAATCGCAGAGGTTGAGAACATCGAGTATATCAAACTTGCCGAGAGCATGGGCGTTGATGCAGTCATCAACAAGAAACTTATCACAGCAAGCAGAATATTCAGATTCACGCTCAACAGCAAGGTGCGTTCGATCAAATACCTGAGCGGATCAGATGCCGAAGCTGTCGAATATATCGTAAATCCCGACAGCCTCATCACCAAGGCCATGGTGAAGGATATAGCTCTGCCTCCCGATGTCGTGATAGGTGGAGTGATACGTGGCAGCGAGTCTTTCATTGCATACGGCAGCACACGGATCCAGGCATACGACAGGGTTGTTGTCATCGCCCTTCCTTCTTCACTGAAGAAGATTGACAAACTGTTCCTGTAGGAGTCAGATTCTGCGCACAATCTCCATATATCTGGACAGTGATATTCCCAGGTTTTTCTGCAGATAGCGGTCCAGCAGCTTTTTGCTGCTGAATCCGCATCTTTCCGCGATGTCGTCGTTGGAAAGGTTTCTGTATTCCTCAAGTCGGGCCCGCTCTATGAAATATACCAGACGGAACCTTGCCAGATAGTCTCTGAAGCCGAGCCCCAGGGAATGTATGGCATCCCACAGATATGTGCGGTTGGTCCCCGCCGCTCTCACGACATCATTGAGTTTGAGGTCTGGATTCAGGAAGAGCCGTTTCCCGGCTATGACGTCAGTCGCCTGCCTCAGCACATCCTCACGCCTCAACTTTCTGTCATATCCACGCCCTCTCAGCAACGACATCACACTTACAGCTTGGCCTTATATTTCTTGAGATACTCTCCGGGAGTCATTCCTGTGTGGCGGTGGAAGGCATTGGTGAATGTGGATGTGGTATTGAACCCGCATTCGCATTTGAGCTTGTCACTTGCCACGTTCGGATTCTTTGCGATGTATTCCAACGCATACCTGACCCTGTATGAGTTTATCAATTCTGTGAAACTCATGTTGAACCTGCGGTTTATGATATTCGACAGGGTGGATGTGTTTGTTCCTATTGCGGTGGCGATGTCGTTCATCCTGACTTTCGGGTTCAGGAACGGCTTTGACATCTCCATCAACTCCTTGAGTCTGTTGTATAATATGTCATTTCTGACGTCTGTGGCCTTGTACGAGCCGGGTTCCTCGAATATGAGATAGTCGTCTACTTTTGTGGTGTCTTCCGGTTTGGCATATTGCGAGGATTCATTGTTTCTGCTGTGCCTCCTGCTGATGAACAACACGGTGCAGACTGTTGCCAGAATTGCCGCAATCACGGCTGTAATAATAATTGTGATCATATATTTTTTTTTAATTTTTCTGTTGTACAAAATTAGAGTGCATGAAACAAAAAAAACAGCACCTGCCTAACGGTAAGTGCTGTTTTTCAGGATTTTGAAATTCCAGTTGGAATTATAATTTTTTCATCGGCTCGAAACCCTGGCCGTATACCTCCATGATGCTGCCTATCGAAACAAACGCTTCGGGAGCCACCTCATTGACGAGTTTGAGAATCATATTGGTTTCGTTTCTTTTTACAATCACTACAATGAGTTTCCCGTCAGTTTTGGAGTAACCGCCCTGGCTGGAGAGGAGTGTTACACCTCTGTGAGCCTCCTTACAGATACGGTCTGTAAGTTCTTCGTAGTTGTTCGTGAAAATAAACAACTGGACAGACTGCTTCTTACCTGTCAGTATGAAATCGACTGTGAAAGTTGTGATACCGGTGAGGACATAGCCGTAGATAAGTACTGTAAATTTGTGCGACCAGTTCTCACCGTTGGGGATAAGGAGTGACAGGGCTATGATGCCGATGTCCAGCATCAGCATTATCGAGCCCGGTGACACTCGCTTGTACTTGTTGATTATAAGGGCGATGATGTCGGTGCCTCCAGTACTTCCACCCTGCATGAACACCAGTCCGATACCGAATCCTGCCAATGCTCCTGCAAATATGACACATACCATCTTGCCGTTCTCGGCAGCAAATTCATTACTGAATTCGGGAGGTATGATTCCCGGCAGAATTTTCAGGAAGACAGCCACCATGATGATGGCATAGATGGTCTTAGCTCCGAATCCTCCGCCCAGAATCTTCATTGCAAGAATCAGCAGAATAACATTGAGGATGATGTATGAATACGCAACATCAAAGCCTGTACAGTACTGGATGATGGTGGACAGACCGGTGATGCCGCCTCCTACCAGCCCGTTCGGGATCAGGAAAACGACCCAGGCCAGCGAATATATGAGGAGGGCGATGGTGATGAAAGTATAGGTCTTCACCTCCCCCATGACTTTCTTTATTGAGATCTCGTTTCTCATTGGTGATTAGCAGACAACATTGATGATCTTACCGGGAACCACAACCACTTTGCGGATGCCTCCTTCACCTGTATATTTTTCCGTGCGCTCATCGCCGCGTACTGCAGCCTCGACTTCTTCGCGCGGCATGTCTTTGGGAAGGGCGAGCTTGAAACGGAGCTTGCCGTTGAACGATACGGGATATTCGTAGGTGTTCTCGATGGTGTATTCTTCGTGATACTCGGGGAACTGTGCGTATGTGATGCTCTCAGTATTGCCGAGCATGCTCCAGAGTTCTTCTGCGATATGGGGTGCGAAAGGAGAGATGAGCACTGCCATCGGAGCAAGGATGTCGCGTTTGTGGCACTTGAGGTCTGTGAGTTCGCCGACGGCAATCATGAACGAGCTGACTGCTGTGTTGTATGAGAAGTGCTCGATGTCATACTGAACCTTGCCGATGAGCTTATGAAGTGCCTTGAGCTCGGCTGCATCAGGTCTCTCGTCGGTGACGATCACCTTGTCGTCTTCGCTGTAAAGCTTCCAGAACTTGCGCAGGAAGCGGTGAACGCCGTCGATTCCTTTTGTGTCCCAGGGCTTGCTCTGCTCGAGAGGACCGAGGAACATCTCATAGAGGCGGAGTGTGTCGGCACCGTAGCGCTCGCAGATCTGGTCGGGGTTCACAACGTTGAACATTGACTTGCTCATCTTCTCGACAGCCCATCCGCAGATGTACTCGCCGTTTTCAAGGATGAACTCGGCGGTCTTGTATTCAGGGTTCCAGTTCTTGAACGCCTCACAGTCAAGCCTGTCGTTGTTCACTATGTTTATGTCAACGTGGATTTCGGTGGTTTCGTACTGGTCTTTGAGACCGTATGATACGAATGTGTTTGTGCCCACGATACGGTATACGAAGTTTGAACGCCCCTGGATCATACCCTGGTTGATGAGCTTCTTGAACGGCTCTATCTCGCACACATATCCTGTGTCGTAGAGGAACTTGTTCCAGAAACGTGAGTAGATGAGGTGGCCGGTGGCGTGCTCGGTACCTCCGATGTAGAGGTCTACGTTGCGCCAGTATTCATCGGCTTCCCTGCCTACAAGAGCATTGCTGTTGTGAGGGTCCATATAGCGCAGGTAGTAGGCGCTGCTGCCTGCAAATCCGGGCATTGTGCTCTTCTCAAGAGGATATCCTTCATATTCCCAGGCTTCTGCACGTGCCAACGGAGGTTCGCCGCTCTCGGTGGGAAGGTACTTGTCTATCTGAGGGAGGCACAGCGGAAGCTCGCTCTCGGGCAGAGGGGTTGCAATGCCGTCTTTATAACATACGGGGAAAGGCTCGCCCCAGTATCTCTGGCGTGAGAAGATCGCGTCGCGCAGGCGGAAGTTGATCTTGCGCTTGCCGATGCCCATTTTCTCGACATAGTCGATTGCTGCTGGAATCGCTTCCTTGACTGTCATGCCGCTGAGGAAGCCTGAGTTGCACATGATGCCTTCCTTTGCATCGAAGCTCTCCTGGCTTACGTCACACCCTTCGATGAGAGGTATGATGGGAAGGTTGAATGTCTTTGCGAATGCGTAGTCGCGGCTGTCGTGGGCGGGCACTGCCATGATGGCGCCTGTGCCGTACCCGGCCAGTACATATTCAGAAATCCAGACGGGTACCATTTCTCCGGTGAGAGGGTTCTTTGCGTATGAACCTGAGAATACACCGGTGACTGTGCGTGTCTGGGCGATGCGCTCGCGCTCTGTCTTCTTGCGCGCTGCGGTGAGATATTCTTCAACAGCGTCTTTCTGCTCTTCGGTTGTGAGCTTTGCGACCCACTCGCTTTCAGGAGCAAGCACCATGAAGGTGACACCGAAGATAGTGTCTGCTCGGGTGGTGAATATGGTCATGTCATATTCCTTGCTGCCATTGTAAACCTTGAATATCATTTCGGCACCCTGGCTGCGTCCGATCCAGTTGCGCTGCATCTCTTTCAGAGAGTCGCTCCAGTCGAGAGGCTCGAGGTCGCGGAGCAGGCGGTCTGCGTATGCAGAAACACGAAGCTGCCACTGTTTCATCTTGCGCTGCTCGACAGGGTAGCCGCCACGGATTGAAAGACCTTCCTTCACCTCGTCGTTGGCCAGCACTGTGCCAAGCTTGGGGCACCAGTTGACCGATGTCTCACCTTGATATGCAATGCGGTACTGCATCAGCACCGCGTTCTTCTCCTGTTCGCTGAAAGCGGCCCATTCTTCGGCGGTGAAAGGTTTCACTGCTCCGCATGCGGCATTTGCCGCCGCGCTGCCGCCCTTTTCAAATTTGGCAACGAGCTGCTCGATGGGGCAGGCCTTGTCAAGGTCGTTGTCGTAATAGTGGCCGAACATCTTGAGGAATGCCCACTGTGTCCATTTGTAGTATTCGGGGTCGCAGGTGCGCACCTCTCTGCTCCAGTCGTATGAGAAGCCTATCTTGTCCATCTGCGAACGGTAGCGGTTGATGTTGTTCTCCGTGGTGGTGGCGGGATGCTGACCTGTCTGGATGGCATACTGCTCTGCGGGGAGGCCGAAAGCGTCATATCCCATGGGGTGCAGGACATTGAATCCGCACAGTCTCTTGTATCGGCTGTATATGTCACTTGCAATATATCCCAGAGGGTGTCCGACGTGAAGACCTGCTCCGCTTGGATATGGGAACATGTCAAGCACATAGTATTTCGGCTTCGAAGGGTCGACCTTTGCTTCAAAAGTCTTGTTTTCGGCCCAATACTGCTGCCATTTCTTCTCGATTTCTACAAAATTGTAATCCATGTCGTGTTATTTTTCCTTTGATTCTTTTTTGAAAGGGCAAATATAAGAAAATCAGTTCTTTTTCAAACGGAATTCCACCGGAATGACAAGTTTGGTGCATACCTTGTGGCCTCCTATCTGCCCTGCGGTCCATTTCGGGGAAGCAGCCACAACCTTGACCGCTTCTGCGTCCAGCGCTTCGCTCACTCCGTTCACCACTGTGACATCGGTGACTTCGCCTTTCGCGTTTATGATGAAGGAGACAGTGACCTTGCCCTGGATGCCGGCCTCGAGTGCCGATTTCGGATATTTGAGATATTTGTATACCCAGTCTGTCAGGAAATACGCCTCTCCCTTGCGGAAGAACTGCGGTTTGACGTCGCATTCGGCAAACGAATACACTTTGTCTTCGGTCTCTTCACCGGCATTTACAAATAGAATGTCTTTGATTGCGGCAGATTTGACAAAAGACGAGATGTAGAGCGTCTCTGCCTCCAGTCCCGTGTAGTTGATAAGGTCGGGCGTGTCCCTGACTGTGCGGTATTCGCGGCTTATGCCTGTTGAAAAGGTGAGAGATGGAATCTCAGCACCGGTGAAGGCAAGACAGTCGGAGGGGAATATCACACCGCTGTGCCGTGACGGCCGGATGGTGGTGGATTCGTGCAGGTTGACATAGTCGGTCAGACCGCTCATCTCAGCCTGCGGTATTGATGTATACATCTCAAATGGATTGCGGCTGCTGCATTTTCCCAGCATGTCAAGGTTGACCATCAGCTTGATGCGGTCGTTGAACCCGAACCCTTCGCCGCAGAAATAACGGCTGCCGGCGAATTCGGCTTCAGTGGCTCCGAATCCTGCTATTATCACAGACCTTTTCAACAAAGGCGCATCGGTCACAAGCAGTCTGGCACACTCTATCAACGCCGCAACGCCAGATGCATTTGCATCTGCTCCCGGATAGATGAAGGGGGTTGGAGTGCCGTTGACATTTACGGAATAATATCCGAGGTGGTCGAAGTGCGCGCCGAGCACTATGTATTCTTCGCGCAGCACCGGATCGCTGCCTTCTATGATACCCACTATGTTGCAGGATGATATTGTGTCACCTGCAGATGAAATGACCGAGAATGTGCTCCCTTCGCGGTTGGAAAGCATCTCCACACCGGCTTTTGAAAGCTCGTCGTAGAGATAGCAGGCTGCCTCCCGCTCTCCGGCACTTCCGGCTGCGCGGCCGAGAAGAGAAGGGGAGGAGATAAACTCAATGTGCCTCCTCAGAGGCACCTCGAGATTGTCTGCCGACGCACCGAATGCCGGTGCAAGCAGCAGAATGGCTATAAGAATGGCTGCTGTCACTTTGATCGCCTGTTAGCAGAAAGGAGCTTTGACTACCTGGGCACGGAGCTTCTTGTCACGCACACATATGAAGATCTCGCTGCCGACGGCAAAGAGAGGGGCTGCAACGTAACCCATACCTACTGCTTTCTTGCAGGTGGGACCCATTGTCCCGGAAGTGACATGACCTATCACCTTGCCTTCTGCATCGCAGATTTCATAGCCGTGGCGCGCGATTCCGCGGTCGACAAGCTCAAATGCGACAAGCTTGCGTGCAAGACCTGCAGCCTTCTGGGCAAGAAGGAATTCCTTGTCTACGAAATCGCCCTTGACATCGTTGAATTTGGTGACCCAGCCGAGTCCCGCCTCAAGAGGAGAGGTGGTGTCGTCGATATCGTTTCCGTAGAGGATGTAGCCTTTTTCAAGACGGAGTGTGTCACGTGCGCCGAGACCTACCGGAATGATGCCTTCGGGTTCGCCGGCAGCAAAGACTGCGTCCCAGAGTTTCAAGCCGTCCTCGTTCTTTACATACACTTCGCATCCGCCGCTTCCTGTGTAGCCTGTAGTGGCGAGGATTGCGTTCTCGATGCCGGCAACCGTAAGCTGCTTGAATGTATAGCTGGGCATTGACATCACGTCTTCATTGCAGAGTTTCTGCATCACCTCCATTGCCTTGGGGCCCTGGATGGCCAGCTGGCAGGTGTTGTCGGAGTCGTTGATGAGGTCAACACCGACCTTCATCCCGAAACGGTCTGCGAATGAGCAGATGTGGTTCCAGTCTTTTTCAGTATTTGCTGCATTCACGCCCAGGAGATATTTCTCTGGACCGAAGCAGTAGATGATGAAGTCGTCCACGATACCGCCTTTACCGTTGGGGAAGCATGTGTACTGGGCCTTGCCGGGGAAAAGCACTGACACGTCGTTTGACGATACATACTGAAGGAGGGCCTGGGCATTCTTGCCAAGCACCCAGATTTCACCCATATGTGAGACATCGAACACGCCCACTCCGTTGCGGACAGTGTTGTGCTCTACTGTGATGCCGGAATATTCGATAGGCATGTTGTAGCCTGCAAACGGGGCCATTTTGGCACCGAGAGCAATGTGCTTTTGTGTGAAGACAGTCTCTTTCATTACTCTTGAATATGTGTTTACTTGTTTGTGTTATATATCCATAAATCGGGGGGACAGATTTCTGACACGCTGAATTCTGCCATTGCATCTGCGGCTTCCTGATAAGTGTCACCGCCAAAGCATGATACGGCAAAACGGTCGGTGCGGAGCTTGAACACCAGCGCGGTGGTGCATCCGGCTGCCTTTATCCTGCTGCATTCCTTTATCGCAGCCTCGGGGGTGCTGAAACAGCCGGCAATCACATGATACTGCTTTGTCAGATCTTCTTTCAGAATGACAACCGGCATCGAGCCGGCCGGATCTTCCGCCGCCATGGCAGTGGAGTCAGCCGCAGCCGCTGCCAGAGAGTCGGCCAGTGCCTGTGCGGTGGAATCCCGTCTCTGCTGCTCTCGTATTTCAGCCAGCTTCACCCGCATCGTCTCCAGATCGGCTGATGTGGGTCTGCCAAGCGCCGCGCGCACGAAGTCACAGCTTGAGCAGAGTGTTGCCGAAACGGCTGCTGCCGCAATGAACAGGCAGATTCTTCTGAAAGATTTCATAGCCACAAATTTAGTGAATAATCAACCAAAGGCAAAAAATTATATATTTGTAGTCATGTTAAGACAAACGAAGAGATTCTGCCTGATATTGACGGCACTGCTGTTTGCTCCGATTGTGGCTGAATGTGCCGGACCTGACACCCTCCGCCTCTGTTTCATAGGAGATGTCATGGCACACAACCGCCAGCTTGAAGTGGCGAAGAGTGTGCGCGCAGGCAGAAACCGCAGCTCTGCGTACAATTTCGATTCATACTTCAAATATGTCGAGCCCCACTTCAGGGAGTGCGACATCAATGTGGCGAACATGGAGTTCCCGTGCGGTGTGAAACCTTATACCGGATATCCTGTGTTCGCTTCTCCGGCGTCGCTTCCGCAGCAGGCGATCGACAGCGGAATAGACCTGTTCCTTGCCGCCAACAACCATATATGTGACAAGGGCAGGGCGGGTCTTGACAGCACCTTCGCGGTATACAGCCGTCTTCCGGTGAGGTTCACAGGCCTTTTCCAAAGCCGGGAGCAGGAAGATGCGGACAACCCGATGATACTCTCCAGCCACGGAATCAAGGTGGCCTTCGTCAATTTCACATACGGTTTGAACGGGTTCCGTACAACCGGCGGATATGTGGTGCCGCAGATGGACTCCACGCATGTCAAAGCTGTGATCGAGAGGGCCAGGAATCGCGGAGCAGATTATATTGTGGTGCTTCCACACTGGGGAGAGGAGTATCAGCTGGACTGCAGCAGCCAGCAGCGCCGCTGGGCGCGCAACCTTTACCGCTGGGGGGCGGACATGATAGTGGGCAGCCATCCTCACGTGCCTCAGGCAGTGGAATACGACGGACAGCACATCACGGCATATTCGCTCGGCAACTTCATCTCAAATATGAGTGTCCCGTACAGCCAGATAGGCATAATGCTCACCGCCACAATAATCCGCAGGGCAGACGGAAGCATATCCACGGAACAGCCGCAGGTTACATACCTTTGGTGCGGCAGGGGAGGATTCATGGAGGAGAACTACACGACGGTGCCGATAGAAGACTATATCAACCGTCCGACGGCTTTCATGGAGCGTTCTCAATACGAAAAGATGGTGAAAGAATACAGTTATATCAAAAATAAATTCTCAAGATTTGAACAAGACCATAACACTCCAGGAAATTGACCCCATAGAGATTCTTGGCGTCAACAACAAACTGTTCGACCAGTTCAAGAGCTATTTCCCGCAGCTCAAGGCTACATCACGCGGAAATGAAATATTCCTTGTGGGCGGTGACGAGCAGATAGCTCTTTTTGAAGAGAAGCTTAATCTTCTGATAAACAAACGAATGGGCAAGATGAGCCTCAACAGCTACGATGTGGAGTCGCTGTTTGAGACAGCTGATGCCTCGAAGGAGGTGGGGAAGGTGGACATGCTCTCTGACAGTGAGTACATCATTGTGTACGGAAATGACGGCAAGTGCGTGAAAGCGCGTACGCCCAACCAGAAGAGGCTTGTGAAGGAGTATTATGACAATGATCTGATATTTGCTCTCGGCCCTGCCGGAACGGGAAAGACATACACTGCCATTGCACTGGCGGTGCGCGCACTGAAGAACCGGGAAGTGAAGCGCCTGATTCTTACACGTCCTGCTGTGGAGGCTGGTGAGAGGCTGGGATTTCTTCCCGGAGACCTCAAGGATAAGCTTGACCCGTATCTCCAGCCGCTGTATGATGCTCTCCAGGATATGATTCCGGCAAAGAAGCTTCAGTCATTCATGGAAGACGGCACCATACAGATAGCTCCTCTGGCATATATGCGCGGCCGTACCCTGGACAAGGCTTTCGTCATTCTTGACGAGGCGCAGAACACATCTCTGGGACAGTTGAAGATGTTTCTGACCCGTATGGGCAATGATGCCAAGTTTATCGTGACAGGAGATGCCACACAGATAGACCTGCCTCACAAGTCAGATTCGGGACTTGTGAGGGGTGTTGAACTTGTCAAGGATATCAGAGGAATTGCAGTCGTCAACTTTACAAAAGAAGACATAGTCCGTCATCCCCTGGTGACGAAGATCATAGATGCTTTCGAAAAAGACAGGAAAGAGGAGCAGGAAAATTAGTTGCCTCGGCCTGCAGACGCGTCCTGCACGCAGCGGACGTTCATTGCGATAGTCTTCCTGCTCGCATAATCGGGCTTGAAGGCTGAAGAGTCCCAGTAGATGTATCTGTAGTATGCGTCTTCACTGCCATGTTCCGTGGCACTCCACCACATGCCGAAATCTCCGAAGGCCAGGAACTGGGAATCTGCTGTCTGGTAATAGCCGCAGGGGAGAGGGTTCCAGCTGAACTCGGCCGAGTGCTGGTTGTTCACAGAGAATGGCCACAGCCGGTCTCCGTTGAAATACACTTCCTGTGTCACCTTTGACGCAAGGCCTTCCCACTCTTCTTCAAAAGTGATTTCCACGCCCCCGTTCAGAACTTTGCCGAGATCTTCCCAGTCACGGTTGTCGGGCAGCCTCCAACCTGACGGGCAGGCGTTGCGCGCCTCCTCCCAGGTGTAATGGCGTCCGAACACATGGTTCAGGATGGGCGAGTTTGTGAATATCTTTCCGACATCCTCCCATGCCAGGTTTTCAGTCATCCAGTTGAGGCTGCCGAAAGTGCCGTAGCAATAGGTGCGGCCGTCCCGTTCATCTGTGAAATGATTCTGACCTGCGTAGTCGGGCCCCTGGAGTGAACCGTTCACACGGCTGGTGTCAACTGTCACCAGAGTCTCTGAATGAGTTGATGAGATGTATTCCGGGTCAAATGCCAGCACCTTCACTGTGAAGGTCCCGGGTTCTTCAGGAAACTTGACGATTATCTTGTCGGCAAGAAGTGTGTCTGTGTGAATTGTGCTCACTATCCACTTGTAGTGAGGGTCGGCCGGCTCTGTGATGCCGTAAGCTTCGAATTCCACTACAGACCCCGCTGCGATGTACGTATTTACGTCAAAACGCAGCGAACCCTCCATGTACTGGTGGGTGGCTGTCTCTTTTATGCAGGATGTCGCTGCTGCCAGTGTGGCGACTATGGTGAGCAATATGTAAATCTTCTTCATCCAGAATAACTCTATAAACCGCAATATTAATAAATTTTATTGTATTTTCGTGAAAATATATTCCTTTCGCATATTCCATACCATAATGAAACAGACTTTCGCACTATTTCTGACTGCTCTAGTGCTGGCCTCAGGCTGCACTCAGTCAGGAAAATACTATACAATCGACGGCTATGCACAAGGCGGCACGTATCATATTGTGACAGAACTGCCGACCGGCAGTATGCTTGAAAGTCTCAGAACGGCTGTCTCAGACACGTTGGGGGCCATAGACCGCTCGATATCGGGTTATAACAAGGGCTCTTTGCTCTCCCGGTTCAACAACGGTGAGAATCCTGAACTTGATGAAATATTCGTGGATATTTTCAACAGGTCGCGTGAAGTCTGGGAAGAGAGCGGAGGTCTGTTCGACCCGTCGTCTGCGCCGCTTTTCGACCTCTGGGGCTTCGGTTTCACAGATGGAAGGGAACCGTCCGACGAAGCGCTTGATTCAGCCATGCGTCTTGTGGGAATGGACAAGTTCTCTCTTGAAAAGGGAATCGACGGATCCGTCAGAATCAATGCTCCTGAAGGTGCGAAGCTCAATTTCAATGCAATCGCGCAGGGATACTCCTGCGATGCTGTGGCTGAGGTGCTCAGGCGGTATGGAAGTGAGAACTATCTTGTAGAGATTGGCGGAGAGATTGTGTGCAGGGGACGGAATGCAAAGGGAAAAGAGTGGAGAGTGTGGATAGACAAGCCTGTTGACGGCAACAACCAGTCAGGGGCGATGAAGCAGGACATAGTGGAGATAACAGACTGCGGGCTTGTGACATCCGGCAACTACCGCAAATTCTACGTTGTTGACGGCGAAAAATATTCTCACACCATCAATCCCAGGACAGGACGCCCCGTGCAGCATACACTTCTCAGCGCCACAGTGCTTGCGCCGGACAGCGCAACAGCCGATGCATATGCCACATGGCTTATGGTAGTGGGGGTTGAAGAGGCTGAGAAAGTGGTGGATGGATGGACAATCGAACCTAAAGGAGCATATCTGGTGTATGGCGAGCAGGAGTCGATGAAAGTCTGGCACACCTCCGGAATCAAAGTGTCTGAGTAGACTATCTGTTCATAAGTCTGGAAATCACTTCGACAAGCAGGTCTCCGTCGCTGGCGCTGCCGCGGGCGTTGCTTTTGCTGCGTGAGTCATATTCCCTGAGGATGGCGATAGCCGCCATGCAGCTCTTTATGGGATAATTCTTTCCGTAGCGGGCATAGTCACGCATGAAGTAAGGGTTCACACCAAGCTCTGCACTGATCTCAGAGTCTGACATCCGCTGTTCGCGGCAGGCGTGATATCTCAGAAGTTTGATGAACTGCCCGGCAAGTGTGGCGATGGTCATCTGGATGGGGAACCTTTTGGGATTCTCTCCGAAATACTTGGCTATCTTATACACTTTCGCGGTGTTTTTGTCGCAGATTGCGTTTGTGAGCTCAAATGCAGACCAGTCCCTGCTGATACCCACATTCTGCTCCACCATGGCTTGCGTTATAGTGGTGGACCCGTCAAGGTTCTTCTTGAGCTTCTCCACCTCGAGCGCAATTTTGCTCAGGTTGTTTCCGCAGGCTTCTGCCATAAGCTGCGGGCAGCTGCGCTCCATCTCCAGCCCTTCGCCACGCACATAGCTCTCAATCCATCCTGCCAGATTCCAGTCTTTCACCGGCTCTGACTCAAGCACAGCACCTTTTGCAAGAGTCTCTTTGTAGAGTTTCTTGCGCTTGTCTATGTTCTTTGAGGAGCTGCCGTCACTGGGAGTCTTGTAGCAGATCACGAGCACCGTGGTGGGCATGATGTTCTCCAGATACGGGGCGATATCTTCAACACTCTTCATGCCCTGCGCCTCCTTGATCACTATCATCTGGCGGCTCACCATCATGGGATACTGTCTTGCAAGGCTGATGATCTGCGGAGCGGCCACATCCACGCCGTAATATATCATCTGTCCGAAATCGCGCTCTTCCGGAGGAATCACGCTTTCAGTCAGCAGGTCGCAGATGCGGTCTATGTAAAAGTGCTCTTTGCCGAACAGCAGATACACCGGCTTGATATCCCCTTTTCTGATATCCGCCTCAATCCTTGCCGCAACGGCACCGGTATCTTCTCCTCTTGCAGCCATGACTATTTGATCAGAAGTATCAGGGCCTCGCCTGGGCCGATTGTCACATGGTCGTCATCAATCTCCAGCGGAACGAATGAACCGTCTTTGTCAACCATCATGAGGTCCCGGTTGAGTTCCAGGACGAAGGTGGCGCTGGCCGTGTGCTTCTTGTTGAATACCACAAGATATTCATGTCCGTGATTTTCAAGCGATTCCACCAGGCAGTGGCTCTGTGTGGTGAAGTAATAGTAGTCAAAGCAGTCTGGCATGAGCGGATCATCGCTGGTCTGGAGTTTCTTGCAACCTGCCGGACAGCTGTTCTTCGAGTGGCGTATCCATTTGATGTCGGCACCGTCGAAGACAAACTTGCGTGCGTTGATCTCTTTGTCAACGGCGCAGACATAGTCGTAGGTATCCATATATTCACCTGTACCGACATTTGTGACAGGAGCATAGTGCTGGTCCGGCAGCCCGGGTCTGCCTCCAGGATAGAGCTCCCATGTGAAATATTCCAGAGCCTCCGCGCCGTAAAGGATATTTCCGTACATCTGCAGCTTGATTGAAGCCTCGGAAGGGATGCAGCATCCGTTGCCGAAATCGTAGTTGCCGACATCGGTACTTGCGGCAAAGCCCCACCATGGGATATTGTATTGCCTGCTTATGCGGCAGACATTCTCGAGGCGCTCCCACCACCAGTCGTTGACATCATAATATGTTGTGGGATACTGGTCGAATGAGATGAAATCGGGATGAGAGTCGTTGATGTACGGTATCAGGCTGTCGTCGCACATCTGGTCGCCCCAAAGGTTGACGTAGAGCTTGTGGTCGGGGTCAATCTGACGGATACGGTCGCTCAGGTAACCTATCTTTACAAAGAGACTGTCGCGAGGCTCGTCAATCAGAGAATAACCCCATAGATTTTCGGCCTGGCGGTACACGGCAATGTCTTCTTCGAGCTGCCTGCAGCTGTTGATGAAGACTCTGTACTCTTCGTCGTCCATCGTGGTGTAGTTGTATACGTAGCTCTGAAGTTCGCCTACAAGCTTTACTCCGCTGCCTGCCGACGCGGCGGCTGCCTTGGCGAAATCACCGCTCTGGTAGTTGTAGGAGTGTGCGATGTTGACTCCTGCTTCGGCCATCTTCTTGAAATTGAGAGGGTTGATGCGTTCTTTCTGCAGCACGTGGTAGGCACATATATCGTATGGCTCGACCTGCGGAATCACGTCAAAGGTGACAGCCTGCATATATGTGGCTCCGCTGTTGTCTGAAAGCATGAGGGTGACGTTTGCAGCGCTGCCGTCTTCCGGTGCTGTGAACATTATGCTTCCTTCTGTGGCTGAAACAGCCTTGACCTCTGCCTTCCATCCTCCGTCTGCGACTGCATAGAGGGAGACGTTACCGGTTGCGTTTTCTATGGTATATCTGACTGTGGTGCTGGCTCCTGCCCGAACCGGCAGGTTCTCCAGATCTGCCGCAACACGCATGGCAGCGGCATCCGCTGCCTTGGGTATAGTGATAGTCTGGCCTCCTGCAAGTGTGATTGTAACCGCTTCTCCGGTGTCACTCACGCTCTCGACATATCTTTTCCCTGTTTCTCCCACCTCGGAATAGGTCGCACCTTTGTCAAAGGAAACCTTGAGGATGCTCTCTTCAATCTTGAACTGAGGAACGCAGCTTTCGGGTGACACTTTGATTCTGCTGCCGTCAGATGAAGTGAGCCATTCGCCGTCGGCTTTCCAGTAATAGTCAGAACCGTCTTTCTCTATTGTCACATTGCACGGCTGGTTGTACAGAGTGAGGCTGCCGCCGTCCTTGAATGTTACGGAATATCCCGCCACGCTGCCGCCGTTGGATATGGGGCTGAAACTTACTGCCTCAGCATCATTCTTCAGTGCGGCAAGCACTTCGTCAAGCGAGCTGGCCTGTGCCGACAGCGCCCCGCTTGCAGAGGAGAGCTCTTCAATCTGGCTCTTGAGTGTGTCAATCTGAGTCTGGTAATCGGTGCAGGCGCACATGACAAGTGCGGCAACAGTGGCAATCATCAGGTTTCGTTTCATTGCGTCTGATTTGTATTATATCAAGCAAAGATACTTATTTTTTGTATCTTTGCAAAGGTACAAAAGCAGCACACATGCCTGAATCTCCGACAATATTTGACCCTGTACGCAGGAAGGAAGTGAGGCGCACTCCTGAAGAGGAGGTGCGTCAGGCGGTGATATCGATGTTGCAGAACGGTTGCGGAGTGCCTCTCACGCACATCGCCTCGGAATACTCGTTCAAGTTCAACGACCTGCAGTACAGGGCGGATGTGGTGGTGTTCAACAGGGCGCTCCAGCCCGTCATGCTGGTGGAGTGCAAGGCCCCGCAGGTTACACTTTCCGAAGAGGTCGTGATGCAGACTGTCCGCTACAATTATGTGCTGAACGTGCCGTACATCTTTATCACTAACGGTAATCTTTTCTATCTTTGCCGACGCGACGGCGAAGGACGGTATCAGCCTGTCAGAAAGATGCCGTCATTTGAAGAACTCTGTAATCTATGATAGATATCAATACGCATCCTATTTTCAAGGTCATATCGACCAAAGCTGCCGAAAGCGGCGTAAGGGCATTTGTGATAGGCGGATATGTCCGCGACTGGTTCCTGCACCGCGAAAGCAGCGACGTGGATGTGGTGGTTGAAGGAAGCGGCATAGCTCTGGCACAGGCAGTGGCGGCTGAACTTCACACAAAAGTCACGGTGTTCAAGAACTTCGGTACTGCAATGCTCAAATACAAAGGGGTCGAGGTCGAGTTCGTGGGAGCCCGCAAGGAATCATATAACCGTAATTCACGCAATCCCATAGTTGAGGACGGCACCCTTGAAGAAGATCAGCTCCGTCGTGATTTCACCATCAATGCGCTGGCTTTCAGCCTTCAGAAAGAAGATTACGGCACCCTCGTTGATCCTTTCGGAGGCATTGCAGACATGGCGCAGAAGATTATCCGCACACCTCTTGACCCTGATACAACTTACAGTGATGACCCCCTGCGCATGCTCCGCGCGGTCAGGTTTGCAACGCAGCTTGGCTTTGACATTGTGCCCGAGTCGATAGAGTCTATGCGCAGGATGCGCGAGCGGCTGGACATTCTGTCAAAAGAGCGCATTGCAGAAGAACTGTCAAAGATACTGCTGTCAAATGTGCCGTCGCGAGGCTTCTATCTTCTGGATGAATGTAATCTGCTTGACAAGGTCCTGCCTGAGATTGCTGCCCTGAAAGGGGTGGAGACAGTCAACGGACGCGGACATAAGGACAATTTCGCACATACGCTGCAGGTGCTTGACAATGTTGCGGCGGAAAGCGGTGACCTCTGGCTCAGGTGGTCGGCTCTGTTGCATGACATCGGAAAACCCGTTACAAAAAAGTGGGATGACAAGATAGGCTGGACCTTCCACAACCACGATTTTATCGGAGGGAAGATGGTGCCAGGTATCTTCAGCAGGCTTAAGATGCCGCTCAACGAAAAGATGAAATATGTGCAGAAGATGGTTTCTCTGCACCTCCGCCCGATCGCGCTTGTGACCGATGAGGTCACAGATTCTGCGGTGCGCCGCCTGCTTTTCGATGCGGGCGATGATGTCGACGACCTGATGGTTCTCTGCAAGGCTGACATCACCTCAAAAAACGAGATGAAGGTCGAGACATTCAAGAAGAACTACGACAGGGTGAAGGAGAAGATCGTTGAGGTTGAGGAGAAAGACAGGATACGCAATTTCAAGAACCCCATCACCGGTGAGGTCGTGATGCAGCGCTACAACCTTGAACCCTGCAACATCATCGGAGAAATCAAGGAGGTCATCAAGAATGCCATTCTTGACGGAGTGATTCCGAACGAATTCGAAGCGGCCTACGCCCTTATGGAGAAGGTCGCCACAGAAAAGGGTTTGAAGTAGAGTCTACAGCAGGTATGCGGTGTGCTCGCCTGCGCGTGAGCATTTCTTTCCCTGAAGATATTCCTGGAGAATCGCGCTTTCAGCGGCACGGCGGTCTTTTACAATAAGCACCTCGCCGCTGTGGTCCTGTTTCAGGAATGATCCGACGTCATCCTTGAAGTCGATGATGTCGTGTCCCAGATAGACATCCATGTTCTCGGGTCTGTTCACGAACAGAGTGTTCACAATGTTGCGGTCTCCGGATGTATCGTCAATCGATGCGGCTTCGCGGCAGATGTATTCGTAAGCAGTCCACTCATTTATCTCTTCCATTTTGAAGGAGCCTGCAAACAGTGAGGCAAGAAGTGTCACTGCTATTGCACAGACCCCTTTCTGCCATGTTCCGCGGTAGAGCACCACGCACGAAAGGATGCCTCCGGCAATCAGCACTGCCGCCGCAGCCGTCATTGCACCGGAAATCAGATAGGGGGCCTTCGTTGTCACATCTGCGAAGCGTTCTGCAACCGACGGAACCATATTCAGAGCAGCCAGGCCAATTCCTCCGATGGCAAGGATGACTGCGGGGATCCAGAGTCCGGCCCTGGCCCATTTTCTGCCGCGGACACCTGTCTCGCTGTCAAACTGAGGCATCAGATATGCCATGAATGCAAAAATGGGTGTGAGGTATATCGCCAGCTTGCCGCTGAAGCATGAAAGCATCACGAATGTGACACCGATGGCAGTGAGCAGCAGACGGCGGTAGGGATTGCAGCCCTGACGCTTGATGAAAAGAAATATCACAGCCGGAACAAGCAGCAGCGAATATGGGATTATGACATACCATATCGTGCCCAGATAATACCAGAAAGGCTCTTTGTGGTGGAATGCGTTCACTGCGCGGTCAAGCGTCTGGTGGAACAGCAGGCTGTTGATATATTCCCTGCCGCCCTCAAGCCATGCGCATCCTATCCATAGCGCGAACAGAAGCAGCAGAATGCCCCATGTCTTCAGGCCGAGGTACTTGCCGACATCCTTCCATTTCTTCTCTGCCAGAAGGAATACAAGGATTATCAGAACCGGTGCGAAAATGCCCACAGGACCTTTTGTGAAGAGCCCGAGGAATATGTAGACCGGCATGAGGACAGACTCTTTCCTGCGGTTGCCCTTGCCGGTGTACATCTTGTAGAAAGAGAAGAGCGCCAGAGTGATGAACATGCTCATCAGGATATCCATCCTCAGAAAGATGGCCTGCCCGAGGAATAGGATGCCCGTAAGCAGCAGGAGGGCTGCTGCGGCGCGGTTCCAACCGGAATACATCTCTTTGCGCGCGCCCATTCTGAGCCAGCGGTCCATAACCGCCACAATCACAAAGGCGGGAACCAGTGACGCCACTGTGCAGAGCACAGGCATGCAATGGCAGCCCAGAATCACTCTGAACAGCATTATAATCCAGAAGAAAAGGGGCGGCTTGTCGGTGTATATCAGCCCCTGGTTGTGGAAAGTGAAGAACGTGCCGTCACGCAGAGCCTCATCGGCAATGCTGAGGTAGCGCAGCTCGTTGGGGGGCGAAGGGTCGCGCATGACCAGTGCGGGCAGCAGACATACCGCCACCAGCGCGAACAGCTGCCAGAGCGAGAACTTATCGGATGTTGGTTTCGCCATGAGGATAGTCTACGTAGTTCTTGCGGATCCAACGGTAGATGAAGCAGTCTGTAAAGCCTCTCAGACGGTTCCACATATTGAATTTCGACTTGCCGGCGGTGCGCGGGCAGTGTGTCACCATAATCTGTTTGTAGCAGCCTCCTTCCTGAAGCAGCACCAGTGCGGGCAGGAAGCGGTGCATGCCGTTGAACATGGGCAGACGGCGGGCGGCTTCGGTCTTTATCACCTTCAGGGGACACACTGAGTCCAGTGCGCCGTCGTTTGTCATCATGCGGCGGAATCCATTGCCGATGCGGGACTGCAGCTTCTTGCGGAATCCGTCTTCGCGGCTGCTGCGGATGCCGGTCACAAGCGTATATTCCTTTGCATGGGGAAGCAGCAGGTTGAACTCCTCAGGCATGGTCTGAAGGTCGGCGTCGGTGTAGCCGATATATTCTGATTCAACCAGGCCGAATGCGGTTTTCATGACACCGCTGCATCCGAGGTTGCGTGTGTGGTCTATGTAGAAGAAGTCGCTGCGGCGGCTGCAGATGTCATCTATCATCTCCTTTGTGGAGTCGGTTGAGCAGTCGTTGACAAAGAGCACACATGCCTTCATCGGACAAGTGGGCAGATATGCTGCGAGCCTTTCTTCAAGAGCCTTCATGTTCCCTTCTTCATTGTAGACGGGAATTACGATGGTAAACTGATACTGCGAGGTTTTATTCATATCAATAAGGGATGTTATTTGACTATCACGCGCTGCAGGCGTCGGTCGATTCCTGTGAATATTTCGTAAGGTATTGTGTCAAGGATCTTCGCAAGGTCACATACGGTTGGCTGTGTGCCGAAAACGGTCACTATGTCACCAACCTCTGCCTTGATTCCCGTGATATCCAGCATGCACATGTCCATGCAGATATTGCCGATTGTCGGAGCCATGTGCCCGTTGACCATGAACGATGCCTTTCCCCCTCCCAGATGACGGCTGATGCCGTCGCCGTAACCGATACGGATGGTGGCTGTTGTGGTGGGAGTGTGGGTGGGAATGCCTTTTCTGCCATATCCTACAGTGCCTTCGGTGATGGTCTTGATCTGCAGGATGGGACATTTGAGCGAAGCGGCAGGTTTGAGTTCGGTGCAGCCGGCTGCGCTGATTCCGTATACGCCCACACCGAGGCGTACCATATCCATCTGATACTGCGTGAATCTTTCTATTCCTGCCGAATTGAGGATATGCCTCATCGGACGGTGGGGAAGGACAGACTGTATCATGTCGCAGAGCTCTGAGAAGAGGCTTATCTGGCCGAGGGTGAATTCGTCATGCTGAGGTTCGTCGCTTGCTGCAAGGTGAGAATAGCATGACCTCACTTCAACCTCAGGACAGTCTTTCAGGAAGTCAACAAGCTCCTGAATGTCTTTTTTCTCGAATCCGAGGCGGTGCATTCCAGTGTCAAGCTTGATGTGGATGGGGTAGTGCTGAATGCCAAGAGTCCTCAGGGTGATGGTGAGCTTCTTCAGATATTCTATGGTGGGAATGCCGGGCTCCAGATCATATTGGATTATATCCGAAAAACAGTCGGCTCCGGCGCTGAGTGTAAGTATCGGGGTGGTGAAGCCTGCTTTTCGCAGATTGATGCCTTCGTCAAGGGTGGCGACTCCGAAATAGTCGGCTCCGGCATCCACCATGAGCCGGGCGAATTCAATGCCGCCATGGCCGTATGAATTTGATTTCACCAGCACCAGCACTTTGGTGTCTGGTTTCAGAAGGCTTTTGAAGTATTTGAAATTATGAAGAGCTGCACTTCTACTTATTTCCAGCTCCGCCTGAGGAATTGTCATGTCTGTTCAGAAGGATTAGATTTCTGCTGTAGGTGATGAAACCCACAGACTGACCGATGCAGAGCACCCAGTCGTGGCGGATAAGTCCGTATGAACAGATCACCGCACTCCCGATAAGGCTGATTATCCAGAAACCTGCGGGGAGAATGGACAAGCCTCTGCGTCTTGAATATATAAACTGATATATGAATCTGAATGTGAAGATAATCTGACCGAGCGACCCGAAAATGATGAGCCATGCCGGAATCCCCTCGTTGTGGAACAGTTTGGTGACAGCTTCTGGCGATGCTATGGCTGCAATGCCGGCAGCTGGAAGAACCAGCAGGACAGCAATAAGAGGCCATCTGACGGCAGTCGTGATTCTGTCCCAGATGCCCTTGGCCTTCAGGTTCCAGATGTAGATATAATAGCTGATCACCTGCCCCAGCATTATGGCGAAATCCTGCCGCAGCCATCCGTATACAAAAAACAGTATCGAGGCTATCAGACTCAGCATCCAGTAGGCGGTGGGTGATTCCGAACGCTTGTTCTTTTCGGAAATCAGCCACTGCACAATCATCCTTGCGGAGAAGAGCCCCTGAGCCAGGAAACCGAGTGCATATATAAACCAGGAACTGTCCATTATCTGTGTCTAAACAGTTACAAAGATAGCCAAAAAAGAAAGCCGGTCAAAACTTGACCGACTTTCTTTAAATCTTAGTGCGATGCTAGTGATTATTTAGCAGCCTCTACAGATACTTTTCTGAATTCCTTCATGAGTTTGCTTACTTCGAGAGCGGCTTTGCGTGCGCGTGTGCCAGCAGCTTTGTTACCTTTTTCAATCTGTGCTGCAGCATTCTTCTGGAACGCTTCGATCTCAGCATTGATCTGTTTTACGAGTTCTTCCATGGTCTAGTAATTGTTTAGTTAATAATTAGTTATTTTGATTTATTTAATATTTGTTGTGAAATTAAATCAATTTTAAATAATATGCAAGAAATAATGCAAAAAATTACATTTTAACGGTGTAAGTCCCCCAAACAGAGCTTCTTTCTTCCTCGGAAAGCGGGATTTTCACACCTTTTGCTGCAGATCTTGTCCTTGGCTGAGATTTCAGCTCCGGCAGTTTGGGATATCTGCCGTTCACCACATGATAGAGGCATGCGGCAATATTGTCTTCGCCTGCATCAAAATCGTGGAAGAGGTCGTCGGGACGGTAGTTGTCTGGAATCATGCCGTTGTCGGGGATATATTCATAATCTCCGTTCAGATTGTAGAAGCATATCGGCAGGAACACCCACTCGAGCTGTGAGTAATCGCCGTAGTCATAAGCCTTGATGTCGTTCGGGTAAAGGAAAACGAACATTCCGTTGGGCTTTCCGTATGTGGTGTCGCCTACATGCTGGATGTCGGCAAGAGGTTTGAGACCGTTGAGGACCATTTCTGATGCAGATGCGCTGCCGTCACCTGTGATGCAGTATATGCGGTCGAATTCGGGTTTGCCGGCGGCAGTGTGAACTTTTGTATTCTCATTGTAATACGGACCGAGGATACCGTTGCAGTAGCGTCGTACATATACTTCACCGTCGCTTCCGGCCGGTGCCAGATAAGATACGAGTGTGTCGCTGGCGCGGGAGTCGCCGCCGCCGTTGTAACGGATGTCCAGGATGAGCTTCTTGATGTTGTTGGCTGCAAAATAGTCCATAGCCTCTACAATATCGTCAATCATCGGCTTTCCGGTTGGATCCTTTTCGGCTTTGAACGCAAGATAATGGAAATAACCTACCGGCTCGGTCAATCCGGGATAGTCCTTGTCGGTGAAGATTTTCTTTACCAGACCCGGACGGGTGCTGAGGCTGGCAGTGGCGGTTATATCCCTGGTCTCCACAGTCCCTTCGGGTGTGGTGAATGTGAATCTGTGCGAAGTGCTTGTGCTCGGATAGAAGAAGAGGTCGGTGAACTTGTCGGCGATGATGAGGTCCATGGTCTCTTTTCCGTCGATGGCTGTTAGAATCCAGCCGCGTCTGACACCTGCCTTGTCGAACGGTGATCCGGGATAGACGTATCTCACGCAGACGGAATAGTCGTCATAGTACTCGATGGGCTGCCCGATGGACGCCCCGTATGTGAGGGGGACGGTGCCTTCATTGTCGGCCACGTATGAAGGGCCGTCCATCATCCAGCTCCAGCGGTCCTGCGGGACGAGAAGATCGTCGAAGTAGTCGTATATATCTGTGTTGTAGGTGTATTCAAGATCGGGCACCTTGTCGTACCAGAAGTAATATGTTTTCATCACATCATCCCTCAGAAACTTGAGGGCTTTCTCCTTGTCATTCCTCAACTTCTGCTCCTCCGGATCTATACGGTGGCAGGCGCAGCATGCTGTGACTGCCAGTGCTATGGTAAGTAACCTTGTCAGATATTTCATTGCTGTATTATTTCTGGTTGTTGCGCTCAACGATATAGACATCTTCACCGTCTTCCTGGAAATAGTAGTTTTCGCGGGCGAAACGTTCAAGAGTGTCCTTGTTGCTTGTCAGCTGGCGGATCTGCTCGTCGGTGCTGCGGATGGCATCCTTATAGTGGATCTCCTGTTTCTGCTGGTCACGGAGTGTGGTCATGCAGCGGATCATCTGGGTGAGGGAGTTGTGGCTGTTGAACACTATGAGCAACAGGAACACCATTGTTGCAATGAAATATTTGTTGAGCAGGATTCTGGCAACAAGATGATTCTCCTTCGCGGCATCTGCACGCTCCTTTATTTTGCTGAAAAACGCCATCACAATTTAACAATACTATCAGCAAAATTATGTATTTTTGAAATAAAAAAGTAGTAAAATGAGATTTTATTTGCCCGACTGGGGGGAGTCGCTGCTGTTGGTGCTGGTATTTCTGGCTGGTTCGCTTGCCTCCTCGGTGTTGTCCTTTGCCGATTTTGAATCACTCACGGCGATGTATGCCATATCGATGCTTTACCCTCTGGGCTATGCATTGTTGCGTTCCTGGCTTGCAGGCCGGTCGGGACGGAGCGGTTATGTGCTGATGGATGATTTCAGAAAGGGAGGATTCAGATGCAAGGCGGCCCCTCTGCTTCTTGCGGTCTGCATGGTCCCCTGCGCCACACTGCTGGTCGAGCCGGCGGCTTCCCTGATTCCAATGTCAGATGCGCTGCGTCAAGTTTTCGAGAAGATGTTCGACACTTCACGGCCGGTGGATCTTTTTGTGTCCACTGCCATCCTTGCTCCGCTGTGCGAGGAGACTCTCTGCCGTGGAATCATCTGCCGCGGGATGCTTTCCCGCCACAGGCCGGCGGTGGCCATTTTATGGTCTGCATTCATCTTCGCTCTGATGCACGGCAACCTTTCGCAGGGGGTGGTGGCATTCTGCCTTGGCATCCTGCTGGGATGGGTGTATTACAAGACGCATTCGCTGTGGTGCACCATAGCGATGCATTTCACCAACAACGCTCTTTCTGTGGCGCTGATGTTTCTTTTTTCCGATCTGCCGATGGATGCGACATACGCCGATGTTTTGCCGCAAAATATATATATCTTTGTGCTTGTTGCAGCCGCTGTGATACTGGCTGCATGCATATATCTGATCAACAGTAAAATTGACAATGAAGAAGCTTTATCCTTTGAAGTTTGCAGCCCTTCCCGTGGAGAAGAGATGGGGCGGTGAAGCGTTGGCATCCAAATTCGCTGACTATGCCAGGGAGATGGCAAAGTCTGGAGAAGAGATAGACCTGCATCATATAGGCGAGTCTTTCGAACTGTATGAAGAAGGCAGCAGCGACAGTTCGGTGGTCCTCAACGGATTTCTTGCACAGAACGACATATACTCGCTGATAGAGACTTATCTTGGTGAGCTGGTAGGCGACAACATATATGAATTCTTCGGAAATCAGTTCCCTCTTCTTATTAAATTCCTTGACATAGAAGGGCGTCTTTCCGTTCAGGTGCATCCCGATGACGAGACTGCTGCTGAAAGGTACGACTGTCTGGGCAAGAGCGAGTTCTGGTATGTTGTGGATGCGAAGCCCGATGCAAAGATATATATGGGATTCAACCGTGAGACAACTCCCTCTGAGTTCTACGAGAAGTGCAAGAACGAAACAGCTCCGGAACTTCTGAACGTGTTTCATCCACGCCGCGGAGAGTGCTTCTATATCGAAGCGGGCACAGTCCATGCCGCCGAGGGAGGAGTTGTGATTGCGGAGATACAGGAAAACAGCAACGCCACCCTGCGCCTGTATGACTGGGGTTTTGAAAACAACCCTGCCACACGGCGCGAGATGCATCTGGAGGAGGCGATAGACTGCATCAACTATGGCAGATATGATGAAGCGCGCCTGCACATCGCTCCAGAGCAGGCAGTGGGGCAGGTGTGTGACTGCAGACATTTCACCATCAATGTGCTTCCGCTCAGAAAACCATGCGGTGTGGCCACAGATGAGTACAACAGTTTCATTCTCTATATGTGCCTCACAGGTTCAGCAAGCATAGACTGGCCAGATGGCGTTGAAACAGTTTCGGCAGGTGAGACGGTGCTGATACCGGCATCCATGGATGATTTCACAATCGTTCCCGATGAGGGCGGAGTCATCCTTCTTGAGGCACACATAAAGCACATTGAAGAAGAGGAAGACGAGTATATCAAAAAATAACAGATATGGCCGATTCCACCAGAATAGACAAATTCCTGTGGTGCATCAGAGTCTTCAAGACCAGAACTGACGCCACAGAGGCATGCAAAGGAAACCGTATCACGGTAAACGGACAGGATGCAAAGCCCTCGCGCGAAGTGAAGCAGGGAGATGTCATAGAAGTCCGCAAGGGGTCTGTAAGGTATACCTATAAGGTTCTGAAACCCGTGGAGCACCGCCAGGGCGCAAAGGAGGTCCCGAATTATGCCGAGAATCTCACTCCGGAAAGCGAGCTCGCAAAGCTCCATGCTCCCAATGAGACATTCTTTGTGGTGCGCGACCGCGGTGCCGGCCGGCCAACAAAAAAAGAGCGCCGCCAGATGGACACTCTTATCACTTATCTTGACGAAGGGGAATCCTTCGACGACCAGGAATACTAATTCTCCTGTTTTTCCTGTTTCTGCTCTTCTGCCGCAGGCTTTACGCAGCGGTTGAAACGTGTCATGGCCTTGTCGGGTCCTTCAAGCACAAAACTTGAGATTGCCTCGCCGGCCACCGCAAGCACCTGGGGAAGGAGCTTCCTGTTTTCTTCCGGCAGTTCGCCCAGCACAAAGTCAATCTGCCCGCCGCGGCCGAATTCATTGCCGATTCCCATGCGCATCCTGGCATACTGGTTTGTAAGGATGTGCTGGTCGATGCTTTTCAGACCGTTGTGCCCGCCGTCGCTGCCCTGCTTGCGCATGCGCAGTGTGCCGAATGGCAGAGCAAGGTCGTCCACCACTATCAGGAGGTTCTCTCTGGGAATCTTGAGCTTGGCGAACCAGTATGAAACGGCTTTGCCGCTGAGGTTCATATAAGTGGAAGGCTTCAGAAGATAGATTGTGTTGCCTTTAAGCCTTACTGTGGCCACGTCGCCGTAGCGCTCTGTGGAAAAAACAACATTGGATGCCTGAGCATAGGCATCCAATGTCATAAATCCCATATTGTGTCTTGTGTTGGCATACTCTTCCCCGATGTTGCCTAATCCGACTACGAGGTAAGTTGCCCCCATGGCACTACTCCTCAGTTGTTTCAGCTACAGCGTTGCGGGTGTTCTTCACTGCGCAGATGATAGTAGCCTTGGGAGAGAGGATGGTGATGTTGTCGAATGAAAGGTCGCCTGCGTTGATGCGCTTGCCGATCTTGAGGTTTGTGATGTCAACTTTGAGATCATCGGGAAGGTCTTTTACAAGACCCTGGATACGGAGCTTGCGGCAACTTACTGCGAGCTTACCACCGGCCTTCACACCTTCAGAGTTACCAGTGATGACCACGGGAACCTGGATGGCTACGGGTTTGTCTTCGCTTATTGCGAGGAAGTCAGCATGAATGGCCGCATCAGTGAGGGGATCGTACTGAACGTCGTGGAGGGTTGAAAGAATCTCCTTGCCGTCTACTACCAGATTCACGATGTGTGAATAGGGAGTGTTTGTGAGAGTCTGAAGATCTTTAGCGTCTACTGAGAATGCGATGTTCTCGATACCGTTGCCATAAGCTACGCAAGGTACGCGGCCTTCGTTGCGGACGGCGCGGATGTCGGCTTTGCTGCCGGTGGCTCTTACTGAGCCGTTGATTGTTACCTGTTTCATTGTTTTGTGTAAAAATGTGTTACTCAGAGGCCGTCAGGATTTTCCTGATGCCTCCCCATTGCACCAAAATGCATGAGCATTTTTTTGACGGGGCTGCAAAGATAGTAAAAAATATTATTCTAACAACTTGATTTTCTGATTCCAGGCCAGAGTCTTATAGTAGTTGTTGAGGTTGACGTATGCGTCTTTCGGAATGTAAGTGCTCAGGCCGCAGTAGTTTTCAAGCTTCAGTCCGAGGAACTTCTCAGTGCAGTTCTTGTAAACGGTCATGTCTTCAAGCTCCCTGCTGAATTCGGCGTACTGCGCCTCGGTACAGAACTGTTTGAAATAATGGGCGAGGTCGTAGAAATAGTCCTTGTCTGAGATTGCAGAATAGAAATATTTCTGAACAAGGCTTCTTTGAACGTTTCTGATACGGTCTCCGGCTTCGGCTACAATGTCGGCGCAGACCTGTGCGAACGCATCCATCTCCCTGCAGTCGATGGCTACGATACATCCTGACTGGTATGACCCCTGCTCTGCCTGGTACATGTCGTAGTATTTTGTGGCAATGTATTCCACTCCGCTCCTGCCGGGGTTGTTGAAAAGCTCGTTGAGGATTATGCGGTAGGGGAAACCTGTAATGAGGATTTCTGTAGGAGATGCTATCATGTAGTCGCAGATGTCCTTGACCTGGTAGGCAACCTCCACCGATCCCATGTAGCAGCAGTCGAAGATTATGGTCTCCCAGTGCCACTTTCCGGCAATTTCGGCAAATTGCTGTATGTCTATTTCGTTCTTGCTTGGCTGGTCATATCCCACACTGTTGACAACTTGCAGGCGGCTCAGGCCCACTGGGGCTTCAGAAATACCTGATTTCACTTTCAGCACTGAACCTCCGGGTACATCTGTGCTCTGGTTGAAGTATCCCTCTGGCAGCCAGCCTGTTCCGTGCGAAGAAAAGAGAAGGCTGCGGTATTTTGGCCTGCACTCAGCTTCCGCTGCCTCCAGCACTTCGCGGAACCCGTCAGGGCAGCAGGCATTGAATCCGCTGCCGAAGGCATGCACCTCTTCGTATGCCACCTGTGCAGAGCGGTTTGTGTAGTACTTGCGGAGCGTTGCGTCAGTCCCTTTGTTCTGGAAAAACACCAGCAGCTCCTGAGTCTTCGACCCCTGCGGCGGAATGTATCCGCTTATCATCTCATCAATGTTTATTTCGGCATAGGGAGAGAGTGAGCCTTCGGTGGCTGCGATGTAGAACAGCACCATACACTTCTCGTTTTTTTTATCTAACTGGATAATGTTGCATCCAGTCACCGACAGCACAAGCGCCAGCGTGGCAATTATATGAAGTATCCTTTTCATCAATATATTATAAAATAATGTTGCTGTTCAAACAATATGTATGCCCTTTGCATACAGAGCCGATCATGTTGCCGGCCCCGGCCGTGAAAGTGCCGGAAGAATAGAATTCAAGCCTGCCGCTCCCCTTTCTGGCCGGATGGTATAGTTTCGCTGCCTGACGGGCCACAGCTCCGGCAGGGTTTACTATTGATGCGCGGCCTGCCACAATCTTTTCGATTTCTGCCGTAAGGAAAGGGTAGTGGGTGCAGCCCAGCACAATATGGTCGGCACCGGCCTCCAGCATAGGGTCTATGTAGCTGTGCAGCAGTTCTACCGTTTCAGGAGCATCCACCTTGCCCTGCTCCACGGCCTCCACCAGCCCGTATCCTACCTGTTCGATCACCTCTATGTTTTCACCTGCGGTGTATTGCGCCAGAGTGTTGTGGTAGAGGCGGCCTGTAAATGTGACGGCTGTCGCAAGCACCCCAACCACTCCTGTCTTTGTCTCCAGGATGGCCGGTTTGATGGCTGGCTCCATGCCTACGAAAGGAATGCTGAACCCGTTGCGCAGTGTGTCGATGGCTGCAGCGGTGGCAGTGTTGCAGGCCACTATTATCACATCCGCCCCTTTGTCTGCCAGGAACTGTGCTATCTTCTGCGCCCGGCCGGCGATGAATTCATCCGTTTTAAGGCCGTATGGGCAGTATTTGCTGTCTGCGAAATAGACATAGTCTTCATCGGGCAGAAGTTCAAACACCTTCTGCCATACCGAAAGGCCGCCGATTCCAGAGTCAAAGATTCCTATCATGATTCTACAAAGATAACTAATTTCCCTGCAAATGATACAAATAATAAAGGGGCACCGTATTCCGGCACCCCTTATATTAATGGAAAGTGTGTGTACTAGTTGAGGCTGCGGCCCATCATGCGCTCATAGTCTTCCTTTGAGGTGACAACGAGATTGTCGAAATCACGCTGTCCTGTACCTGCAGGAATGAGATGACCGCAGATGACATTCTCCTTAAGACCCTCGAGGAAGTCGATCTTGCCACGGATGGCAGCATCGCCCAATACCTTGGTTGTCTCCTGGAATGAAGCTGCTGACATGAAGCTGCTTGTCTTGAGGGCTGCACGGGTGATACCCTGAAGTATCTGTTTTGCAGTGGCGGGCTGAGCGTCGCGTACGCAGACAATGTTCTTGTTCTGGCGCTTGAGAATAGAGTTCTCGTCGCGGAGCTCGCGGACAGATACTATCTGACCTGCCTGCATCACTTCTGAATCACCTGCATCAGTGACAACTTTCTTGTCGAAGATCCAGTTGTTCTCATCGATGAATGCCCACTTGTCAACAAGGTCTTCGGGCAGGAAGCGGGTGTCACCGGGATCCACGATCTCCACCTTGCGCATCATCTGACGGACGATGACTTCAAAGTGCTTGTCGTTGATCTTCACACCCTGCATGCGGTATACGCTCTGAACCTCGTTGACGATGTATTCCTGAACCTTGACGGGACCGAGGATTGCGAGGATGTCGCTGGGAGAGACTGCACCGTCAGAAAGAGGCATACCTGCTCTGACATAGTCGTTCTCCTGAACCATGATCTGTTTTGACAAAGGAACTGAATACTTCTTCTCTTCGCCGGATTTTGCTCTGACGATGATCTCGCGGTTACCTCTGCGGGCCTTGCCCATGACAACCTCACCATTGATTTCGGATACGATTGCAGGGTTAGAAGGGTTACGTGCTTCGAACAGCTCTGTAACGCGGGGCAGACCGCCTGTGATATCGCCGGCCTTGCCTGTAGCGCGGGGAATCTTGAAGATGATGTCACCGGTAGAGATCTTCTGACCGTTCTCAACCATGATGTGCGCACCTACAGGGAGATTGTACTGCTTGATGTCGTTTCCTTCCTCATCATAGATATGGATAGAAGGAGCGATGTTACGGTCACGGCTCTCGATGATGACTTTCTCGCGGTGGATACTGAACTCATCGGCTGCCTCTTCACGGAATGAAACGCCGTCGATAAGGTTGTCGTATTTCGCGATACCTGAGATTTCTGAAATAGAGAGTGCGTTGTATGCATCCCAGTTGCAGATCAGGTCTCCCTTCTTCACTTCGTCGCCTTCCTTGAAGAACAACTCAGTACCGTAAGGGATGTTATAGTGTGACAATGTGATGCCAGTGGTCGAATCCTCAACGCTCATTTCGGCTGTACGGCCTACAACGATTGTGTGCTCACCGCCATTCTCGTCAAACTTGGAGATTGTACGGAGCTCCTCGAATGTTACGCGGCCGTCGTACTTAGCCTTGATCTCACTGTCTGATACGACATTCGATGCAGTACCACCGACGTGGAATGTACGCAGTGTAAGCTGGGTACCAGGCTCACCGATTGACTGTGCTGCGATAACGCCCACAACCTCGCCTTTCTCAACCATGCGGTTGGTTGCAAGGTTACGGCCATAACATTTGGCGCATACACCCTTGCGTGACTCGCATGTGAGTACGGAGCGGATTTCAACCTGCTCGATGGGAAGCTTCTCGATCTGCTCGACAACTGCTTCTGTGATCTGCTCGCCTGCCTCAAGGATAAGTTCTCCTGTGAGAGGGTTGTAGATGTTGTGGACAGAAGTACGGCCGAGGATTCTGTCGCCCAGAGTCTCAACGATTTCGTCTTTGTCTTTGATGGCTGTTGCCACAAGGCCGCGGAGCGTACCGCAGTCTTCCTCATTGATGATGACATCGTGTGATACGTCTACGAGACGACGTGTAAGATAACCCGCATCGGCTGTCTTAAGCGCTGTATCGGCAAGACCTTTACGCGCACCGTGTGTTGAGATGAAGTACTCGAGCACTGACAGACCCTCCTTGAAGTTTGCGAGGATAGGGTTCTCGATGATCTCGGCTCCTGCTGAACCGGCTTTCTGAGGCTTAGCCATCAAACCACGCATACCGCACAGCTGACGGATCTGGTCCCTGCTGCCTCGAGCTCCTGAGTCAAGCATCATGTAGACAGGGTTGAAGCCCTGGTTGTCTTCCTTGATCTGTTTCTCAACGATATTGGTGAGGGCGTTGTTTGTCTTCGACCATATATCGATGATCTGGTTGTAGCGCTCGTTGTTGGTGATGAGACCCATGTCGAAGCTCTGCTGGATTGACTCTACCTGAGTGTAGCCGTCTTCCACGAGTTTGGACTTCTCTTCGGGAACAAGCACATCGGCAAGGTTGAACGACAGACCGCCGAGGTATGCCATCTTGTAACCGAGGTTCTTGATGTCATCAAGGAACTGTGATGTACGTGCAACACCTGTGTATTTGAGAACTTCACCGATGATGTCGCGGAGGTTCTTCTTCTTGAGAAGTGTATTGATATAGGGAACCTCGTCGGGAACAACCTGGTTGAACATGATTCGTCCCGGAGTTGTATCCAGAAGGTAGGTGCCCTTCTCGGGATGCATCTTATCGATGGGGAGGCGTACCTTGATCTTTGACTGCAGGGTTACGCGGCCTTCGTTGTATGCGATGATGGATTCCTCTGCTCCGTAGAAAATGAGGCCTTCACCTTTGGCACCTGCTCTCTCTTTTGTGATGTAGTAGAGACCGAGGACCATATCCTGGCTGGGCACAGTGATAGGCGCACCGTTTGCGGGGTTGAGGATGTTGTGGCTACCGAGCATAAGCAGCTGAGCCTCGAGGATCGCTGCATTGCCGAGAGGAAGGTGCACGGCCATCTGGTCACCATCGAAGTCGGCGTTGAACGCTGTACATGCGAGAGGGTGGAGCTGGATTGCCTTGCCTTCTATGAGCTTGGGCTGGAATGCCTGGATACCGAGACGGTGAAGTGTAGGTGCACGGTTCAGGAGAACGGGGTGTCCCTTCATCACATTCTCAAGTATATCCCAGATTTCAGGACCCTGCTTGTCAACTACCTTCTTGGCTGATTTCACTGTCTTTACGATACCTCTTTCAATCAGTTTGCGGATGATGAAGGGTTTGTAAAGCTCTGCAGCCATATATTTGGGAAGACCGCACTCATGCATCTTGAGCTCGGGACCTACCACGATGACTGAACGTGCAGAATAGTCGACACGTTTACCCAGCAGGTTCTGACGGAAACGTCCCTGCTTGCCTTTGAGGCTGTCAGAAAGTGACTTGAGGGTACGGTTGGCCTCAGACTTGACTGCGTTTGACTTGCGGGAGTTGTCGAACAATGAGTCGACTGCCTCCTGAAGCATACGTTTTTCGTTGCGGAGGATGACATCAGGGGCTTTGATGCTGATGAGTTTCTTGAGTCGGTTGTTGCGGATAATCACGCGGCGGTACAGATCGTTGAGGTCTGAAGTCGCGAAACGGCCGCCATCCAGAGGAACCAACGGACGGAGATCGGGGGGAATCACGGGAATCACCTTCAGGATCATCCACTCGGGACGGTTCTTGTCCTTAGCCTCACGGAAAGCCTCGACAACACCGAGGCGTTTGAGAGCCTCAGCCTTGCGCTGCTGTGAAGTCTCGTTGTGGATCTTGTCGCGCAGTCCGCATGCGAGAACGTCAAGATCAATCTCTTTCAGAAGGTCATAGAGAGCCTCTGCACCCATGCCTGCCACAAACTTCTGAGGATCCTCTTTCTCGAGAGCCTCGTTGCCTGCGGGCAGTTTGTCCATCAGTGCCATGTATTCGTCCTCAGAAAGAAGGTCACCCTTCTTCACACCGAATTCTGCGGCACAGCCGGGCTGGGTTACGATATACTTCTCATAATAGATGATATCTTCGAGCTTTCTGGTAGGGATACCGAGCAGAGCGCCGATTTTGATAGGGGTGGAGCGGAAATACCAGATGTGGGCCACGGGAACGGTAAGGGTGATATGACCCATACGCTCACGGCGTACCTTCTTCTCTGTAACCTCCACGCCGCAACGGTCGCAGATGATTCCTTTGTAACGGATTCTCTTGTACTTGCCGCAGTGGCACTCATAGTCCTTTGATGGACCGAAGATTCTCTCGCAGAACAGACCGTCGCGCTCAGGCTTGTATGTGCGGTAGTTGACGGTTTCCGGCTTGAGAACTTCACCACATGACTGTTCCAGAATCTCTTCAGGAGATGCAAGACCAATGCTGATAGAGGTAAAATTGCTCTTATCTTTTTTATCTTTTTTATTTAAAGACATATCCATTGTTGTTTAATAAGTCAGACAAATACACATTACTCGAGTTTGATGCTCAGGGCAAGACCTCTGAGTTCGTGCAGGAGTACGTTGAGTGATTCCGGAATGCCGGCAACAGGCAGGGGATCTCCCTTGACAATAGCTTCGTATGCTCTTGAACGTCCGGTGACGTCATCACTTTTGACGGTGAGGATTTCCTGAAGGATGTTGGCTGCACCGAATGCCTCGAGTGCCCAGACCTCCATCTCTCCGAAACGCTGACCACCGAACTGAGCTTTACCTCCGAGAGGCTGCTGGGTGATGAGTGAGTAAGGACCGATAGAACGTGCGTGCATCTTGTCATCTACCATGTGCCCGAGTTTGATCATATAGATTACGCCGACAGTTGCAGGCTGGTCAAACTGCTCGCCTGTCTCACCGTTGCGCAGATATGTCTTACCATAGCGGGGAACACCGGCCTTGTCTGTGTAGTTGCAGATATCCTCGAGTGAAGCACCGTCAAAGATAGGAGTGGCGAATTTGACACCCAGTTCCTTGCCGGCCCATCCGAGTACTGTTTCATAGATCTGGCCGAGGTTCATACGGCTGGGCACACCCAGAGGGTTGAGGACGATGTCGACAGGTGTACCATCCTCGAGGAACGGCATGTCTTCGTCCTTGACGATCTTGGCAACGATACCCTTGTTACCGTGGCGGCCCGCCATCTTGTCGCCGACTCTGATCTTACGCTTCTTGGCAACATATACTTTTGCAAGCTGGATGATGCCGTTGGGAAGCTCGTCACCGATTGTGAGGTTGTAGGTGAGTCTCTTGTACTCAGCCTCATAGTCCTTGAATGCGATGATGTAGTTGTTGATGAGTGTGGTGACCAGCTCGTTTGTGTGGCTGTCTGATGTCCACTTGACGGGATTGATCTCTTCATATTTCTCGAGAGCGTCAAGCGCTTCGCGTGTGAATGTGGCACCTTTGGCAATCTGTTCGATTCCGAATGTGTCATAGACACCGTTGCACTTCTTGCCTTTGAGCAGAGTCATAAGCTTGTCGAGGAAGAGGTTGCGGAGGTCGGCCTCCTTGCGGTTCTTCTTCTCTTCTGCAGCTGCGAGCTGAGCCTTGATCTGCTGTTTCTCTCTTCTGCTGGTATCCTTTGAGATACGTGAGAACAGTCTGGTGCCGATGATAGTGCCTGAGAGTGAAGGGTTGGCCTTGAGGGATGCATCCTTTACGTCACCGGCCTTGTCGCCGAAGATTGCACGGAGGAGTTTCTCCTCGGGTGAAGGATCGCTTTCTCCCTTTGGAGTGATCTTACCCACCAGGATGTCGCCGGGCTCTACGAAAGCACCTACGCGTACGATACCGTGCTCGTCAAGGTTCTTTGTTGCTTCCTCGCTGACATTGGGGATATCGTTGGTGAGCTCCTCAACACCACGTTTGGTGTCGCGGACTTCCATGATATACTCATCGACATGGATTGATGTGAAGATATCTTCACGGATGATACGCTCTGAAAGAACAATCGCATCCTCGAAGTTGTAACCCTTCCAGGGCATGAATGCAACCTTGAGGTTTCTACCGAGTGCGAGTTCACCGTTCTGGCTTGAGTAACCCTCTGTGAGGACCTGACCTCCGACAACCTTGTCGCCCTTGCGTACGATAGGCACGAGGTTGATGGTTGTGTTCTGGTTGGTCTTTCTGTAGAGAGGAAGCTTGTAGACTGTGATTTCGGGTGCGAAGCTTACGAACTTCTCATCATCAGAACGTTCATATTTGATGTGGATTTCGCGTGCATCGACATAGAGCACTTCTCCGTTGCGCTCGGCAAGGATCTGAGTGCGTGAGTCGTGCATTACAGGACCCTCGAGACCGGTACCTACGATAGGAGACTCGGGCTTGATGATGGGCACTGCCTGACGCATCATGTTACTTCCCATCAACGCACGGTTCGCATCGTCGTGCTCGAGGAAAGGAATCAGTGATGCAGCGATTGATGAAATCTGGTTGGGAGCCACATCCATCAGTTTGACATCGTTCTTGCCCACAACGGGGAAGTCTGCCTGGTAGCGGCAGCTGATGCGCTCACTGAGGATTTCGCCGTTGTCTGCGATATTGACATTGGCCTGGGCCACCATCTGTCCCTCTTCATCTTCAGCGCTGTAGTAAACGCAGCCATTGTCGCTCAGGTCAACCACACCGTTCTCCACCTTGCGGTAGGGAGTCTCGATGAAACCGAGGTTGTTGATGCGTGCGAATACGCAGAGAGATGAAATAAGACCGATGTTGGGGCCTTCAGGTGTCTCGATAGGGCAGAGTCGGCCGTAGTGGGTGTAGTGTACGTCTCGAACCTCGAAACCTGCACGGTCACGTGACAGACCTCCGGGACCCAGGGCGGAGAGACGTCGTTTGTGTGTCATCTCGGCCAGAGGGTTGATCTGGTCCATGAACTGTGACAGCTGGCTGGTGCCGAAGAATGAGTTGATGACGCTTGAAAGTGTCTTGGCGTTGATAAGGTCGGAGGGAGTGAACACTTCGTTGTCACGGACATTCATTCTCTCACGGATTGTGCGGGCGATACGGCTCATACCGACGCTGAACTGGTTGGCGAGCTGCTCGCCGACAGTGCGGATACGACGGTTGCTGAGGTGGTCGATATCGTCGACATTTGCCTTGGAGTTGATAAGCTGGATGAGATACTTGATGATCTCGATGATATCTTCTTTAGTCAGAACGCGCACATCGGCAGGGGTCTTGAGACCGAGCTTGCGGTTGATGCGGAAACGGCCTACCTCACCGAGGTCATAACGCTTGTCAGAGAAGAAGAGCTTCTCGATGACGTCGCGTGCAGTTGCCTCATCTGGCGGTTCTGAGTTACGCAATTGTCTGTAGGTGTAGTAGATAGCCTCGATTTCAGTGTTGCATGAGTCTTTCTGGAGAGTCTGATAGATGATCTCGTACTCTGCAAGAGCTGCATCATCCTTGCGGATGAGGATTGTAGAAACGCCTGAGGCCAGGATATCTTCGATATTCTCTTCGTCGAGAATTGTATCGCGGTCCAGCACGATTTCGTTACGTGAAATAGAGACAACTTCGCCTGTATCCTCATCTGCGAAATCTTCGATCCAGAATTTGAGGACTCTTGACGCCAGTTTTGCACCGAGGTGTTTCTTGAGGTTGGTCTTTGTGACCTTGATTTCGTCTGCCAGACCGAAGATATCGAGGATATCCTTGTCTGATTCGAAACCGATGGCGCGCAGAAGGGTGGTTACAGGTAATTTCTTCTTACGGTCGATGTATGCATACATGACGTTGTTGATGTCTGTTGCAAACTCGATCCAACTTCCCTTGAAGGGGATGATACGTGCCGAATAGAGCTTTGTTCCGTTTGTGTGGACGCTCTGTCCGAAGAATACACCGGGAGAACGGTGCAGCTGTGATACCACGATTCTTTCAGATCCGTTGATAACGAATGTTCCTCTGGGGGTCATGTAGGGGATGGCGCCCAGGTATACGTCCTGAACCGAAGTGTCGAAATCTTCATGCTCGGGGTCTGTGCAGTAGAGTTTGAGCTTTGCTTTCAACGGTACGCTGTAGGTCAGACCTCTGTCAAGGCATTCCTCAATCGAATAACGCGGAGGATCGACGAAATAGTCGATGAACTCAAGCACGAAATTGTTTCGTGTGTCTGTTATTGGAAATATCTCCTGGAATACTTTGAACAACCCTTCGTTACGGCGATTCTCGGCAGTTGTGTCCATCTGGAAGAAATCCTTGAAAGATTTCAGCTGGACTTCCAAGAAATCGGGGTAGTCAAGATGAGTCTTTGAAGTTGCGAATGTAACTCGCTGGCTGTTAACTTTTTGAGACATTTATAAAAAAATTATGAAATAGAGATTATAAAGACGACAAAAAGGTTTAGAGCCCGGTTAGGCTCTAAACCTGAGATTTTCAATCCCTTTATTTGTGTTGGAATTATTTAATTTCAACCTCTGCACCTGCAGCCTCGAGAGCCTCTTTGATTGACTCAGCCTCTGCTTTAGATACTTTCTCTTTGATTGCCTTGGGAGCACCGTCAACGAGATCCTTAGCGCCTTTGAGGTCAAGACCTGTGATGTTCTTAACTTCCTTTACAACGCCGAGTTTAGCCTGACCGGCTGAAACGAGGATAACGTCGAACTCAGTCTGCTCTGCGGGACCAGCTGCCTCAGCTGATGCTGCGGGGCCTGCTACTGCTACAGCAGCTGCTGCGGGCTCGATTCCGTATTCGTCCTTAAGTACCTGTGCAAGTTCCTGTACTTCTTTAACAGTGAGGTTAACCAACTGTTCTGCAAATTGTTTGATATCTGCCATGATTGTTTATAGTTTTAATTGTTTGTTTCTTAATGATTAGTTTTCTTTTTCTGACAAAGTCTTTACGAGACCTGCAATACATCCACCTGCGTTAGACTGGAGACCAGAAATAACGTTCTTGACAGGTGACTGAAGTATTGTGATGATATCACCGATGAGTTCTTCACGTGACTTGATGTTGCAGAGAGTTTCGAGATTTTCAGCACCGACATAAGCGCATTCCTGAACGTATGCACCCTTGAACTCGGGCTTGCCCAGCTTGGCTGCCTGCTCTTTGATGAGCTTTGCAGGAGCGTTGGGGGTCTCAGTGAACATCAGGGCTGTAGAACCCTTGAGTGTAGAGCAGAGTGATTTCATGTCCTCACTGCCTTTCTCGAGTACCTTTGAAAGGAGTGTGTTCTTAACCACTACCAGTTGAATATCTTTCTCAAAGCAAGCACGACGCAATGCAGATGTGTTCTCTGCATTGAGACCTTCGATATTTGTGATGTAGAAATTAGGTCTTTGCTCGATAAGCGCTGCTATCTGATCAATTACTTGTGATTTAAGTTCTTTTCTCATAATCTGAATAATTATTCGGCAGCACCTACAGTTTTGATGTCTACATTAATACCGGGGCTCATTGTTGATGAAAGGAAGATACTCTTGACGTATGTTCCCTTGAGTGCCTGGGGTTTGAGTTTGATGATGGTGTTGATGATCTCCACGGCATTCTCATTGATCTGCTCAGCAGTGAATGAAACCTTACCGATGGCTGCGTGTACAATACCATTCTTGTCAACTTTGAAGTCGATCTTACCGGCTTTCACCTCTTTGACTGCCTTACCGATTTCCATGGTAACTGTGCCAGTCTTGGGGTTAGGCATGAGTCCACGGGGACCGAGGATACGGCCGATAGGGCCAACCTTACCCATTACAGAGGGAGTACAGATGATAACGTCAACATCTGTCCAACCGCCTTTGATCTTCTCGATGTAATCGTCGAGGCCGACATAGTCAGCTCCGGCTTCTTTAGCCTCATTCTCCTTGTCGGGAGTACAGAGAACCAATACGCGGGTCACTTTACCTGTTCCGTTAGGAAGAGTCACAACGCCACGTACCATCTGGTTCGCTTTACGAGGGTCTACACCAAGACGTACAGAAAGCTCAACTGAAGCATCGAACTTAGCATAGTTAATTTCTTTAACGATGCTGCACGCTTCAGACAGCTTGTACTGCTGCTTGCTGTCAAACTTAGCAATAGCTGCTTTTTGATTTTTGGTTAACTTACTCATTGCGTGTGATTTTCTTATTTAACATCTGCAGGGAATTCGCCTTCAACATAGATACCGAGGCTGCGTGCAGTGCCGGCTACGAGCTTCATTGCAGATGACTCTGTAAAGCAGTTCAAGTCAGGCATTTTTTCTTTAGCGATTTCGCGAACCTGGTCCCAAGTGAGAGTTGCGACCTTCTTTCTGTTAGGCTCAGAGCTACCCTTCTGTACTTTGGCTGCTTCTTTCACAAGAATTGCCATAGGGGGCTGTTTTACCTCAAAAGTAAAAGACTTATCACTATAAACAGTGATGACAACGGGGAGGATTTTGCCTCCTTTGTCCTGAGTGCGGGCATTGAACTGCTTGCAGAAGTCCATGATGTTAACACCCTTTGAACCGAGTGCCGGTCCTACAGGGGGTGAAGGATTGGCTGCTCCTGCTTTGATCTGCAGTTTGATAAACCCTGCGATTTCTTTAGCCATAATCTGTTAAACTTAAAGTTTCGTTACTTGTGCAAAATTGAGTTCTACGAGAGTCTTGCGACCGAAGATCTTAACTGTAACAGCAAGCTTGCGCTTGTCGTCCATGATCTTCTCGACTGTGCCTTCGAATCCGTTGAAAGGACCATCTGTGATTTTGACAGGTTCTCCGATAGCAAACGGTGTGACGGTCTCCTCATCCTGCTCGGCGAGTTCATCGACACGACCAAGGATTTTGTTGACTTCAGCGTCACGGAGAGGAACGGCAACCTTACGGATAACCTTCACCTTGCGCTGCTTGCCGTTTGAAGCGATAACCTGCTCCTCTTCGACAGTGTTCTCAGAAAGGAAACCGGCAACGAAAGTGATGTTACGGATAATGTGCTCAATTTCTCCGGTGAGAGCGGCCTCTACAAGCACATAACCGGGGAAGAGAATTCTTTCGGCACTGACTCTCTTTCCATTTTTAATCTGGAAATACTTTTCAGTGGGGACAAGAACAGTAGATACCTGATCCTGAAGACCACGTATCTCAATCTCTTTCTCGATGTACTCTTTGGCTTTTTTCTCTTTACCGCCTGCGGTACGGACAACGTACCATTTTTTGGAAACCTCGCTCATAAATTACAATTGGTAGATTCCAGTCATGATAGCTCTGAAGACGAAGTCGATGAGCCAGATGACAGCGGCGCAAATCAAAGTAGCAACCATAACCACGATAGCCGAGCTCTGGAGCTTGCTCCATGAGGGCCAGGTAACCTTGGTTGTGAGCTCTTTGTAAGACTCTTTGATATAAGTACCTATTTTGCTCATTGTTATTGTTTTGTTGGCTCACTCAGGGTGGAAGCTTCCTTCGTGACCGATTAATAACTACCAGACTCGTAACAATCTGATACTTTGCAGGGGAAGCAGGATTCGAACCCACATCGACGGTTTTGGAGACCGCTGAACTACCCTTGTTCTATTCCCCTAGTTTAAAGATGCCTCCTCAGCGGGAGGCATCTTCATATGGTGTGTTTTGTATTAGTCGAGGAGAGCGATTACCTGACCTGCGCCTACTGTACGGCCACCCTCGCGGATTGCGAACTGAAGACCTTCGTTTACAGCTACAGGGTAGATAAGGTCAACTTTGATCTCAACGTTATCACCAGGCATAACCATTTCAGTTCCTTCAGGAAGAGTGATCTCACCAGTGATGTCAAGTGTACGGATGAAGAACTGAGGACGATATTTGTTGTGGAAAGGAGTGTGACGACCACCTTCGTCTTTCTTCAAAACGTAGATCTGAGCTTTGAATGACTCGTGAGGAGTGATAGTGTTGGGGTGTGCGATAACCTGACCGCGTTTGATCTCTTTCTTGTCGATACCACGGAGGAGGAGACCTACGTTGTCACCAGCTTCACCCTGGTCGAGAAGTTTGCGGAACATCTCAACACCTGTAACAACTGACTTCTTAGGCTCGTCACCAAGACCGATGATCTGAACCTCGTCACCAACCTTGACAAGACCCTGCTCGATACGGCCTGTAGCAACTGTACCACGACCAGTGATTGAGAAGATGTCCTCGATAGGCATAAGGAAAGGCTTGTCAACCAAACGGGGAGGAAGCTCGATGTAGTTGTCAACTGCATCCATAAGTTCCATAACTTTCTCTTCGTAAGTGGGGTCACCGTTGAGTGCACCGAGAGCTGAACCACGTACAACGGGAGCGTTCTCACCGTCGAAATCGTAGAATGAAAGGAGGTCACGAACGTCCATTTCAACGAGCTCGATGATTTCAGGGTCATCAACGATATCAACCTTGTTCAGGAAAACAACGATGCGGGGAACGTTCACCTGGCGTGCGAGAAGAACGTGCTCGCGAGTCTGAGGCATAGGACCATCAGTTGAAGCTACTACGAGGATAGCACCATCCATCTGAGCGGCACCAGTTACCATGTTCTTTACATAGTCGGCGTGGCCCGGGCAGTCAACGTGTGCATAGTGACGGGTTGCAGTTTCGTACTCGATGTGAGCGGTGTTGATAGTGATACCACGCTCTTTCTCCTCAGGTGCGTTATCGATAGAGTCGAATGAACGCTGCTCTGAAAGACCTTTCTTTGCAAGTACCTGTGTGATAGCTGCAGTCAAAGTGGTTTTACCGTGGTCAACGTGACCGATGGTACCGATGTTTACGTGAGGTTTGGTCCTCTGGAAAGTTTCTTTTGCCATAATTTGAATTTTTACAAGTTTTAATTGTTGAGCTGGTGGTGAGATTTGAACTCACGACCTCTTCCTTACCAAGAAAGCGCTCTACCCCTGAGCTACACTAGCAAAAAGAGCGGAAGACGAGGTTCGAACCCGCGACCCTCAGCTTGGAAGGCTGATGCTCTACCAACTGAGCTACTTCCGCGTTATATTTTCAAAAAAAAGCGGTAATGCTTCAATAGCCCATTAAAACATTCCCGCTTTGTCTATTATCTGTTGTGGGAAGAGATGGATTCGAACCACCGTAGGCGTGCGCCAGCAGATTTACAGTCTGCCCCATTTGGCCACTCTGGTATCTTCCCAAGTATTTGACCTTGTCAAATCTTTGAGCCGATGGACGGATTCGAACCCCCGACCTGCTGATTACAAATCAGCTGCTCTACCAGCTGAGCTACATCGGCTTGATGTTTACTTTCCTTTACGGGACTGCAAATGTATAAGTTTTTTTTTAATTGCCAAAATATTCCGCAAATTTTTCAACCATATTCTTCAAGTCCATTCCACAGTCGGAATATTGCTGCGCCAAAGACCCCTGCTCGATGAATTTGTCGGGTACACCGAACGGAATCACCTTTATATTATATGGACGCGAAGCCACAAATTCACTCACCTCTCCGAAAAGCCCACCCTTTATTGTGCCGTCCTCAACGGTGAAAACAACTTCGGCCTTGCTGCAGGCATCCTCCACGGCTTCATTGTCAAACGGCTTGAGGAACCGCATATCATAGTGAAGTATCTTCCTGCCTTTCTTCTCGAGGATCTCAACTGCCTCTGCACACTTGTTCCCGACAGGGCCTATGGAAAGAACCGCAACCCGGCCGCCTTCATGCAGAAGCCGCGCCTTGCCAAGAGGTATCTTCTCAAAGCCGGCGCTGCGCCACTCCATCCCCTCACCACAGGCACGCGGATAGCGGATTATTGTGGCAGGATATTCATCTGCTGCCGCACTGTAGAGCAGGTTCCGCAGCTCGATCTCATTGCACGGTGATGCAATCGCCAGATTTGGTACAGACCTGAACGCAGGCATGTCGAACACCCCCTGGTGAGTGGCCCCGTCTTCACCCACAAGACCTGCACGGTCAAGGCAGAATATCACTTTCAGGTTCTGCAGCGCCACATCGTGGATTACATTGTCGTATGCCCGCTGCATGAATGTCGAATAGATATTGCATACTGGCAGCATTCCGGAAGCGGCAAGCCCGGCGGAGAATGTGACGGCATGCCCTTCGGCGATGCCAACATCAAATACTCTTTCAGGCATCTCTTTCTGCATTATGTTCAGACTGCTTCCACGAAGCATTGCCGGAGTCACGCTTACGATGCGGCTGTCGCGGCGGGCCAGCTCTGTGACTGTTTCGCCGAAGACCACCTGGTAACGGTCGGCTCCCTGGCTTGCCTTGATAAGTTCACCGGTCTCGGGGTCGAAAGAGCCCGGGGCATGCCATACGTACGGATTGTCTTCAGCCGGCTTGTATCCTTTTCCCTTGGTGGTGACCACATGCAGAAGCTTCGGCCCGGGGATGGTCTTCATCCTGTCAAGCGTGGATATCATCTCGTGGAGATTGTTGCCGTCTATCGGACCGAAATATCTGAACCCGAGCGCATCGAACATCGAAACGTCGCTGCTGTCGTGGAGTATGAATTTCTTGAATGTGCTTACAAGCGCTGATGTGAAATCCCTGAAACGACCTTCGCCCAGCAGCTCCCAGACATTTTTCTTGAAACGGTTGTAGCCGCGGCTGGTGGTCACCTTGATGAGGTGCTTGTGAAGTGCCCCCGTGGCCATGTCGATGGATATGCGGTTGTCATTCAAGATCACCAGCATGTCGTTTTCAATGCTGCCTGCGTTGTTGAGCCCTTCGAATGCAAGACCTCCTGTCATTGCGCCGTCACCGATAACCGCTATGTGACGGGCATCTCTGCCCTGCATCCTGTCGGCAACCGCCATTCCAAGAGCTGCGGAGATTGATGTGGATGCGTGTCCGACGCCGAAGGCATCGTACTCACTTTCGCTGCGTTTGGGAAATCCGCTCAGGCTGCCTTTCTCACGGTTGTGCAGAAAACTTTCACGCCTGCCTGTAAGAATCTTGTGGGCATATGCCTGATGTCCGACATCCCACACTATCTTGTCTTCAGGGGCGTTGAATACTTTATGTACGGCAACAGCAATCTCGACGGCTCCCAGACTTGAACCCAGATGACCGGGGTTGTGGGAGCAGCATCTTATTATATAGTCCCTTATTTCCTGACACAGATCCACAAGTTCCGCTTCGGAAAGGGATTTGATGTCCTGGGGGGAGTTTATTCCGTCAAGCAGCTGGTACACAATAGGGCCTAGTCTTCGCGAATGATGGTCTGCTCGCGGTCCGGACCTACTGAAATAATCTTTACGGGAACCTTGAGCTCTTCTTCTATGAATTTGATGAATACACGGAACTCATAAGGGAATTCGCTTTCGCTCTTGACATTGCAGAGAGGCTTCTTCCAACCTTTGAATTCTTTGTATACAGGAATGATCTCACTCTGAGTGTCGAACGGGAACTTGTTTGTGGGTTCGCCGTTCACCATGTAGCCGGTTGCAACCTTTATGGTGTCGAATGAGTCCATCACATCGGCCTTCATCATGATGAGGTCTGTGACACCATTCAGCATGATGGCATATTTGAGGGCGACAAGGTCAAGCCATCCGCAACGGCGCGGGCGGCCTGTCACGGCGCCATATTCGAAGCCTTTGTTGCGAAGTTCTTCACCTGTTTCGTCGAAAAGCTCGGTGGGGAAGGGGCCGCTGCCGACTCTTGTGCAGTATGCCTTGAAGATTCCGTATACGCGTCCGATGCGGCCGGGAGCCACACCGAGGCCCACGCATGCACCGGGGCAGATGGTGTTGGACGAGGTTACGAAAGGATATGAACCGTAGTCGATGTCAAGCATGCTGCCCTGCGCGCCTTCGGCAAGTATGTTCTTGTTGCCGTCAAGGCATTCGTTGGCGAAATATTCACCGTCGATGATCTTGAAGTTCTTGAGGTATTCGGCCGCCTCGAGCCATTCCTGCTCGTGCTCCTCTGCATTGTATTCAAAGTCAAAGCCTTTGAGATACTCGATATGTTTCGCTTTCAGCGCCTCGAACCTTTCCTTGAAGTTGGGGGCGAGGATGTCACCGACGCGCAGACCCACACGGCTTACCTTGTCCGTATAGGTGGGACCTATTCCCTTGAGGGTGGAGCCGATCTTTGACTTGCCCTTCGAAGCCTCCTGGGCTGCATCGATGATGCGGTGGGTGGGGAGGATGAGGTGGGTCTTCTTTGAGATGTACAGCCTCTCCTCGAGAGGAATGCCGGCTGCCTTGATGTTTTCGCACTCTTCGCGGAATGTGATGGGGTCAAGCACCACACCGCCGCCTATGATGTTGATTGTCCCTTTCCTGAACGAGCCGCTCGGCACACTTCTGAGCACGAATTTCTTCCCTTCGAAATGAATGGAATGACCTGCGTTCGGGCCGCCCTGGAAGCGGGCGATGACAGGGTATGTCTCTGCCAGAACATCAACGATTTTACCTTTTCCTTCGTCTCCCCACTGTAATCCTAATACAACATCAAGTTTCATCATCCTTTTGTTTAAGTGAATAAATTATGTGATTACAAAAATAACTCATATTAGTGACAAACAAAAATTTTGGCAATGTTTTTAATTTGGATAAATTGCATTAAAAATCGAATTGTATGAAACGTTCTGTAATCTCTCTGATCCTGGTTCTGGCGGCATCTCTCTGCCTCTGTGCCCAGAAACCATCATGTGACTATTCTGCAGTATATGCTGAAAGAGACACATGCTCTCTTGTGATGGATGTCTTCCTGCCTGAAGCCCAGGCTGAAAAGTACCCGTGCATGATATATCTGTATGGCGGTGGTTTCACACAGAACAACCTGCGCAGCAAGTTCAGCCGTGAACTGTGCCGCAGGTTCGCCGATGCGGGCTATGTGACTCTGGCTGTGGATTACCGTCTCGGTCTCAAGGGTGTAAGGTTCAAGAATCCGGCTCAGATGGTGAAGCCGCTGGAGCGCGCTGTGAAGATGGCGGCGGAAGACCTGTTCTCTGCTGTGGAATATGTGATTGCAAACTCTGAGGAGATGAAGATAGACACTTCCAGAATATTGCTTTCCGGCAGCAGTGCCGGCGCAATCACTGTCCTCCAGACAGACTACGAGCTGTGCAACCGCACAGCACTCTCAGCGGGCATGCCTGAAGATTTCCGCTTTGCGGGGGTGATTTCCTATGCCGGGGCTGTGTTTTCGCGTGAGGGCAGGTGCGACTACAGGGTGCATGCTCCGGCTCCGACAATGTTTCTCCATGGAACTGCCGACAAATTGGTGGAATACAAAAAGATACAGATTTTCAACACTGGATTCTTCGGATCGGACGCTCTGGTCAGGAGGTTTGAGAAATTCGGATATCCTTATATGATAGCCCGGTTCGAAGACCACTCGCATGAGGTGGCGGTGTATAACAATGACCTGTTTGACGAGACAATGTGGTTCATTGAAAAATATGTCAATCAGGGCAGACGCTGGCAGATTGACCTGACCGGCGCGCAGCTTGATCCCGGCGGTATGTCACTGAAGATGAAGCCCAACGACCTTTACAAATAGCCTGCGCGACTATTCGCAGCGCAGCGCCTCAACCGGGTCCATCCGGGCCGCGCGGCGTGCAGGAATCCAACCGGCAGCAGTACATACCGCGGCACATATCAGGCAGGACGCACATATCCAGTCCCATGGAATCTGAAGCGGTGTGTGCAGCACGGCCGACAGGATGTTGCCTGTCAGTAGCCCGAGAATGATTCCGGCACCGCAACCGTAAAGGCAGATCAGCGCTGATTCTGTAAGAAGGTTGACAGTGATGTTTTTTCGGGATGCGCCTATGGCGCGGCGCAGACCTATTTCGCGAGTGCGCTCTTTTGTTGCAATCAGCATGATGTTGGTAAGGCCGACAGCTGCCCCCAGAATGGTGAGGAGCCCCACTGCAAGCGCAACAAGGGACAATTTGCCGCTCAGAGCTCCGATTTCCTTTTCGAGCGCGTCACTTCGCGAGATCTCAAAGTCAGAATCTGCAGAAGGCGGTATGCCGCGGATTTTCCGCAGAAGGAACTCCACCACTCCCGATGCTTCACCCGCATCTGTGCCGGGCGGCAGCATCAGGTCGGCACTGCAACTGCTGCCATTGCCTGTCAGGGCGCCCCATGCTGCGGAAAGCGGCACAAACACAGTGTTGCCGGCAATCACCCCAAGAAAAGACAGCTGCTCGCTTATTGTTCCCACCACTTTGAACCCATGCCCGGCGATGGTGACATATTTTCCGACAGGACTGCCGTTACCGAGTGCTTCCGCCACACTCTGGCCCACAAGACATACTCTGGCCCCGGTGTCCTCTTCCAGCCGGCTGAAGCGGCGCCCCGTACTGATATCCAGCGCGTTGGATTGCAGATAATCTCCATCGAAAGCCATCACGACAGTGCCCGGAGGCAACTGTCCGAGCGGGCCGCGGATATTCCCGAATGCCGGAACAAGGGTATAGACGGCCATTCCGACTCCTGCATCTAAACTGTTACATAAGAGTTTGAAACACTGACGGTTGATTACTGCCTTGCGCTTACCCTGCAGTGCAGAGACTGTCAGGGAATTGCCTGTCTTGCCACCGAAGGCTCCGCTCAGCAGAGATGCCAGCGAATCAATTGAAGTCTGAGTCCCCACGAGTGCGGCCACGCCAAGTGCAATGATTGCGGCGGTGATGCCGGAGCGGAGACGGCTTGCGGCAATGTTGCCTGCCGCTGCAGAAATACTCTCCCCCACAAAAGAGAAACTTTCACAAATACCTTTCATCACTTTTCTCTTTTTTTATCAGGACAAATATAATATTTTTGTGCATAAATAATGACCAAAGACTATGAAAAAGATTATCTCATCATTGATTTTGTGTTTTGCGGCCGTTCTTGCCGCTGTATCATGCCAATCTTCCCGCTCAGAGCTGCAGTCCGGCTCATGGATTTCGGTGCCAGGCGCCCAGGATGGTGAAAATCAGTGGATTGCATTCAGAAAAGACATCAGCCTTGAAAAAGTTCCCGCTGAGGTTGTGGCCAGAATTGCGGTGGATTCAAAATACTGGCTCTGGATCAATGACGAGATGGTTGTGTTCGAGGGCGGTGTGAAGCGCGGCCCCAATCCGGATGACACATACTGCGACGAGGTGGACCTTGCTCCGTACCTCCAGCCCGGCGAGAACAAACTTGCCCTGCTGCTTTATTATTTCGGCAAGGACGGTTTCTCACACCACAGCACAGGCATTCCTTCGCTCTTCTTTGAAAGTCAGGTGGCTTCCTCAGACTCAACCTGGAAGTGCCGCCGTATGGATGCATACCAGACCTGTGACGGTCTGCAGCCGAACTGGCGCCTTCCCGAGTCGAACATAAAATTTGTTGCAGCCAACGACATACCCGGCTGGCAGACAGCGCCTGCAGATGGATTTGTTGCGGCCGAGGTGATTGGAGTGGAAGGGGATGCGCCTTGGAACAAACTTGTTCCCAGAGATATTCCTCAATGGAAAGATTTCGGTGTGAAAGAGGCTGAGATGCAGGTGCGCGGCGACACGGTCATCGGAATCCTGCCGTACAACATGCAGCTTACTCCCGTCATCACAGTGAACGACCCTGTCGGCGGCAATACAGTCATGATACAGACAGACCATATCATGGGCGGCGGCGAAGCCACTGTCCGCGCAGAGTATGTGACAAAGGCGGGCGACCAGACATACGAATCATACGGATGGATGAGCGGCCAGCAGATACATCTCATTGTCCCCGACGGCGTCGAGGTCAGGAAGATATGCTACCGTGAGACAGGATATGCTTCTGAACCGGTCGAGTTCAACAGCGACAATGACTTCTGGAACCGTTTCTGGAAAAAGGGGCTGAACACATTGTATGTGAACATGCGTGACACATACTTCGACTGCCCTGACCGCGAACGTGCCCTCTGGTGGGGTGATGCAAGCATCCTTACGGGAGAATCATTCTATATGTTCGACAGAAACATAGACGACCTCACCGTCAAGTGCATCAACCAGCTCTGTGCATTCCAGCGTGCAGACAGCGTGCTTTATTCACCGGAGCCCGGTATCTGGACCACTGAACTTCCCAGCCAGAGCCTGGCCGCTGTGGGCAAATACGGTTTCTGGAACTGTTATTTCAATTCGGGACGCAGAGAGATTGTGGAAAAGACATATCCTTCAGTTAAAAAGTATCTGGATATCTGGCAGTTTGACGAGAACGGCCTGCCTCAGTACCGCCAGGGCGGATGGGACTGGGGCGACTGGGGCTTCGAGATAGACTGCCACCTTATCGAAGTCTCGTTCTACTACCTCGCACTTGAGGGTGCCCGCAATATGGCTGAACTGCTTGGCCTTCCTGAGGATGCTGCATCATACACCGAAAGGATGGAAAAGGCTTGCAATGGCTTCAGAAATTGCTGGACAGGCACAGAATACAGGGCTCCCGGCTACGAGGGTGATACTGACGACCGTGTGCAGGCAATGGCTGTGGTGTGCGGTTTTGCAGAGCCTGACAAATATCCGGCAATCAGTGCAATCCTTCACGACAAGTCATACGCAAGCTCATATATGGAAAAGTATGTGATGGATGCACTTTTCAAGATGGGCGAACCGGAATATGCAGTGGAGAGGGTTCAGCAGAAATACGGCCCCATGGTATATCACTCCTACCATACGACCCTTTTCGAGGGCTGGCTTGTGGATTCGGGCATATATGGCGGCGGCTCGACCAACCACGCATGGAGCGGCGGCCCGCTTATCTCGATGTGCCAGCTCATTCTGGGTGTGAATCCCACATCGGCGGGGTGGAAGACCTTCTCTGTGGCTCCCAATCCTGTAAGTATCAAGGAGGTTGATCTGGTTATCCCTTCTGCTGCGGGTGACATAGCCTATTCATACAGCGACACTGATTCTGAATTCACACTCCGCCTCTCTGTCCCGGCTGGCGCAGAGGCTTCGGTGATAATGCCGTACAGCGGAGAGGAGCGCACCCTCAAGTCAGGAGAGCACACTCTCGTGGCCAATAAATAGACGGAATATTATTTCTCGAATCTGAGTTCACCGTCCACAAAAGTCTTGTGGACATTGAACTCGTTGTCCAGCATCGCTATATCTGCGATGTAGCCGGTCTCGAGGCGTCCGAGTTTGTGGAGGCTGAGGCTGTGCGCTGCAGTGAGCGAACTGGCTTTCAGTGCGTCACGGAGCGGCATGCCGGTCACTTCAACAATGTTCTTCAAAGCCACGTTAAGCTGCAGGATGCTGCCTGCCAGGGCTCCGTTGTCTGTGAGACGTGCTGCACCGTTGCTTACGGTAACGTCAAGTCCGCCGAGAGTGTAGGGACCGTCAGGCATGCCTGCGGCACGCATGGCATCGGTGATAAGGATCATGTGGTCGACACCCTTCACCTTGAATGCGAGCTGAATCATGTTGGCTGATGTGTGGATCTTGTCACAGATCATCTCTGCATATACAGTGTCGTGAAGAAGGCCGGCACCTACCAGGCCGATATCGCGGTGGTGGATGGGGGACATCTGGTTGCAGAAGTGTGTGAGGTTGCGCAGTCCCTTTGCGTAGCAGCGTGCAAATTCATCATACTTTGCGGCGCTGTGTGCTGCAGAGGGGGTGATGCCCTTCGAAAGGAGTGAAGTCACGAACATGTCACCTCCTTCAAGTTCTGGTGCGAATGACACTTTCTTGATAGGGAATATCTTTGCAAGACGCTCAACCATGCCCATTTCAGGCTTGCGTACATATTTTGGATTCTGTGCGCCAATCTCGTGAGGGTTGATGTAGGGACCTTCGAGGTGCACTGCAGGCATCCTGCATCCTCTGCCGTTGTATTTTGCAATTGAGTTGAATGCATCTGCCAATGCCTCTTCGCTGAGCGTGAGGGTGGTGGGGAGCACTGTTGTGACTCCTTCCTCCAGCTTGTGCTCACCTATGGTGTTGATACCTTCTTCACTGCCGTCTGCAAAGTCGCAGTTGTTGCGGCCGTGGCAGTGGATGTCGATGAATCCCGGAACAGCGGTGAGTCCTTCGGCGTCGATGACGCGGTCCGCTGCGGGGAGTGACTCGCCTGGGGTGATTACACTATGGATGAGATTGTCTTCAAGAAAGAGGCTTCCGTTCTTTACCTCAAAGCCTGGTGAAGCGATGTTGCAGTTCTTTATAAGTGTGCGCATAGTCGTGCCCTATCCCATTTTTATATGGATAGAGCGCAAAAGTACGAATAATATGCTTTGTTGTACCTCGGTGATGCTATTTTTTACTCCGTTAGAAGCGGAAACCTGCGTGAAGAGCAAGGGAGGGGAGAAGCCATGAGTATGTCTTGGATGTGGCAGTGCCGGAATAACCGTTGCTGTCAGGCTCGCTCAGACAGGTGATGTCGTGGCGGTCGAATATGCATTTCTGGAAATTGGGACCCACTGCCAGATACCAGCTGCGGCTCTTGTCGGCGCCGCGCTGCTTGAAGTTGATACCGAAGGAAGGTTCGACATACATGCCTCCCTTGCGGGTTGTCTTGTCAAAAAGCTTCTGATCTGCGTCAAAGCGGAATACGGCGAATTCATATCCGACATCCGCACGCACGAAGAAGGAATTTGTGCGCCCTTTGCTGAGATAGTACTGCAAGGAGCCGTAAACAGGAACAAAGAAATTGTTTGCCTCACGCTCTCTGCTGAACGATGCTGAACCGTCAGTGGCATTGACTCTCACAAACTTGGTGAGGTAGGATGTCATCTCCATGCCGCTTCCGACACCCACGAACAGACCGCCTCCCCAGGGGATCCGGTATCCGTTGAGTATGTTGATGCCGTAATAGTTGTTGCTGGTGCGGCAGAGCCCCTGCGAACCGATAAGTTCGAATGAGAGCTCATATCCCTGTGCAAATGAACACAGGGTGAATGATGTCAGAACAAGCAGTGAGGCAAATAATTTCTTCATTTCAATGCGGTTTAAGCCGCAAATATAATAATTTATTTCTTCAGGCTGTCGCGAATCTCACGGAGAAGAAGGATATCTTCAGGTGTGGCAGGTTCGGGTTCGGGCTCTGCAGGCTTTTCTTCCTCTTTCTTGAGTGATGAAAGCTTGTTGATTCCCTTTACAACCAGGAAGATGCACCATGCGATGATGAGGAAGTCCAGAATCACCTGGATGAAGTTGCCGTAAGTCACTGCGACCTCGGCCTTGTCACCTACTGCCTCGCTGAGCACCCATTTCCAGCTTGTGAAGTCAACGCCGCCCACAAGTTTGCCGATGAGGGGCATGATGATGTCTGCAACAAGTGATGAAACGATCTTTCCGAATGCGCCGCCGATAACAACACCGACAGCCATGTCCATTACATTGCCTTTGATAGCGAATTCCTTGAATTCGTTGAGAAATTTACCCATAGTCGTTTATGCTTTATAAATGATAGTTCATTATTTGTAGATGGGACCGAAGTTCTGGCATGCGCGGAAATCGGCACCTTCCTGATCCATTCCGAATGAATTCCATACTGCAGGACGGAATACTTTGTCCTCAGGTACGTTGTGCATGCATACAGGGATGCGGAGCATCGAGCAGAGTGTGATTACGTCCGCACCGATATGTCCGTAAGCGATAGCACCGTGGTTTGCACCCCAGTAGTTCATCACTGAATATACGTCCTTGATGTTGTTGACTTTCTCGTCTGTGCGGGGAACGAACCATGTTGTGGGCCATGTGGGGTCGGTACGCTCGTCAAGAATCTTATGAGCTTCGGGATCAAGCTCCACTGACCATCCCTCTACAAGCTGCATCACGGGGCCGAGACCCTTCACGATGTTGAGGCGCATCATTGTCATAGGCATGCCGCCCTTTGTGAGGAAGTTGCTTGAGAATCCACCGCCACGGAAGTAGTCACGGTCTGCAGGTGCCCAGTTGGTGGCTTTCAGACAGGCCTCGGCATCTTTCTCTGTCATATCCCAGTGGGCCTTCATGGTAGGATTGCCTTTCTCGTCGCACATTGCGCCTGTTGCGTCGAGTGTGGTGGCACCTGAGTTGATGAGGTGGATGAATCCGCCTGCTGCGAGTCCTTCGGGAGTCCAGCCGGTCACTCTCTTGACAGATTCGGGGCTCCAGTATGTACGTACGTCTGAGAACATCACGCCCTTGCCTGTGAGCAGGTGGCCGAACAGCATTGACATGCCGTTGAGGTGGTCGTTTTCTGTGGCCATGATCATTGCCTCGCGGATGCCGTTCCAGTCGAATGAGGTGCAGAGCATAGACTCGGGGAAGTCGAAGTTGGGCTTGTAGTCGGTCCACTGGCGCTGGCCCTGTACACCGGCTGCGATTGCGTTGTGACCGAGAGATTCTTCTTTATAACCCATCTCAAGCAACTTGGGGTTGCCTTTCATGAGGTCACGCATGATCATCATGCATTTGACTGTAAACTCCCAGTCTTCGTCTTTTTCTGCGCGTGTCTTGCCCTTGCCCTTGCCGTTGAATGTGGTCATGGGTGTGCCGGGCATTACCTCGCGGTCCTCGTTGCGGTCGCGTGCCTCCTGAGGCTTGCAGTATTTATCGACCCATGCCATTGCCTTCTTGAACTCGTCGTGGTCATAGATGCCGTAGTCGACGCGGCGCAGAATCTCCACCAGGGAGATGTATTCAGTGCGGATGCCGAGATAGTCCTGGAGGAAATCTGCATTCACCATAGAACCGGCGATACCCATGCAGGTGTTTCCCATTGAAAGGTAGCTCTTGCCGCGCATTGTAGCAACAGCCTGAGCGGCGCGTGCCCAGCGCAGTATCTTTTCCTGCGCATCCTCAGGGATGTTGTTGTCGTCAAGGTCCTGTACGTCGTGTCCGTAGATGCCGAATGCGGGAATGCCTTTCTGTGCGTGAGCTGCAAGGACAGCTGCAAGATATACGGCACCGGGACGGTTGGTGCAGTTGAATCCCCACACTGCCTTGGGATATGTGGGGTTCATATCCATTGTCTCTGAGCCATAGCACCAGCAGGCAGTGACTGTGATGGTGGAGCCTACACCTTCATGCTCAAATTTCTCGGCGCAGGCCGCACTTTCTGCCACGCGGCCGATTGTGCCGTCGGCGATTACGCACTGTACGGGTGAGCCGTCACCGTTCTTTACATTTGATTCAATGAGTTTCTTAACCTCATTGGCCAGCAGCATGGTCTTTTCTTCAAGACTTTCACGGATACCACCCTGACGTCCGTCAATTACCGGGCGTATACCGATTTTAGGATAATTCTTTGCCATATTATGTTCAATTAAATCGTTTAAGCAATATAATTGTACAAATATGAACAAAAAATCCTATAATATCAAGAAGCAAGCAATGTTTTGTACATGACAAGGCAGATCCAAGCGTCGGTTGCGGCATAAAGCTGCTGAGGGAAAGAGAGTTGAGCCGCCTCCCAATTTGAGCATTGCTGCGCTTTGGAGACCTTTCTGCCAAGAATGATTGCGGAAAGTTTCTTCACACTCTTGTCCTTGATGCCGTATCGCTCGGCAAACTGCTGCAGGTCCATGAACCTGGCAGCCTCGAAATCGTTGTAATACTGAAGGCCGCGTATGTCGTCATATACGGCGGCGCCTATCTTGGTGATGCTTTGGCTTGCCAGAATATCTGCAAGAGGCTGCGGGATGCCGAGTGTGTGAAGCCTGAAAAGATATGATGTAGTTTCGCTGGAGAGCTGCAGAAGCGCTGTCCTGCATCTGGGGGCGTGGGGCTGGAAAATGGGCTTTGTCTCTGTGTCGAAACCTATCATGCGCTGCGATGCCAGATCCGCCACGGCGGCGTCGAACTCCGGACCTTCGCGGGTGATTATCTTTATCTCCCCGGGAAAGGAGATAAGCTCCATGCTCTCAATTTCTTCAGGTGTTACGCTTTCTTTATATGTCATAAGGCAGGTCTGTGTAGTGGACCACTTGCTGATCGGTGATGCGCAGCGCCAGGTTGCCGTCGGTACGCAGTGTCCGGTAGCATTCAATGGCCGCGTATTCAGTGGGGTCTATGAAAAGCACATCCTCCATAATAACATTCCTGTAAGGATATGTGCCGCGTATTCTTTTCGAACGGTAACTCCGTATGATGCCGGAGAACAGCGCCTCCACATCGTCGGTGAGAGAGTTCTCTACGATTACGGCGCTTATGGGTGTGTTGTTGCCCGACGCGTAGTGCTCCTCTATCATCGATATGAAGGCTTCGTCAAGCATCTTGACGTCTGTGGAGTCGGCGGCGCCGACAGTTTTGCTTACAAACGGAATCGTGCCGGTTATGCCGGCTTCCGTTGAAAGCTCACCCAGCATTGCGGGGTAGACACCGCTCTCAATGGTGCTCTCCTCGGCAAGAAGCCCTACGGAGAAGTGGCTGATGTGCTGCTCTTTCATTCTGCTCAGCAACCCTTTCACGCCTTCCTCCACAACACCGATGATCTTCACTCCGGTGCCGCTGAGCGCAAGCATCTGCCTGATGTCGTCCAGCCCTGTGGAACGGGTGATGTTTCCTGATGCAATTATTATCTTGGCCCTCTCTTTCTCTCCCTGTGCACATTTGTCGCCCACGAGGAAAAGAGTGTTCTTGATGGCTGCCTCACGTATGTCTATCATGCCGTTGGCGTCTGAGACGCTGTCGGCATTGCTGAGCGCGTTGTAGTAGATGAAGTGCTCTCCGGCAAAGTCACGGATAAGGTCGGAGTCCGCACTTCCGGTGATATTGTCGAACCTGTCAAGGGTGATGATGTCTTCAAGGGCCGCCATACCGCCCATGTTGAGGTCAAAGATGCCGATCGGCAGGTCGGAAAGGTTCAAGGGATACTCGTCAAACCCGGCGTAGTAGCTGGATGTGGTGTCGTAGAGTGCGGCGTTCACCAGATTGTTGCGCACCTCCACAGCCTGATAGCTCTCATTCCTGCAGCAGACAACTGCCGGCAGGAACAGGAGCGCAGCCATTATTTTCCCGAACCTTTTCATCTCTGGCTATTTGCTGTATGTGAACTTGCCGTATGGTGTGTCAAGCTCCACCTGTGCGGAGGTGCAGGGTTCTACACGTCCGATCACCTGAGCGTCAACACCAAAGCTGCGGCTTATGGCTACGATGTCATCCGCCACGGCTGCAGGGACATAGATTTCCATGCGGTGCCCCATGTTGAACACTTTGTACATCTCGCTCCATGGTGTGCCGGACTCCTGCTGGATGGTGCGGAACAGAGGAGGAGTGGGGAAAAGGTTGTCTTTCACCACTTTGAGATTCTCAACAAAGCCGAGCACCTTGGTCTGTGCACCGCCCGAGCAGTGTACCATGCCGTGAATCTGAGGACGGAACTTCTGCAGCACCTCCTTGATGACGGGAGCGTAGGTGCGGGTGGGTGAGAGCACCAGCTTGCCGTAGGTCATGCCGGTCTCTGGCTCGATCTCGTCAAGCCTGCGGCTGCCTGAATAGACATATTCACTGTTGATCGAGCTTTCGTAGCTCTCGGGATATTTCTGTGCAAGATATTTTGCAAAGACGTCGTGGCGGGCCGAGGTCAGACCGTTGCTGCCCATGCCGCCGTTGTACTCGTCTTCGTATACGGCCTTGCCGTATGATGCAAGACCCACTATCACGTCGCCGGCGGCGATGTTCCTGTTGTCGATGATGTCGCTGCGGCGCGCTCTCGCGCATACAGTGCTGTCTACGATTATGGTGCGGACAAGGTCCCCGACATCGGCGGTCTCGCCCCCTGTGAGGGTGATGTCTATGCCGTACTGCTGCATCTTCTCAACAAAGCTCTGCGAACCGTTGATGACGGCTGCGATGACGCTTCCGGGCACGTTGGCCCTGTTTCGTCCGATAGTGGAAGAGAGAAGGATGTTGTCTGTGATGCCCACGCACAGAAGGTCGTCTGTGTTCATCACAATGGCATCCTGCGCGATGCCTGCCCATACACTTTCATCTCCTGTCTCTTTCCAGTATGCATAAGCGAGCGAACTCTTTGTTCCGGCTCCGTCTGCATGCATCACAAGACAGTAGTCGGGATCATTGCTGAGAGTGTCAGGGACAATTTTACAGAATGCGGTGGGGAAGAGACCTTTGTCCATCTTTGCGATGGCGCTGTGTACTTCTGATTTTGACGACGATACGCCGCGTGCGGCATATCTCTGCGCTTCTCTGTTTTCCATACGCGATTATTTTCGGTCGGTTTTGATAGATTGTTTTGCAAAGATAGCAAAAAGAGAGATATATTTGCAGTATATTTTAATAAGTAGCACAAATCTTAACACTGCAATACTATGCTTACACTCTCAAAGAAGGCTCAGAGCATGCCTTATTCCCCTATCAGAAAACTTATTCCCCTCAGTGATGAAACTGCGAAGAAAGGGATAAAGATATACCGCCTGAATATGGGTCAGCCAGATGTGGATTCACCTAAAGTGGCTCTGGACGCCGTCCGCGAAAACAATCTCACAATCCTTTCGTATCCAAATTCACTCGGAGAGCTGGAGCTCAGAGAGGGTATGGTGGAGTATTACAGGAAGATAGGCATCGATGTCGACAAGTCCTGCATCAATGTTACCCACGGTGGCAGCGAAGCTCTTCAGATAGCTGTTTCGGCAATCTGCGACCCCGGTGATGAAATCATCGTGTTCGAACCTTTCTACACCAACTATAACACATTCTCCATCCAGTTCGACGCGAAGCTGGTGCCTGTCACCACATCCATTGAGAACGGTTTCGCCCTCCCTCCCATGTCGGAGGTGGAGAAAGTGATCACCCCGAAGACCAAGGCAATCCTCATCTGCAACCCTGCAAACCCCACTGGAAAACTCTATTCAAAACAGGATGTGCTTGACCTCTGCAGCATTGCAAAGAAGCATGACCTCTTCATCATTGCCGATGAGGTCTATCGCGAGTTCTGCTATACAGACGAGCCTCACTTCTCATTCATGCAGGTTCCCGATATGGATGACAATATCATTCTTATCGACTCGGTGTCAAAGAGATACAGCATGTGCGGAGCGCGTGTGGGCTTTATCGTTTCACGCAACAAAGAACTTATGCCAGTTGTGCTCAAGTACGCTCAGGCGCGTCTGTGCTGCGCGAAGCTGGGGCAGATAGCGGCGATTGCGGCCCTCAAGACACCTCAGGAATATTTCGACAATGTAAAGGCTGAATATCTCCGCCGCCGCCAGATTCTTGTGGACGGTCTCAACAAGATAGAGGGCATCGTGTGCCCCATGCCTCTCGGTGCATTCTATGCGGCTGTCCAGCTTCCCGTGGATGATGCCGAGAAGTTCTGCCGCTGGCTGCTCACCGAGTTCAACTATGAGAACCAGACAGTGATGTTCGCTCCTATGGCAGGCTTCTATGTGACACCAGGAATGGGTAAGAATCAGGCACGTTTCGCATACGTCCTGAAGGAAGAGGACCTCAAGGCCGCTCTTGTTGTGCTTGAGAAGGCTTTGAAGGCATATCCCGGAAGAACCATATAATATTTCGGAAAATGGAGCACAATCTCGTCAGCAGAGAGGTGGCTGAGCGCCTTTTCCGCGAGAGTGGCATCTCCTGTGTCGGAAGAGCCACTATCCGAGAGGTGAAACGTCTGGCCGACAGCCTTGAAAAGGAAAGCGGAGTGCGTTTCATCCACATGGAAATGGGGAACCCCGGTCTGCCTTCAGTGCAATTGGGAGTGGAAGCCCAGATTGAAGCTCTCCGCAATGGAGTCTCTGCAAATTATCCCGAGATTGACGGTGCGCCTGAACTGAAGAAAGAGGCGTCACGTTTCATAAAGAATTTCATAGACCTGGACATCAGACCGGAGAACTGCCTTGCCACTGTCGGGTCGATGCAGGCTGCATTCGTCTCCTTCATGGTCTGCAGCCGTGTTCACAAGGAGCAGGATACTATTCTGTTCGTGGACCCATGCTTCCCCGTGCACAAGTTCCAGAATAAGGTGCTGGGCATTCCTGTCGAGTCGTTTGACATATACAACTGGCGTGGAGAAAAGCTTCGCGAAAAGCTTGAAGACATTTTCTCAACAGGCCGCATACACTCAATCCTCTATTCCAATCCAAACAACCCTTCGTGGGTGTGCCTGCGTGACGATGAGCTGCGCATCATAGGCGAGCTGGCCACGAAATACGATGTGATAGTGATGGAGGACCTTGCATATTTCGGAATGGATTTCCGAAAGGACTACAGCCACCCCGGTGTGGCGCCGTACCAGCCCAGCGTGGGCAAGTATACCGACAATTATCTTCTGCTGGTGTCAAGCTCGAAAGCGTTCAGCTATGCCGGTGAACGCATCGCCGTCCTCGCTTTGTCCGACAAGCTGGCCGCCCGCCGCTATCCGGACCTTCTCCGCTTCTACAACTCTGAAGTGTTCCGCAATGCAATAGTCTATGGCGGTCTGCATCCTCTGTCAAGCGGCACTTCGCACTCGGCTCAGTATGCTCTGGCGGCAATCTTCAAGGCTGTTAATGACGGAACGTACAATTTCCGGGAAGATGTGCTGGAATACGGACGCAAGGCCAGGCTCATGAAGGATGCATTCCTTGACAACGGCTTCACTCTTACATACGACAAGGACCTTGACGAGCCGGTGGCTGACGGATTCTATTTCACCTACAGCTACCCTGGTTTCACAGGAGCCGATCTGCTGGAAGAAATGCTCTACTACGGCATTTCTGCAATTTCGCTGGACACCTGCGGCAGTGAGCAGCAGGGGATACGTGCATGCACTTCGCTCATTCCGTGCGGGGATATTCCGGAGTTGAGGTCGCGTCTTGAGCTTTTCCACAAGGATCATCCGGTCGGATAGCAGTTTGCACCTTCTTTGTTTTTTTCTATCTTTGCTCTCATGGAGATTATTGAGAGTAAGGATGAGGTATGCCGTTTCTACAGGGAGCATACAGGAATAGACATCACGGCATACGGCCGTACAATCAATCTGATTTTTGAGGAATTGTATTACAGAAGGGCTCCGCTGACCTACGGAAGGCTCCTTCAGAAGATGGTGGACATAGGGATAAAACCTTCGTATGGAGCCATTGACAGGGCGAGATTCGAGGCACTTTGTGCAAAAGTGCTTCCGGAGCCGGGATTCCTGAGTGCTGAAGGCGCCAGATTCTGGTACCAGACGCAGCCTCGGATGTTCTCGCAGCAGGAGATTGCCTTCATGATGTCGTACGATGCGGAAACGACGCTGAGAAGATATCCTAACGTTAGGTCTACAGGCTCAGCGGATGTGCAAGGAACTCGAGAACAACGGCCAGGAGCACGAAGCAGAAGGCTGCTCTGCCGGTGCGTCCCGTTCCGGAAACCGTGAGGTAGTCATAGATGACTGTTGAGACCGGAAGTGCGAGCGCAGTGACATTCAGCAGCATGTTGCCGGAAGAGAAGAGGGCAAGCATCACCGCCATTATCACAGAATAGATGAGCAGCATGAACACTGCCCTTGAATGAGTGACGCTGTAAGCCGAAGAATTTTTGAAATATGACACTGCGGCAGCTGTGAATAACACAGCAAGTACAAGCACTTTGATGGCGCGTGCCGCACTGGTGGAGGCGAAACCGAGATTCGGAGCCATGCAGCTTGACATATATTCACCCGCGCTGTTCAGCACCTCCCTGTATCCGTCTGCCATGAAAGTATATCCTTCGAAGAACAGCAGCGGCAGCAGGAAGCCCGACAACGCCATTGCGATATATCTTCCCTTGTCACCTGCGGGTGCGAAGTCAAGCAGCAGCAGGGCGGGCAGCATCCACATGAGAGGAGGAAAGAACAGCGATGCGGCTCCGGCAAACATGGTTGACAGGAAAATTATGTCATTGCTGATCTCGCCGCTGAAAAACCGCATGGCGCAGAACATCGAAAGATTCAGGAGCAGGGCAGAAATCAGGCCTGCGTCATAAGTCAGGAATCCAGGGAAGCTCAGGGCCACCGATGTGAAAAGCAGAGGGGCCGAAAGGTTGATGCCGGTGGAGAAATAGTTCACCGTACGCGAAAGCAGGAAGGCATTGGCCGCAAGGAAAAGAATTGAAGCGACGGCGTGCAGAGGCGCAATCTCAGCCGGAGCGGCCAGAAACTGTGCAACCAGCAGGAGGGCGGTTACAGCACCCAGCAGAAAATAACGTCGTCTTATGTCAAAGCGGTTTTTCAAAGCGCAAGGAGGTCGTCAGCGATGTCGCTGCGGTTATAGCAATCTTTGAAACTGATGCATCCGACAGCCTTGTATGCGGCTTCTTTGGCACTTTTGATGCTGTCGGCATTGGCTGTGACGGCCAGAACCCTTCCGCCTGAGGTTACAACTTCATTTCCGCTCATTGCGGTGCCGGCGTGGAATACCTGGGCCTTTCTGACATCCTCAATGCCCGAGATGGGGTAGAGTGACTTGTATTTCTCCGGATAGCCGCCAGAAACCATCACCACAGTGACGGCAGTCTTGCCGCTGATTTCGATCTTTTCATTCTTGAGCGTTCCACCGGCAGTGGCTGCAAGATGCTGGAGAAGGTCGCTGTCTATGCGGGTCATGACAGACTCGGTCTCCGGGTCGCCCATGCGCACGTTGTATTCAATGACATAAGGGTCGCCGGCACAGTTCATGAGGCCGATGAAGATAAATCCCTTGTAGTCTATGTTCTCTGCGGCGATGCCTTTGACGGTGGGGCGGATGATACGCTCTTCAACCTTCTGCATAAAGGCTTTGTCTGCAAATGGAACGGGTGATACAGAACCCATTCCGCCTGTGTTGAGACCTGTGTCGCCGTTGCCGATGCGCTTGTAGTCTTTGGCTTCGGGAAGAATCAGATAGTCTGTGCCGTCTGTAAGGACGAATACTGAAACCTCGATGCCGCTCAGGTACTGCTCTATGACAACCTTGCTTCCTGCGTTGCCGAACTTGCCGCCGAACATCTCCTTCAGCTCTGCGCGGGCCTCTTCTATATCATCGATTATCAGCACTCCCTTGCCTGCTGCAAGGCCGTCTGCCTTGAGCACATAGGGCGGACGCATCTCTTCCAGAAAAGCGCAGGCCTCGTCAAGAGTCTCACCTGTGAAAGCGCGGTAGCGGGCTGTGGGGATGCCGTATTTCTGCATGAAGTCTTTTGCAAACTCCTTGCTTCCTTCAAGCTGCGCACCTTCTGCTGAAGGTCCTGCAACAAGCAGCTCCGGGAACCTGGCTTTCAGAAAATCGACAAGACCTTCAACAAGCGGCTGCTCGGGGCCGACTACCACCAGGTCGATGGCGTTCTGCTCGACGGCGGCTGCAACGGCCTCCTTGTCGGTGGCTTTGCCGGGGATGTTGACTGCAATCTGAGCTGTACCGGGATTGCCGGGGAGGCAGTACAGATTGTTGAGTGAAGGACTTTGTGCGATTTTCCAGGCAATGGCATGCTCGCGGCCGCCGCTGCCCACAACTAGTACATTATATGCAGACATTATGATTTTGTTTATATCTTTGCAAAGATAGCTATATTTGTGGTTATGAAAAACACCGGACGCATATTTATTTTGGCGGCATTGCTGATATTGGCCGCCGGATGCACCCCCAGAGGCATAATATCCAAGAAAAAGATGTCAAGAATCTATTATGACATGTATTTGATGGACCAGTATGCCCAGGCCACTCCCGAATACAAGAGGATTGCCGACACCTGCGCCCTCTACAAGTTCATCCTGGCCGACTATGGCTGTACCGCCGAACAGTTCACAAGCTCGGTGGACTACTATCTCGACAGGTCTAAGGACATGAAAGATATCCTTGACGGCACAGACGCGATGTTGAAGGCTCACGAGGCGGGCATCCAGAAGGCGATTGACAAGGCGGCCGGAAAGGTTGAAAAACGCAGAGACCGCCGTCATGAGTCTGCGGCCGATACCCTTTCGAATAATTAACATCAACTGATATGAACTTCTTTGAAAAATACAATTACACTCCGGCAGATACAGACCGGAAAGTCGAGGCTGTAAAGGCAAAGGTTGCAGACTGGTGCAACAAGGCCGTATGGAAAGATGCACTGGGAATGATCGACCTCACATCACTTACAGTCAGCGACACTCCCACCAAGATCGCTGCCATGACAAAGAAGGTGAATGACTTCAACAACATCTATCCCCAATATCCCAGGCCGGCATCAATCTGTGTATATCCGAATCTGGCGAAGAGCGTGGCCGACGCCCGCTACAGCAAAGAGATACATATTACGGCAGTGGGTGGCGGTTTCCCGGCATCCCAGACATTCGCTTCGGTTAAAATAGCAGAGTGTGTGGCAGCAGTGAAAGAGGGTGCCGACGAAATCGATATAGTGCTGGCCCACAACTCATTCTGTGACGGCCGCCTGGAAGATGCGGCAAAAGAGATATCCGACATAAAGAAGGCCATAACCTCGGTGAACCCTTCTGTGCATCTCAAGGTGATTCTTGAGACTGGCGCACTCGGAAGCGACGAGAACATCGCCACCGCATCTTTCCTCGCAATCGAGGCCGGAGCGGATTTCATCAAGACATCCACAGGAAAGACATCGCCGGCAGCCACACCCGAGGCGGCATACGTGATGTGTGAATGCATCAAGGCTTATTACGACGCCACCGGAATCAAGATCGGATTCAAGCCTGCCGGCGGAATCTCATCAAAGGAAGATGCCTCGCTCTACTACGGCATAGTTGACACAGTCCTCGGCAAGGAGTGGCTCAACAAATCGCTCTTCCGCTTCGGCGCCAGCCGCATGGCCAACAACCTGCTCAGTGCCCTCGAAGGCACTGAAGTGAAGTATTACTAGCAGTAAAAAGAAGAGGTGACTGCAATCCAGTCACCTCCTTTTTTCTTGTGGTCCGGAGTCAAATGCTAGAGTTCGTCGAAATTGACGTCCGCGAAATTGCCGCCCTCGTCTGATGCGCCTTCCGTTTCCGGTTTATCTTCGTCTGTGAAGGGACGCGCCTCAATGACGGTGCAGCGAGCTTTGATATAGTCGATAACTTCGCCAAGCCCTTCGGTAAACTTCTCAAAGTCTTCTTTGTACAGGAAGATTTTGTGTTTGTCGTAGACATACCTGCCGTCTTTCTCGATTCTGCGTTTGCTCTCAGTGATAGTCAGGTAGTAGTCATTGCCCTTGGTTGCCTTCACGTCAAAGAAATAAGTTCTTTTGCCGGCTCTCACGGGTTTTGAAAAAACATCTTCGCTGTTCTTCTCCTGGCCCCTTGCATTGTCGTAATCATCAAAGTACATAACGATCTTTTTTAAAATTATCATAACAAAGGTAAATTATTTATCATTAAAACCTATATTTGCAGAAAAATATTTTTAGTTCTGTCTATATATGCTTAGTCGTCGGTTAATCCGCATCAAGGCTTTCAAAGTTCTTTATGCTGCTGAATCTTCAGGCGAGCCCGATCTGGCCGCCAATGAAAAATTTCTGATGCAGTCCTGCGAGCAGACTCTCGAACTTTATTATTTCCTGTTGAATCTTGCACCTGCCCTGAGAAATCTCGCTGCAGAAAAGCTTGAGATAGGTAAAAACAAGTTCAATCCCACCGAGGCTGAAAAAGAGGCGAATCCGAAATTCGTGGAGAACAAGTTCGTGGAGCTGCTGGAGTCTTCACCCGTTTTCCTGAAAAAATGTGAGAATGGCAAGCTCGGTTGGGCTGAATATGATGTCTTCATCAAGAAACTGTATGCTTCAGTGGTCTCTTCTGACTATTACCAGGCATATATGGCCAACCCGGAGCGCTCTTTCAAGGAAGACTGCAAGTTGTTCATCAGCATTTATGAGAACGAGCTGGAAGATGACGAGATGCTTGAGAATCTCCTTGAGGAGAAATCAATCATGTGGGTTGACGACCTCGGTTTCGTACTGAACGAGATAATATCGACAATCAGGACCGTTGCCAGGACAGAGTCACTCCCTGAAGAGACAGTGTTCAAGAATGAGGATGACGAGCAGTTCGCACGCCGCCTCCTGAAGCAGTCGCTTCTCCATTATGACGAATACCACTCGATTGTCGAGAAGAGTGTCCCCAACTGGGATCCCGACCGTATCATTGCGTCTGACGCGATTCTTGTGGCGATGGGTCTGGCAGAGGCAGTCCATTTCCCCACCATCCCTGTCAAGGTCACTATCAACGAGTATGTGGAGATATCCAAATACTACAGCACCCCGGGCAGCCGCCAGTTTGTGAACGGTCTGCTTGACAGCCTTATCCGCAAGTTCCAGGATGAGGGGACGATAGTCAAGGAGGGGCGCGGCCTGTATCAGGGCGAGGCAAAATAGATTATCAATCATTAAAAACAGTAGAATATGAATTTTCTTTTTATTTCTTTCCTGCAGGCAGCTGAAGGTGCTGCAAAACCTCAGGGCAGCATGGGCTCATTCTGGATCATGATGATCCTGATCTTTGTGGTGATGTGGCTTCTCATGATCCGCCCTCAGCAGAAGGAACAGAAAAAGCTTGAGCAGCTCCGTTCAGAACTCAAGAAAGGTGACAAGGTTGTGACCATCGGCGGCATCAACGGCACAGTTGACGAGGCCAAGGAAGGCGATCCCACAGTTCTTGTGAAGGTTGACGGTGAGGTGAAACTCAGATTCGACCGTGCTGCAATTGCCAAAGTGAACGCTGAGGCACCCCAGCAGAAATAATGGAACAAGTTTCGGCAAAGCTCAAAAACAGGTTAGGGAGCGAGTGGATGGTACTTCTCATCTCGCTCCTTCTTGCTTTTTCTATGTGGTTCATTCATGAACTCACACAGAAATATACTGTCACCATGAAATTCAAGGTGACGGTCGAGACTGATCTTGCCGGACATGCAGGTGTGTCGACCAGCGATGATGTGCTGGTGCTGCGCGGCACAGGCACCGGCGCCAAGATAATCGGGATGCGCCGCTCTGCAAACAAGGCCGGTTCGCTGCTGCTGAAAGTGGAGGGAAGCAAGTTGCATCCTCTCAAATCAGACCCTGCAGTGTTCGAGCTGCAGACCAGAGACATCGAATCGGAGCTGGAGACATATTTCGATTCCAAAATCACTATCAGCTCGATAGAGACTGAAAAGCTTCTCTTCAGACTGAATGCGCGCAACTACAAGATGGTGCCTGTCGTCCTTTCTGAAGACATTCAGTGCAAGAGTCAGTATATGGTGAACGGGACGCCCGTCGTGGAGCCCGATTCTGTGGCCGTGTACGGAGAGAGCGCTGTCTTGGAGAATATAAGCAGAGTCACCACTGAAAAACTTGCATTCTACAATGCTGATGCGCCGCTCGACGGAACTGTCCGTCTGAAGCAGATCAAGGATGTGGACATGTCTCAGGAAGAAGTGGCATATCACGTTGATGTAGTGAGGTTCGTGGAGCTCACCGCACAGGTGCGATATCAGCTGAAAGGCGCCCCCGCCGGTGTGCACATCACCTTGCTTCCTTCATCAGCCTCGCTGAAATACAGAATCCCGTATTCTCTGGCGGGTGAGGACAATACCGGCAGCGTGCCTGAGTTTGTGGTGGATTACAAGGATTTCCGGACTTCACGCACCGGAATGGTGGTGCCCAGGATGGAACGTTCCCGCATACCTGTGATTTCGTATGAACTTGACCCTCCCGATGTTGAATGTGTGCTGAAATGAAGAAAGTGATTGCCTGCACAGGCGGCATCGGCAGTGGAAAGTCCGCCATTGTGAGGGCTTTTGACACGCTGGGCGTGCCGGCTTACGACTGTGACGGCGGCGTGAAGCGCCTGTATCGTGATAACGATGCCTTGAAGGCGGCCGTGGCTGGTCTTCTGGGGCATGATGTCCTGCGGGATGGCGCGCTTGATTTCAGGCTGATGTCTGAGAGACTTTTCGGTGACAGAGAGCTTCTGCTGCAACTGGAGGGAATCGTTTATCCGGTTCTGGAGAAAGATATCAGGGAATGGGCGGAGATGCAGGAAAGCGCTCTGGTGATGGTTGAGTCCGCGATATTTCTTGAAAAGGCATTTTTTGCTAATTTTGCAGACTTCGTCATCACTGTGTCAGCTCCGGAGGAGGTGCGTGTGGCGCGTGTGATGGCGCGTGACGGTCTGAGCCGTGAGAGAGTCCTTGAAAGGATGTCGAACCAGTGGACAGACCAGATGCGTGAGGTCCGTGCCGACTATGTCATCCGTACCGATGACAGGCATCCGGTGCTTCCGCAGATAATAGAATTGATAGAAAAACTTAAAAACGAATAAAAGAAATGGCACTTGATCTTAAAAAAGTATTGTCAATCTCCGGTACTCCCGGTTTGTTTGAGTATGTGGCACCCGCAAAGAATGGTTTTATTGTAGAGAGCATTGCCACAAAGCAGCGCAGCGCAGTAAGCGCCACTGCGAAAGTGACTTCACTGGCAGATGTATCAATCTATACAGACGATGAGGAAGCTTCTCTGAGACAGGTTCTCGAAAGCATGCGCGACAAATTGAACGGCGCAGAGGCCATGTCGAGCAAGTCCGATCCCGAGAAGATCAAAGCTTTCTTCGCAGAGGTTCTTCCTGCATACGACCGTGACCGCTTCTATGTGTCACACATGAAGAAGGTCCTTGACTGGTACAATGTGCTTGCAAAGTTCGGTTCTCTTGAATTTGAGGACGAAGAGGCTGAGACTGAAGCAGAGGCAGAGGCAGAATAATCATGAAGGTGCAGCTGATAACACTGGGCTGCTCTAAGAACAGAGTGGACTCGGAGCGTATCCTGGGACAGCTTGCTGCCGCAGGGGTGGAGATTCTGCCCGAAGATGAGGCTCTTGACACTGCCGGTGTGGATGCTGTGATTCTAAATACCTGCGGCTTTATCGACGATGCCAAAGAGGAGTCGGTCAATGCCATATTGGAGGCGGTGCGCGCCAAGAATGACGGCATCATCGGCAGGATATATGTCTTCGGATGCCTTTCTCAGCGCTATCACGACGAGCTGGTGGAGCAGATTCCGGAGGTGGACGGTTTCTTCGGAGCCAATGACCCGGAGGGGCTGCTGAATGAATTCGGCATAAAGTGCCCCGCATCGCTCCACTTGAGCCGCCATCTCACCACACCTCAGCATTATGCCTTCCTGAAGATTTCTGAAGGATGCGACCGCGCATGTTCTTACTGCGCCATCCCCGGCATCCGCGGCAGGCACATCTCCGAGCCGATGGAAAGCCTTGTGGATGAAGCGAAGATGCTTGCGGAACGTGGTGTGAAGGAGCTTATTGTGATTGCCCAGGACACCACCTACTACGGTCTGGACCTCTACAGGAAGAGGATGATAGCTCCGCTTATGGAGCGTCTGGCAGCAGTTGACGGGATAGAGTGGATAAGGCTTCACTACAGCTATCCGGCAGGATTCCCCGATGACCTTCTGGACCTTATGGCATCAGAGCCCAAGATCTGCAAGTACATCGACATCCCGCTGCAGCATTCGTCCACCAAAGTCCTGGAAATGATGCGCCGCTCGATTGACCGTGCCGGTACGGAGGCCCTGATAGAGAAGTTCCGCTCGAAAGTGCCCGGTGTGGCGCTCCGCACCACAATGATTGTGGGGCATCCCGGCGAGGGGGAGAGGGAGTTCAAGGAGCTGCTCTCTTTTGTGCGCCAGGCAAAGTTCGAGAGGCTGGGTGCGTTCACATACAGCGAGGAGGAGGGGACCTACGGCGCCCTCAACTATAAGGATTCAGTGCCGCAGCGCATCAAGCAGGAGCGCTACGAAAGGCTGATGGAGCTTCAGAGCGGCATTTCACTTGACTACAACATGTCAAGAGTGGGTACGGAAGAGAGGGTCATCGTGGATTCATATTCCGACGGCATGCTCTGCTGCCGTACTCAGAAAGAGTCGGTCGAGGTTGACGGAAAAGTGCTTGTGGAGCTGCCTTCTGTGCCGGCGGGCCTCATCGGCAATTTTACAAATGTCAGAATAAAAAGTGCGGACGAATACGATTTGTTCGCAGAAATAGTATAATTCGATATGTTACTTGAGAATAAGGTTGCTCTTGTCACAGGGGCTGCACGCGGTATTGGCAAGGCCATAGCGCTCAAATTCGCCGAAGAAGGTGCTTCAATCGCATTCTGTGACCTTGCAATGGACGATGTTGCAATGGCTACAAAGTCAGAGCTGGAGGCACTGGGCGCAAAGGTGCTGGCAGTGGCGTCTGACGTTTCATCTTTCGAGGGGGCACAGAGTGTTGTGGACCAGGTCATGGCTGAGTTCGGCAGGATAGATGTCCTGGTGAACAATGCCGGCATAACCCGTGACAACCTTCTTGTCAGAATGACAGAGAAAGAGTGGGATGATGTGCTGCGCGTCAATCTCAAGAGCGCATTCAACTACTGCCACGCAACTGTGCCTGTGATGATGCGCCAGCGCGGCGGTTCGATAATAAACATAAGCTCCGTGGTGGGGCTTCACGGCAACGCCGGACAGTGCAACTACTCTGCCTCCAAGGCAGGAATGGTGGCGCTGAGCATGTCCATCGCAAAGGAGATGGGGTCGCGCGGCATACGTGCCAACGCGGTTGCCCCGGGGTTCATCATGACAGAGATGACAGCATCCCTGCCTGAGGATGTGCTCAAGAAATGGACATCTTCAATACCGTTGCGCCGTGGCGGTACACCAGAAGAAATAGCCAAGGTGTGCTGCTTCCTGGCAAGTGACATGGCATCATACGTGTCAGGACAGGTGATTGCAATTGACGGCGGAATGGGTGCATAGAGTGCCATTTTGTCGTATTATGTCAAATGGCAGACAATTTGCCTTAAAGACCGGCCCGAATGAAATTTAGAAAACTTAAAAAGATGGATAAAGAGAAAATGAACGGCGGTGAGCCTGAAGTAGAGAATGTTGAAAACGCTCAGAACGAAACTGAAACTGCGGAGCAGCAGAATCCTGAATCAGAAGAGCAGCAGGAAGAGCAGAAAGAGGCTCAGACCGGTGAATTGTCGGCGGATGTCCTGAAAGAGGCACTTGCCGCATCAACAGACAAATATATCCGCCTTGCTGCGGAGTTTGACAATTACCGCCGCCGCACATCAAAGGAGAAACTGGACCTGATTGCATCTGCGGGTGAGAATATCATCAAAGGCATTCTCCCTACGCTGGACGATTGTGAAAGGGCTCTCGACATGCTTGAGAAGACCGACGGTGACGCAGCTGCGAAAGAAGGTACATCGCTGATATATAACAAATTGAAAGATTACCTCAAGAGCTGCGGCCTGGCAGAGATAGAAGCAGTCGGGACAGAGTTCGACACCGACTTCCACGAGGCTGTGGCGCAGTTCCCGGTAGAAGACAAAGAGAAGAAAAACAAAGTCATCGATGTCGCCCAGAAGGGATATACCCTTAACGGCAAGGTGATCAGATATGCAAAGGTTGTCATCGGACAGTAAACACTATGGCAGAGAAAAGAGATTATTATGAAGTCCTTGGCGTTGAGAAGAGCGCCACGGATGAGGAGATAAAGAAGGCCTACCGCAAGAAGGCCATCCAGTACCACCCGGACAAGAATCCTGGTGACAAGGAGGCTGAAGAGAAGTTCAAAGAGGCTGCGGAGGCTTATTCTGTGCTCAGCGACAAAGACAAGCGTGCCAAATATGACCGTTTCGGACACGCAGGTCTGAGCGGAGCCGCAGGCGGCGGCTTCGGCGGAGGTGGATTCTCGATGGACGACATATTCTCGCAGTTCGGAGATATATTCGGCGGCTTCGGTTTCGGCGGTTTCGGCGGAGGACGCAGCCGCGGTACGCAGCAGCGCGTGCAGCGGGGCGGTGACATGCGCATCCGCGTGAAACTCTCCCTGAGCGAAATAGTGCACGGTGTTGAAAAGACTGTGAAGATCAACAAGTCAGTACAATGCCCCGATTGCCACGGACGCGGCGCCGCAACTGAGGCCGACCTCAAGGTGTGTGATACCTGCAACGGTACAGGAATGTACACTCAGATGCGTCAGACTATCCTCGGCGCAATGCAGAGCACAACCACATGCCCCCGCTGCCACGGTGAAGGCAAGGTGGTTGTCAACCCATGCAAGAAGTGCAACGGTTCGGGCCTTGTAAAGCAGGCTGAGGAGATCACATTCAAAGTTCCTGCAGGTGTGGCCGAGGGAATGCAGCTTACCGTCAGCGGCAAAGGACATGCTGCCAAGGCCGGCGGAGTGCCGGGCGACCTGCTGGTGCTGATTGAAGAAGAGAAACATCCCGAGCTGGTACGTGATGAGAACGACCTGATCTACACCTTATATATATCAGTTGCAGATGCAATCAACGGCTGCGAGGCTCAGATCCCTTCTGTCGACGGCAAGCTCAAGATTAAGATCGAGCCCGGCACGCAGCCTGGCAAGATGCTCAGACTCAGAAATAAAGGTATTCCCGATGTAAACGGTTACGGCACAGGCGACCTGCTTGTCTTTGTCCAGGTGTGGATACCCAAGAAGATATCAAAGCTTGAAAGGGAGATGGTTGAAAAGCTTGGTGAAAGCGACAATTTCAAAGTGGACCCTTCTGACGACGACCGCACCCTTTTTGACAGAATAAAGAACATGTTCAGGTAGAAGAATGAAAATCAACAGATACCTATATGTAATATGCGCAGCCGCTATACTGGTCTTGTCCGGTGTAACGGCTTCGGCGCAAAAATACGGCTATGAGTACCCTATGGAACTCCAGCCCGCATCTTTCTCAGGCACATACGGCGAGCTCCGCGGCAACCATTTCCATGCAGGTGTGGACTGGCGCACCAACGGCAGGGTGGGGCAGCCGCTCCATGCCATAAAGGATGGTTATATCTGCCGTCTGTCTGTCTCCCCCACAGGATACGGCAATGCGGTGTATATCAATCACGGCGACGGCACAATGAGTGTGTACGGCCACATGAATGACTTCCGTGACGACATTGCGGCCCGCATCCGCCGCGAACAGTATGCAGAGGAGAGCTTCAGTGTGGATTTCACCCTTACTGAGGATGAGTTCCCGATAGAGCAGGGAGAGGTGTTCGGCCATTCCGGCAACACGGGTTCGTCGGGCGGCCCCCATCTCCATATGGAAATCCGCAGGGATGACGGCAACCTGCCGTTGAACTATCTTGCAGACGGAACATATCCGGTTGAAGACAAAACTTCTCCTACAATCCGCCGCGTGGGCTTCTATGCATTTGAAGACACCACCTCGGTGCCTCTGACAAGCCGTCTGGCAATGATACGCACACCTCAGTCATACAGCGGTGTGGTGCCGGTGTCGGAGAAATTCTATGTTGCTGTGGATGCGGTGGACCTTATGGACAAGGCTTCCTTCCGCTATGCCGTGGACCGGTATACCGTATATTTCGATTCAAAGAAGGTGTTCAGCCTCAAGATAGGCGATGTCCCTTACAGCGACGGCAAATATTACAGATGCCTTGTTCAGGAGGGCGAGGACGGAGCCGACCTCATCAAGAGCCATGTGGTGCCGAACAACGGTTTCGCCTACAAGTCGGAATGCATCGACAACGGAATAATGACCGTTGCCGACGACAGACAGCACACTGTGAGAATTGTTGTGGCCGACCCGTTCGGCAACACATCTTCATGCGAACTGCAGGTACGCCGCAGCCCGTCTGCCGTTGCCACTGCCGCTGCCGACACCACGGGCCGCGCAATGCTCTGGTATATGCCCAACTTCTATATGAATGAGGATCTGACATTCGTGCTTCCAGCTGCTTCTCTGATGAACTCTGCATACGTACCATGCACCAAAGTGGGTGAGGAAAACCGTGCGGGTGGCATATATTCAGGAATCTGGCAGATTGGCGATGCGGATGTTCCGCTTGTGCAGAAAGGGCGTCTGCGCTTTGCCGAGCCCGACTCTCTCGACTGCCCCGCAGAAAAGTTGTTTGTGGCGGGCTGCGGCTCAGATGGGGCGCTGTGCTATGCAGGAAAAAGGAATGATAACGGCGCGCTTGAGGCCCGCTGCGGTTTCGGTACATACTGTGTGGCTGTCGATACTCTGGCACCGGCGCTTTCTCCGCGTGTCACAGACGGTGCATCTCTGCCCGACAACGGAAGGTTCTCTGTCGAGGCGTCTGACGACAGGTCTGGAATTGCTTCATACAGGGTGGAGATGGATGGAAAATGGATTCTCTGTCAGCTGCACCGCGGCCGCATACAGGTCTATCCGGATACTTCTCACAAGACTGGGAAGATGCACAGTGTGAAGGTGTCTGCCGCAGATAATTGTGAAAACTGCTCAGAAATAGAGTTTTCAGTGAAATATTGATAAAATATTTTGCGACAAAATTTGGCGGAACAGAATTTATTTATACCTTTGCAGTCCCAAAACAAAAAGCAACCGCTTGCGATGTAACGAAAAAGGTCCGCAATGTTGCGCTAAATATTTAAGATACAATGGATTTACTTCAAGTAGCAAAAGACGCGCTGGCAGCTGACAAGCAGCCCAAGCAGTTCCCCGACTTCAAGGCAGGTGATACAATCACCGTCACATACATCATCAAAGAGGAGAATAAAGAGCGTCCCCAGAAGTTCCGTGGCGTTGTTATCCAGCGTCGTGGTGCAGGCGTGACTCAGACTTTCACAGTCCGCAAGATATCAAACGGTGTAGGTGTTGAGAGAATCTTCCCCCTCGCTTCTCCTTTCATCGATTCAATCGAGGTTAACAAATATGGTAAGGTTCGTCGCGCACGTATCTTCTACCTCCGCAACCTCACCGGTAAGAAAGCACGTATCAAAGAGAAAAAGTTCAACGCTGCCAAATAAGGCGCCTGACTTTATCATAACGGCCGCGTAGCTCAACTGAATAGAGCACTTGACTACGGATCAAGAGGTTTTGGGTTTGAACCCCAACGTGGTCACACGAAGAGTGGAATCGGAAACGGTTCCACTCTTTTATTTTGTCATTGAATCAGTTCACAGTCGGTGACGAGGTTCTCTGGCTTGACACTCAGGAATGTACAGTCACTGAGATATTCGTTGCCGAGAATCCGGATGTTGCGCACGGGCGACCAGTCGTCGGTTTCGGTGTTGGTAAACGGTTTGCCGTCGAAAGGGTTGTCGCACCATGTGCCCACTGAGTGACCTCCCTTGAGCACACATCCGCTGATGAATATGCTGTCTATGACCTGTTTGGTCTGATCGGGGTTGGTGCTGCCCCACGGAATGAATGACACAGCCTTGCCGCCTCCCTCCTTTGACGAGTTGATATAGCAGTTCTCCATCCTGATGTTGCGCAGAGAATGGTCGGCGCTGTCGATGTCCTGCCTCCATGGTGACACCTTGCCGCGCGGGTCCCTGTAGCTCGAAGTGAGCACCAGCCCGTCGTCGTTCGAATCTAAGAAGCATCTTTCCACAAGCACATCGCGCGTCCCCTGGCCGAAGCTGAATCCGTCACCGCTCACGCACCGCACTTCATATAGTTTGCAGTTCCCTATGAACACATGGCTGTCACCGTAAAAGAAAGTGTGGTAGTTGCTGCAACGTATGATATCTATGTCACTTATCTCTATATAGTCGCTGTTACAGATGGCGATGGGACATAGGTGTATCCTTCCGCTGCAGTTGCGGGCATAGCCGCCAAGCTCTGGATTGAAGGAGCAGGGGTCGGCCATCCTGATCTGTCCCGGGCCGGTGATTCTGGCCCTGCTGATCCCGCTGCCCAGGATAAGTGGTCTGTTTATATAGAGGCAGTGTGTCCACGGGCAGCCATCTATCTCAAAATCATGTCCGGTCACGGGCCCGTATTCATAGTCGCCCACATTGTATGACTGCCACAGCACAGCATTGTCTGCGATATGAAGCTCGACGCCGCTGCGCAGTTCAAGATATGTGACCACAAAACGACGCCCTTCGGGAGATCCGTTGCCAGGAACAGTCACTTTTCCCCCTCCGGATGCCGCGCATGCGTCGATGGCCTTCTGTATCGCTTCTGTGTCATCTGTGAATCCGTTGCCGGATGCCCCGAAATCCGTGACGTCGTACTCTGCTTCTGGAAGGCCAAAACTGTAGGGATTCTTGGAGAAATCGCGCCAGTTCTCAATGAAAAAAGGCTCGTCCAGTGCTGTCTCGTGTCCGTCGGCATACCTGAGTGTGGCAAGGAACCGGGTGCTCAAATGGCTCATTCTGCCGCCCAGCCTGCTGTTGGGCATATCTGCTATCTCCATCTCCAGCGATGCGGGACATTCATGAAGCAGAGTCAGCCTGCAGAAGGGCTCCTGCTCGAGATGGAATGGATATTCATATATGCGGAGCGTGGGAGCGCCTTCCAGCGCCGTTTCCGCTGCGGTTGCGGTTATCCGCACAACCGAGCTGTCTGCCGTGCAGGAAATGATTCTGCCGGGCCGGTTTTCAATGATGCACTCTCTCTCGAAGCGCATCTGTTTCATCTTCAGTCTGCCGTGTCGGGCTCCGGATGGGGTGAGGCTTAAATTCTGCACCCGCCCCGTGCAGCCTGGGCAGTCAGATATGTTGAAATAATATGCTGTCGGTCCGCTGTGTGGGATTATGCTGAATTCTTTGCTGCCGGAAGATGTGTCGGTGGTCCAGTCGAGCCTGACAGACGAGGCGGCGGAGCGGTTTGCCATCACCACAAAGAGTGTGTTCCGTCTGTCATAGAGATTTTCGGTGCTGTTGCCGAGCAGAGGCAGAAACATGCTGCCGGGCTGCGTAATGCCCGACGTGGAAATGTTGCTGCATGCCTGAATGAGGCAGCACAGCAGTATGGCTGTGAGAACGTGCTGATGTTTCATTTGACATGCAATTTAACTATACTTTTTTTATTCGGCAATAAGATTTAGATTTGTCAGGAAAAACTGCAGTGTCATGAAGTTCGGACTCATAGGATATCCCATCTCGCACAGTCTCAGCCCGCAGCTATGGGCAGAGGCCTTTCCAGGTGCTGAACATACGTACGACCTTATTCAGGAGCAGGATTTTTCAAAAGCTTTCGAGAAATTCCGGGCGGAATATGATGCCGTGAATGTCACCATGCCTTTCAAGGAACTGGCATATTTTGCAAGCACTCCTGCCAATGAGGATGTCCGTGCCATAAAGGCGGTCAATATCCTGAAGAAGAGAGACGGCGGGGTTGTGGGGTACAACTCTGACTTTCTTGCAGTGAAGTCGCTGATATCTGATGCCGTTCAGAATCCTGCCGCCGCAAAGGTGATGATAATCGGTGCGGGAGGAGCCGCCAGAGCCGCTGCAATAGCCGCGTGCTCACTTGGATGCAGGGTTGCGATGGCCAACCGCAGCCACGGGAACTGCCTTTCTTTTGTTCGTCATACCACATACAACAGACAGCCTCTCGATATAAAGGTCTTTGAGATTCAGGATGCCGCGCCTGCAGTGAATGATTCTGACATACTGATTTATGCAATCCCCAAACCCTTGATTCAGATTGGGGAATGGAAGCTTGGCGGAAAGACAGTGATGGAGGCGAACTATCTTGATGCGTGCCTGGGCGAAAAGACTGCTTCGCAGGGCGGTATATATATATCGGGAAAAGAATGGCTGCGCTGCCAGGCAGAATTTGGATACAAACTTTTTTTTTAATTATATTTGCCCGAATTAAAATCTTACAAATATGGCATCACTTAATAAAGTATTACTGATCGGCAACGTAGGGAAGGACCCTGACGTAAGACACCTTGAAGGTGGAGTCACCACCGCTACATTCACACTTGCAACTACAGAACGTTTCAAAGACCGCGAACAGACAGAGTGGCACAATATCGTTGTATGGCGTCAGCTCGCCGACCTTGCAGAGAAATATATCCGCAAGGGCTCGCAGCTCTATGTCGAAGGACGCATCCGCACCCGCAGCTGGGACGGCCAGGACGGTCAGAAGCGCTACACCACCGAAATCGTGGCTGACGCAATCCAGCTTCTCGGCCGCCGTGGAGAGAATGCCGGCCCCGGTGTCCCTCCTCCTACAGTGGATGATATGCCCGCCGCTTACCAGCAGCGCACTTCTGCTCCCACACAGCCTGCACAGCAGCCCTACCGTCAGACTGCACCACAGACTGTACAGCAGCCCGCTGCCCCCAACCCCGACAGCCTCGATCCCACAGAGGTTGACGACCTTCCATTCTAACTCATCTTTAATCCTATAGACAAATCAATGAAAAAATCACTTATCTCACTGGCAGCATGCCTTTTGTGCGCTGTCGGAGCTTTTGCTCAGGATGGATCATGGAGCGTAAATGCCGGAACTGAGGCAATGAGCCAGTTTATCTGGCGCGGTACTGAGGCCGCATTGCATCCCACAATCATCCCCACAATTTCGCTCGATTGGGAAAATGACGACTGTTCGTTTGAAATCGGTCAGTGCAGTATCACTGAACTTACCGGTGACGAATATCTGGAGATGGACATCTGGGCATCTTTCAGCTACAAGGGCTTGAGTTTCACCTTCACAGAATTCGGCATGGGCAACAACCTGGGTATCGGCGGTTATGAAGACAATGCCGAAGTGTCGCTGGCATACGAATTCCCATGGAGCGTTCCCGTGTCTCTTTCATGGAATACCTTCGTACTTGGAGATGACTTCAATGAAAACGGCAAGCGTGCATTCTCTTCATACGCAGAGCTGGCAGTTCCCTATGAGATAGGTGACCTCACTCTTACTGGCATCGTGGGTGCGGTGCCCTTCCGTTCAGACTGGACATATGGTAACGAAACCGATTCGTTCAAACTTACCAATGTCACTCTCAACGCAACATACAACCTCTCGATGAACAACCTTGAGCTGCCCGTGTATGCTCAGTTCATCCGCAACCCGATGACAAAGAGCAACTATTATGTGATCGGCTGCGTCCTGAACCTTTGCTTTGACCTCTAGCAGACACGGCTGTCCGGCACTGTGTGCCAAATTGGCAGAAAAGGGAGCATGGCTCCCTTTTTGCTTTTTACGGCCGCCACAGGAAAATCAGTAAAAAATTAAAAAATATGACACAGGGTAAAATTGGAGTAACCACCGAGAACATTTTTCCGGTAATCAAACAATTCCTTTATTCAGATCACGACATTTTCATCAGAGAGCTTGTTGCAAATGCAGTTGATGCCACCAAAAAACTCAAGGCACTGGCTGCCAGCGGCGAATTCAAGCAGGAGCTTGGCGATCTTACAATTGATGTTGCAATAGGTGAGGTTGAAGAGGAGGTGCCTGCAAAGGAAGAGGGCAAGCCTGCAGAAAAAGTCAAGACCAAGACCATCACCATCACCGACCGCGGTATCGGTATGACAGCCGAGGAGGTTGACAGATATATCAACCAGATAGCATTCTCCAGTGCAGGAGAGTTCCTTGACAAATATAAAGAGCAGCTTGACAGCATCATCGGCCATTTCGGCCTCGGATTCTACTCTGCCTTTATGGTGTCAAAGAGAGTTGAGATAGATACCCTCTCATGGAAAGAAGGTGCAAAGGCAGTGAAATGGAGCTGCTGCGGCGATCCTCAGTACGAAATGGGCGAGAGCAGCCGCACCGAACGCGGAACCACCATCACCCTTTATACAGATGATGAGGGCAGTGCATTCGCAGACCAGTACAAGATAAACAGCCTGCTTGGCAAATACTGCAAGTTCATGCCTGTTCCAATCCGTTTCGGAAAGCAGCAGGAATGGAAAGACGGCAAGTATGTGGACGGCAAGGAAGACAACATCATCAACAACTGCGAACCGCTTTGGACAAAGGCTCCCGCAGACCTGAAGGATGAAGACTACGACAAGTTCTACAGAGAGCTTTATCCGATGCAGGACGACCCTCTGTTCCACATCCATCTCAATGTGGACTATCCATTCCACCTTACCGGTATCCTCTACTTCCCCAAAGTGAAGGACAAACTGGAGCTGAGCCGCAACAAGATCCAGCTTTTCTGCAACCAGATGTTCGTGACCGACAGTGTGGAGAACATAGTGCCCGAGTTCATGACACTTCTCCATGGTGTGATTGATTCGCCCGACATTCCTCTGAATGTGTCGCGCAGTTATCTGCAGAGTGATTCCAATGTTCACAAGATCAGCCATTACATCACCCGCAAGGTGGCGGACAAGCTTGACGAGATAGCACGCGAGAACAGAGCCGATTTCGAGGCTAAATGGGATAACCTCAAGCTCTTCATCGAATACGGAATGCTCACCAATGCCAAATTCTGCGAGAAGGCGATGAACTTCGCCCTCTTCAAGAACACTGAAGGCAAGTATTTCAAGATGGAGGACTACCGCAAGGCAATCGAGTCTGAGCAGACCAACAAAGACAAGAAGGTTGTGTACCTGTATGCATGCGACCCTCAGGCTCAGTACAAATATATCGAGGCGGCAAAGAACAAGGGGTATGATGTCCTGCTGATGGACTGCCCTCTGGACGCTCACTTCGTGGGCTTGCTTGAGCAGCAGATTCCCGACAGCGTCTTCACCCGTGTGGATGCCGATGTGATTGAGAAACTCATCCGGAAAGAGGATGTGGAGGCTGTGGAACTGAGTGAAGATGACAAGAAGAAGATGCAGGAGGAGTTTGAGAAGATTCTGCCCGAAGGCAACAAGTACGAAGTTTCTCTTGAGAATCTGGGAGAGGAAGGCGATGCTATATATATCACTCAGAGCGAGTTCATGCGCCGTTACCGCGACATGGCTACAGTAAGTGGTGGTGGAGCCACCCTCTATGGCGAGATGCCTGCATATTATCAGGTGACAGTAAATGCACAGAACCCTCTTGTGAAGAAGATCCGCGAAAGTGAAGAGGGTTTGAACTCTCAGAACAAGCTGCTCTGCCAACTCACCGACCTGGCGCTTCTTGCCAACGGAATGCTTTCAGGCAAGGCACTTGCGGAATTCATCCGCCGCAGCGGTGAACTCCTGAAATAGGCTGCCCTGCAGGCTGTAACTATCTTATTTATTGGCGCGGCGCTCATTTTTTTGGATTAGTTACAAATTGTTACTACTTTTACGCGTTGAATCAGACCCCATTCAGATGCAGAGCAGATCATCATACGGATTCGTGTTCACATCTGTGCCCCGGCCGGCACGGATGGTGTGTGCTGCTGTGAATGACCCGACCGTTCGGGGGGGGGGTATGTAAACAGCTTATTATTAACTAGTTATAAATATTATGGGTGTTCCACGGACAAGTGGGACACCCTTTTTGTGTCTTATTGATTATGAAAAAGCTAATCATGATGTTCGCCGCAGTGG
>JAZLJK010000073.1:0-10084 GCA_045617865.1 Bacteroidales bacterium | reverse complement strand
CCATTGAGGTTCATCCATTTCTCGCGGACCATCTGCGGGCGGGGATATTCGGGAAGAACATTTGCGGGATCAAGGTTCTCACCCCATTCCGTCATTATTCTGTCACCTGCAGGTGCCCATTCAGATACATCCTGGGTATTGCTGCCGTTGTTTTTACAAGATATGACTGCAAGAGCCACTGCAACGAATGCAAGAATCTTTTTCATCTTTTTCGGTTTATCTATTTGAATTTGAGCCCAAATGTATAAAAAAAATTACAATTTGGATATTCTTGACGGCTTGCGCCCACTCAGTCTGCCGGAGTGCACGATTCAGCAGCTTCGTGACATTCATCTAAGCACGGCAATATAGATTGTAGCGCATCTGGGGCACATCTGCGTGCTTAGATGCGGGGAACAAGGTCTCATCTGAGCACGGCAATCGCTTCCACGGGCTCTGTAGCCAACATCAGCGTGCTTAGATGAATGTCACGAAGCCGCTGGAACGTCCCCGTGCCCTGCCCGGCGGTCCTTGATGACATCTATCTGCACCTTGCAGCCGCCTTTGGGGCCGCCCCCGGTAAGGCAGCCCGGCGGGCCGCGGAGCCATACAGCCTCCTCAGAGGCCGATAAACAGCCTGCCGGCAGTTGCCGTACTGTCATGCGGACACAACTGTGCAAACTCAGCAGTGCAGCATGCCACAAACGAAAAAAGTCCGGCACAAGACCGGACTTTTTATCTTATGGAGGTTCGGAAAGAACCTCTCTGTCTTACTACTCGCTGAATGAGAAGCGGCTGAATGCAACAACCTTAGCCTCGGGATCAACACTCTTGATGTAATCCTTGACACTGATCTTGCCTTCCATAACGAACTCCTGATCTTCGAGAGTCTGCTCCTTGAAGAATTTTGCAAGACGACCCTTGGCGATGTTTTCTACCATCTGCATAGGGAGGTTTGCTGCCTTCTCTGCTGAAACAGTTGCGATGATCTCACGAGCCTGGTTAGCCTGCTCTTCTGTGAGCCAGCCCTTTGCAGTGTTTGACTGAATGTGGTCTTCGCTGTCGCAATGAGCGGGGTTGATACCTGCTTTCTTGAGTGCACCTTCAACGGCTTTGCGGACCTGCTCCTCTTTGGTCTTCTCGATGGCGATTTCCATCTCCTGCTTAACGACCTTCTCGGGAACGCTCTCAGCGTTTACTGCTACGGGTTTCATTGAAGTGACCTGCATTGCGATGTGCTTTGCAAGCTCCTCAGAAACGGGCTTGTTGAATGCTACGATAGCACCGTCCTTGCCTGTGAAGTGGATGTATGAACCTACATACTCGGCGTTGATCTTAGCATAGTGTGCAATGACGTGTTTCTCACCGCATTTACCAGTCTGCTCAGCGATAGCCTCTTCTACAGTGCGGCCGTTCTCCATCTTGCAAGCCTTGAGAGCCTCGATGTCCTCGGGGAGGTTTGCGATGGCTGCATCTGCGATGCCTGCTGCAAGAGCCTTGAACTCAGCTGTTGCTGATACGAAGTCGGTCTCGCAACCAAGGCTTACGATGATACCTGTCTTGTTGTCTGATGTGAATCTTGCGAGTACAGAACCCTCTGAAGTCTCGCGGTCAGCACGTTTTGCTGCAACGAGCTTGCCTTTCTCGCGGATGATTTCCTGAGCACGCTCGAAATCGCCTTCAGCCTCTACGAGAGCCTTCTTGCAATCCATCATGCCGGCGCCTGTCATCTTGCGCAATTTGGCAACATCTACTGCTTTAATTTCCATTTGCTTCGATTTTTAAAGGGTTATTACTCTGCAGTCTCTTCTGCTTCTTTCTTGGGACGACGAGCGCGGATCTTCTTTGCGGGAGCCTCATCCTGAGAATCTTTCTCAGCTGCTTCCTGTGCGTCCTTGTCCATCTGACGTTCTGCTGTTCCTTCTGCGATTGCTGCGCAAACTGTATCCATCACGATAGCGATAGACTTAGCTGCATCGTCATTTGCCGGAATCACGTAATCAATTTCTGTAGGGTCGCAACATGTATCAACCATTGCGAATACCGGAATGTTAAGACGTTTAGCTTCTTTCACAGCATTGATCTCTTTCTGAACGTCAACTACGAACAGAGCAGACGGAAGGCGTGCGAGGTCCTTGATAGAACCGAGGTTCTTCTCAAGTTTGGCGCGCTGACGGTCGATCTGGAGACGCTCACGTTTTGCGAGTGTGTCGAAAGTACCGTCCTCTTTCATCTTGTCGATAGAGGTCATTTTCTTAACGGCCTTGCGGATTGTAGGGAAGTTGGTGAGCATACCACCAGCCCAACGCTCAGTTACATAGGGCATTCCTACAGCTGCTGCCTTCTCGGCAACGATATCCTTGGCCTGTTTCTTTGTAGCAACGAAAAGCACCTTGCGGCCTGTGCGGGCGAACTGTTTGAGTGCGTTTGCTGCCTCATCTATTTTAACTACTGTCTTGTGCAGGTCGATGATGTGGATTCCATTCTTCTCCATGAAAATGTAAGGAGCCATTTTAGGATTCCATTTTCTCTTCTGGTGACCGAAGTGCACACCTGCATCGAGTAAGTCTTGGAAATTTGTTCTAGACATTTGTTTAATTGTTTTTGTTTGTTTCTGTTCTCTTCTGCGAGAATCTCTTTTTATCAATATGAGAGTAGCGATGTTGTCGGTCTCTCAAATTTTCCGCAGCCGGACAAACTACAGGTAGCAAAAAATAATTGATCCTTCAGTTTTGGCAATCCGGACTGTGCAAAGTAAATCAGTGTAATAAATACTAACGTTTGCTGAACTGGAAACGTCTACGTGCACCGGGCTGACCAGGTTTCTTTCTTTCAACCTCACGGGCATCGCGGGTGAGGAAGCCGTTTGACTTGAGGACAGGGCGGTATGCTTCAGCATCCACTTTGCAAAGAGCGCGTGCTATTGCAAGACGGAGAGCCTCTGCCTGGCCTTTGATTCCACCACCGTCAAGGTTGGCTTTGATGTCGAAAGAAGCGAGTGAATCGGTAACCTCAAGGGGCTGCTTTACGATGAAACGGAGAGTATCCTCTTTGAAATAAGTCTCAAGGTCGCGGCCGTTGATGGTAATGTTACCTTTACCTGCGCTAACATAAACGCGAGCAACTGCTGATTTACGTCTTCCAAGGGCGTTAATTACTTCCATGCTTCGAGTTTAAATTTCGTTTAATGTGATTGTTTTGGGGTTCTGAGCCTGATGAGGATGTTCGCTGCCTGCATACATGTAGCAGTTATGGAACTGAATCTCACCGAGACGTGTTCTGGGAAGCATACCTCTTACGGCGTGCTCGAGTACGGCTAACGGTTTGCGTGAGAACCACTCCTTGGGGGTAGCGAAACGCTGTCCACCGGGATAGCCGGTGTGGCGTACGTACTGTTTGTCTGTGAGCTTCTTGCCAGTGAGACGGACTTTGTCAGCATTGATGATGATGACGTTGTCGCCGCAGTCTGCATTGGGTGTGAAGTTGGGTTTGTTCTTTCCGCGAAGCAGAATTGCAACCCTTGAAGCCAGACGACCAAGGACCTGGTCAGTTGCGTCAATGACAACCCATTCTTTAGATGAGTTCTCTTTGTTAACCGACAGTGTTTTGTAGCTTAATGTGTCCACAGTCTGTTGATTTTTAAATAGTTAATACTTAATGTTGCGTAACCCTCATATTTTGGGGGGCTGCAAAGATAGATATTTTTCTCAAAGTGACAAAACTTTCTAACTTTGCGGGTGTTATGAAGATAGGAAGCATAGACCTTGGAGAGCGCCCCCTGCTGCTTGCGCCGATGGAGGATGTGACTGACGTTTCGTTCAGGTACATCTGCAAGAAATTCGGCGCCCAGATGATGTACACCGAGTTTGTGTCGTCCGACGGACTGATCCGCGACGTGCCGGGCTCTCTCTCCAAACTTAATATATATGACTACGAACGGCCCATCGGCATCCAGATTTACGGCCATATCCCAGACGCCATGGTTGAATCGGCAGTAAGGGTCGAGAAGGCCGACCCGGATGTCATCGACATCAACTTCGGCTGCCCTGTCAACAAGATTGCCAAGCGCGGTGCCGGCAGCGGCATGATGCGCGAGCCCGACAAGATGGTGGAGATAACCCGCCGCGTGGTGGAGGCTGTGAAGAAGCCTGTAACGGTGAAGACCCGCCTTGGCTGGGACGACGATTCGAAGATTATCGTGGAGCTGGCCGAGAGGCTGCAGGATGTGGGCATCCAGGCCCTCACCATCCACGGCCGCACACGCGCCCAGATGTACAAGGGAGATGCCGACTGGACTCTTATCGGGGCGGTGAAGAACAATCCGCGCATGCACATTCCCATCATAGGCAACGGCGACATCAAGACTCCTCAGGACGCAAAGCAGGCATTTGACCGCTACGGAGTGGACGGTGTGATGATTGGGCGTGCAAGTTTCGGACATCCGTGGATCTTCAAGGAGATCAGGCACTACCTTGACACAGGTGAGGAGCTGCCTCCGATGTCGGTGGCGGAACGCGTTGCGCTGGCAAAGGACCATCTCGCAAAATCGATAGAGGTAAAGGGTGAAAGGACGGGCGTGCTGGAGATGCGCCGCCATCTGAGCTGCTACTTCAAAGGTTTGGAAAATTTCAAGGAAACTCGGATGAAATTAGTAACTTTGAGCGATATTGATGAATTGTACAGAACCCTGGACTTTGTAAAAGACAATTGGGAATAAAGATGCCACTGGTACTCAGCAAAATAATACTTTTTCCATACTACCTTGCCCTGAAAGTGCGCAATGCGGGATATGACAAGGGCAGGAAAGAAACCGTGCACATTGACAATGTCAAAGTGGTTTCGATAGGCAATGTAACCGTGGGCGGAACGGGCAAGACCCCGCATGTGGAGATGTTCATCCGCCATTACCTCGACAACTGCTACCGCGTAGCCGTGGTGTCTCTGGGCTACGGGCGCCAGGACGTCAAGAGCTGCAAGTTTGTGAAGACCTCCAGCACCGCCGCAGAGGTGGGCGACGAGCCGCTTCAGATAAAGCGCAAGTTCCCCAACGTGCCGGTGGTGGTGTGCCAGCAGAGAGAGAAGGCCATCGAAGAGCTCATGAAACTCCCCTTCGGAGACGTTCCTGAAGTGGTCATTCTTGACGATGCCATGCAATACCGCAGGCTGGTGCCCGACCGCCAGATAGCGCTGATACGCTACGACAGCCCCATCTTCAAAGACAATCTGCTTCCATTCGGACGCCTCCGCGACCTGCCGGAGCAGATTGAGCGCGCCGACACCGTCATCATCACAAAATGTCCTCTGTGGCTCACGGAGAGCGGCAGGCAGCAGCTCAAGGAAGAGAACCACCTGCTGCCAGAGCAGAAAGTGTTCTTCACATCAGTGGACTACGGCGAGCCTGTGGCTGTATTCCCTCAGGGAAATAACCGCTATATATATTCAAAGGAAGCCATCCTGCTCACCGGCATCGCCGACAGCATCCCGGTACGCGACTGGACCAACGCCAGATATCCGATAAACCACCACATCGACTTCGGTGACCATCACTCATTCTCAAAGAGAGACATCGCGCTGATACTGCGCACCGCTGCAAAATATCCCCGCGCCATCATCCTCACCACAGAAAAGGATGCACAGCGCTTCCTCCACAACGAGCTGCTCACAGATGCAATCCGCGAGCGCATGTATTACATCCCCATCCGAACACTGCTGCTGGAGGATGAGAGCGAAGAAGGGCTTTACGACCTCAACTGACCATAATTCCTTATGATAACCAACATCATAGCCATAATCCTTGGCATCATAGGCCTCATCGGCTGTTTCGTACCCATCCTGCCCGGACCACCCATCAGCTGGGGCGCGCTGCTGCTGCTTTATTTCTGCGGTGACGGCACCATGAAGCTTTCATTCCTGCTCGTATGGCTGGCCGTGACAATACTGGTTACGGTGCTGGACTATATCGTCCCCTCTTATTTCACAAGGGTGACAGGCGGGTCGAAGGTGGCGGGCCGCGGCTCCCTGGCAGGCCTTATCATAGGCATTGTGTTCTTTCCTCCTTTCGGAATGATAATAGGTGCCTTTCTGGGCGCTCTGCTGGCAGAGGTCCTGTTCAACGGCACCGAATGGAAAAAGTCCATCAAGCCCGCGTTCGGATCGTTTCTGGGCTTTCTCTGCGGCACATTCATCAAGCTGGCTTCTTCAGCAGTGATGATGTGGTATATCATCAAATTTCTCGGATAGGCTACCGCATGGCAAAAGGGATGCGGTCTGTATAGAGCAGACCCTCCAGATGGTCTGTCTCATGCTGGAAAATCACTGCGGTGTAGCCTGTGACTATTTCGCTGACCTGCTGAAGGGTGGACGGGTCGGTGTAGGTTATCTCCACCGAAGACCAGCGGCATACCTGCTCTTTGCGGTCAGGCACTGAAAGACACCCTTCCCTGCCGGTGCTGCAGCTGTCGGCCGCGGGGCGGATTGTGATGTTGGGATATATCTCGAACGGACGGCCTTCCTTGTCAAACCTCTGCACCACCACGAGGCGGCGGTTGAGCCCCACCTGCGGAGCGGCAATTCCCACTCCAGGATGGCAGGTGTCGTTTACAGTATACACCATCCTGCGGCAAAGAGTCTCAAACTCACTGCTCTTCAAGTCTCTGAGGGTGAAATCCACACTTTTCGCCCGCAGAACATGGGAGTCGTTGAAATCATTTATCTGAAGCACCCTCATGAGCGAATCTCCATTGTTTATCAGCGCCTTTTCTGCCCGCGAGAGCCTTGCCGGAACCTTTGAAGCGCCTTTCAGCGCTATGCTGACCTCTCTGGCACCGCTGCGCTCTATTTCAAGCAGCCAGCCTCCCTTGCTGCAGCGGGTGCACTGCGCCGTCACGTTGCCTGACTCTGTCTTGACCTCACTGAGCTTTGCAGCCAGCCTTATCACCTCTTTGCCATCGGCATCAAAGGCTGTATAGCGCATCTGTCCAGGCTCATAAGAGACATTGCTGAGCACCGATGTGCTTGACAATATGTGGTTTTCATAAGGGGTGACAAGCTGCTGCGGGTCGAAAGCCATGGCGCGCAGATAGTGGCGGATGTAGTCGCCGTAACCGTCGGTCATCCACACATCGTCGTTGTAATACTGGTTCGCACCATTTGCCGCCACCATATATGTGGCCCACGAAAGCCTGCGGATGTCGGCATCGCCTGCCCCACGGCCGTGAAGGGCATCAAACTGGATGCCCGCACATGCCTGGCGCGCAGAATGGCTGTTGCCCGGCACCTCATAGCATGTCTGCTCGTTCATCGGGGTCACGCCGTAATGCTCCCAATTGTGGTTGGCCAGAGTCTTTCCCGCCCAGTTGAATATCGCCTGCACCATCTTCTCCCATTCTGGATAAAGTTCGCGATGGTTCATCACAAACTGTGCGAACTTTACGGCATTCATCTGAGTGGCGCTCGATTCGGTGCAGTCCTCGAAGAAAGGCCCCCATTTCTGGTTGGCAAATGCCACATTCACCATCCAGCAGTTCACAAAATCAAACACCCTTCTGTATTCACGGCTGTTGGCCGGATCCAGTTCCTGAAGGGCCAGCAGCAACTCGAGGGTGGGCTCGTACGCGGCGGTGTATTCGCTGGTTGGCCTGACCTCACCAGTTTCTGCCTGCACCTTGAAGGGCCATGGAGAATGGCTGATATCGGCATCTTCGCGCATATTGGCGCACAGACAGGCGGCAATCTTCACTGCGGCATCCAGATATTCCTCACGCCTTGTCATCTTATAAAGGTTGACAAGCTCATAGCCGAAGCTGCCAGCCTTGTCGGGCTGGGTGAAGCCCTTACCTATCAGCATGTCGCCGTCATATCCGCCGCTGTAAATATCACAGTTGTAAGGATATGGTATGTTTGGATAAACCGCATCAGGCGCAGAGAGCGAATGGGCCAGATAATAGTCGGCCACTGCCTGCATTTCGACCTTCAGAGTCTCCCAGCCTGTGTATGCATAGAGCAGACGCCAGCTGCTGAGCATCATGTTCAGCTGGTCGCCGCCCAGGCCGCGCGAGTCATCTTCAGGCTTCCACACCTGGTGCACCATATAATACGGCAGACCGTTGCGTGCCGGCTGCATGTTGCGCCAGAAGTCCACCACCTTATATATGATTTCATTGAATGCGACGGCAGGGTCTGGATTGTTCCATGGGACTATGCCGCCCTGCTCATCCACCACAATATTATGATACACCAGCGTATCACCGGTGACCGTAGTTCTGACCTGTCCGGCGCCTGATGCTGCGCATCCCGCTGCCACAAAAGTCAGCAGGATGGCAGATATCAGTTGCCGCAGTTCTTTTTTCATTGTATCTTATTATTCAGCCGAAGGGATTCTCATGCAACGTACTGGAATTGCACGGAACCTGAGCTGAGTTTCGGTTGCCTGACCTGTGGTGAGGTCCAGCAGCAGACCTCCGTTGAAATAGTAGATATTCTTCACTTTCGTGCCGATCCAGGTGCCGGAATAATTGCATGATGTGCTGCTCCAGACCTTTGAGTAAAGGACAGGACCGAGGCCCATATCATCGGGATTCTCGTTGCTGCCGGCCACTGCCGCTGCATTCATTATGCCTGAATAAGGGAAGAATGTCTTTCCGTTCTCCACTGTCAGATATGTACCGTTGTCGGTCATTTCATAACTCTTTGCCAAATCAGAGTAGCCGAACCATACTTCCTCAGTAGGGATGATATATCCGGGAGGGCACGGGTCGTAGATGGTCTTCTTCAATTCGTAGATGTCAGTATTCTCAACGCAGCTTCTTGAATGAGAAACAGGATAGTAGTGGTCGCCCCACAGGTCAGGGGTGAAAGCGGCGTATTTACCGTTGAACCACTCGTTGTCGCCTTTCGCCGCACTGATTCCGAAGAAAGGAACTGTAGGGTTCATGACAGAATACTCAATTGAGGACTCGGCGTTGTTCTCGTAAAGTGCATTGCCTTTGAGAGGATCTTTACGACCTCCCTGGAAGTAGTATCCGTATGTCTTGGCTCCATCTGCAGGATCAGCTGATGTGGCACCCAGGTTACGGTCCATCACCGATACCGTGTTCATCTCTGAAGTGAGATATTCATACTCTTCGGGACGGTCGGTGCACCAGATCATCCAGCTCCACACAATTATTCCCGACTTGTCTTTCAAAGCTATGAGAGCTGCACCTTCGTTGCCGTTGGCTGTGAAGGTGATGGTCTTCTTGTCTTCAGAAAGAGCCACATCGCTTACGCAGTCGCCGTCGCACCAGAGAATCTCAGCAGACTTGCTGTTGCGGGTCACAATCTTTGTATCTTCAGCTACAGCCGGGTAGAACTTATAATCTATGGAAGGATTCTCTGCAATTGCAGCGGTCCACTCTTCAAGGAAGCCTTCTTCACCGTTACCCATCACATCGGCTCTGAATGAGTAATTGCCGGCCTTGAGCACAACGTATGTGTTGGCAGTCTCGTTCTTGCTGAGGTTCGAACCGACATCAAGAGGGTCATCGCTCGGCTCAGCCCCTGCCTGAATGATTGTAACGCTCTTCACCAGCTCCTTGCATGCAAAGCTGATGACAGCCTGGCGTTCTTCTTCAGACTCGTTGGCTGCTGCAGTGAACACGTATGTGCCGTCCAGGACATTGTAGCTGATCCATTCGCAGCTGTTGGTTACAGTCACGTCAAAGTTTGCAGTCACGTCAACGAACACATCTCCACCTTCGGCATCCACCGTCAGCTCTGTGTCAGACAGAGTGAGTTCAGGATCGGGTTCGGGAGCGACGTATGCCTCCTGGTTCACGGTGACTGTCACAGCGATCTCGCCATAGTCAAATTTAATCTGCGCGCTGCGGGCCTCCTCTACAGTGTTGGGAGCGACTGTGAATGTAAGACGGTCGACACGGCTCGCCTTGGTCTCAACCTTGGTGATCCAGGTTGCATCGCAAGTCACTGTGTAGTCTATGTTTGTAGTTACCTCAACAACTATGTCCTGGCCTTCTGCAGGCACATCGTAGGTTGCCTTGCCAGCGGTGAGCACGGGATCCTCAACAGGCTCCTCGGGCTCAACGGGTTTCTCTGCTGCAGCCTGCGT
>JAZLJK010000072.1:0-15044 GCA_045617865.1 Bacteroidales bacterium | reverse complement strand
CCTGAATTATGCTTCGGAACATTCCCCATACATCCACATTTATGCTTTCACCTGCAAGCAGCCATACCAGGGCCGGTGTGAGAATCGGAGCAAGTATTGTAGACACCGCAGTCATCGCCACAGAAAGCGCTACATCTCCTTTTGCAAGGTAACACATTATATTTGAGGCTGTTCCGCCAGGACAGCAGCCCACCAGAATGACACCGACAGCTATTTCGGGAGGCAGGTTCAGCAGGTGGCACAGAAGCCAGGCCAGCGACGGCATCACTATGAACTGCGCCAGTTCACCGATCAGAATCTCCTTAGGCCTTCTGAATACAGGCACAAAGTCGGACGGACGCAGCGTGAGCCCCATCCCGAACATCACAATGCCAAGCAGGGGAGTGATGGTGCCGGTGGAAATCCACAGAAAAGAAGCCGGCCAGATAAGTGCCAGCGCTGTCACAGCCACCACAACCAGTGTGATGTGTGAGGATATCCATCCTGGAACTTTTTCAACAAGCGTCATATATTTATTCTTTGTGGTGTAAATATACCACAATTTTACTCTTTTTAATATTTTTCTATTGTTTGTAAAACCTTTTACTATATATTTGCACCATAAAGTAAGAGGTTGTACTATTTATGACAAATAACTATTTTATTTCTGGAATCCAGCAGGTGGGAGTGGGAACTGTAGATTTCCGCCAGTCTTGGAACTGGTTTATCGAAATGTTCGGTACCGATGTGAAGATACTTGAAGATGATACTGTGGCTGAACGTATGCTTCCGTATACAGGAGGTGTCCCTCAGCAGCGCCACGCATGCATTGCAGTTAATCTGAACGGCGGCGGCGGTCTTGAGATATGGCAGTATTCATCTCGCACTCCCAAACCACTGGAGTTTGAAGTGTCGGTGGGGGATCTGGGAATTTTCGCGGCAAAGGTAAAGTGCAGCGACATAGAGCACTTCCATGAAGAGCTGAGTGCCAAATGGGTTGACTGCGGCAGGCCGGGCACTCTGCCCGATGGTACAAAATGCCTCTATGTAAATGACTTGTACGGCAATTGTTTTCAGATCGTCGAGCAGAAGGATGTTTATATTCAGCAGAAAAACCTGGTTGGCGGTGTGGTGGGAGCCATGATCGGTGTCACAGACATGGAAAAATCAATCTCTTTCTATCGTGATGTGCTTGGCTATGATACTGTAGTATATGACAGGAAAGGAATTTTCGATGACTGGGACATACTTCCCGGTAGGCAGCAGAACTACCGCCGTGTGCTTCTCGCTTCGTCTGCTCCACGCCGCGGCGCTTTCTCAGGACTGCTTCCTTACGGCACGATAGAGCTTGTGCAGGCACTTGACAGAAATCCGCGCAAGATATATGAGGGGCGTTTCTGGGGTGATCCGGGATTCATACAAATATGCTACGACGTCACCGGGATGAAGGCTTTCGGCAGGTTCTGTGCCGAAAAAGGTTATCCATTCACAGTTGACAGCTGTCCAGACGGATCCCGTTTCGATATGGGCGATGCACAGGGGCACTTCACTTATACTGAAGATCCGGACGGTACTCTGATTGAGTTTGTTGAGACGCAGAAGATACCAGTAGTCAAGAAACTGGGCTGGTTTATCGACATGAAGCGACGCAATCCTGACAAACCACTTCCCAAACTACTGTTCAGGATGATGGGACTTGTGTCAAGACAGAAAATAAGCTAGTGCCATGGTTGTTTGGATCACAGGGGCTTCATCTGGAATCGGTGAGGCATGTGCATATCGATATGCATCACGCGGATGCTCTCTCATACTCACATCTTCTTCGGTAGAACGGCTTGCTCCAGTAGCGGAACGATGCAACTTCCTGGGTGCGGAACAAGTGAGTCTTATGCCATATGACTTCAGTGATGCTTCTGGCATGGAACAGTTTGTAGATGAGGCATGGAACTGTTTCGGCAGAGTGGACATATTGTACTGCAATGCTGGTGTGAGCCAGAGGACCAGGGTTGAGGATACCTCCGCTGAAATGATACGGACAATCATGGAAATCAACTTTTTTGCACCGGTGGAGATGAGCAGATTGATTCTTCCAAGGATGGTTGCAGCTGGTGGCGGCCATATCGCGGTGACATCTTCGATTGCCGGTTATTTCGGATTCCCTCTGAGATGTGCCTACAGCTCTGCAAAGCACGCTGTCTATGGCTTTTTCGAAACTCTTCGTGCAGAGAATGCCGGAAAGGGGATCAAGGTGACTGTGGTATGTCCCGGCAGAGTGCGCACCAACATATCATACAATGCGCTTGACAAAGGTGGAAAGAGATATGCCCGTATGGATCCGGGACAGGAAAGGGGACTTGCATCAGACAAGGCGGCACGCAGGATAGTCCGTGCTATAGACAAGGGCAGACGTGAGGTGCTTGTGGGACGGTTTGAACTTCTTATGGTATGGATCAAACGCTTTTTCCCCGGTTTGTGCGCAGCAGCGGCCCGCAGGGTCAATCCTGTGTGACGGTCATGTTGTCAGACAGCTTTTCCAATGTTTTCAGGAATACATTAAGGTCATCCTCGCCGATGCCATCGATTATTGTTTCCAGAATTGAAATGCCTTTTTCCTTTGCCTCTGATTTGAGACTTTCTGCTTTTTCGGTAAGAGTGAGGATGTTAGAACGGCGGTCAAAGTCGTCTTTCCTGCGGACCAGCCATCCCTTTTTCTCCAGCTGATCGGCCAGGTTGGTGATGGAGTTCTTGTCTTTGTGCATGGTGTCTGCCATTGTCTGCTGTGACATCGGCCCCTCATTCCAAAGAAGGTCCACAAGCAGAATCTGCTCGGGGGTGAGGTCTATTTTGTTCTGCTTGAGCATTGCAGATGTGTACTGCTTAAGCTTGCAGGCGGTTAGGTTGAGGCTGACGGCAACGGATTTGGATAGTATCATGGTAAGACAGTATTATTTTTTACTATGTAAAAGTACAATGACTTTATGAAACCACCAAATTTAATGGCAGGTCATGTAATGGCAGGTCATGTCTGAATGTGTCAGATGAGTTTGAGAAGTTCGTTACGGTCGGCGGAAGGAAAGTTCTCGAGGATTTTGCCGATTATCAGGTTACGTGACTCTTCTGGAGAACATTCTAGCGTTGCCGGTTCTCTGCTGAATTCTGCGAGCTTTGCCCAGAACGGGCTGTCGGCCGCAAATTTCAGTCCCCCGCACATATCGGGCTGAACATCTGCAGGGGCACTGTCTGGCGCTCCGAACAGTGCTTCGGGAGTGGTTATCGACGACTTCTGCCATCCTTTGTATACCAGATCGGGGCCGCGGTAGACCCTTCTGAATTCTCCAACTACTGTCCAGGTGCCCATCTCCAGAAACTGATTCAGGTAGTCGGCCGCCTGACGCTTTACTTTGGGGAGCAGATACTTTTCCATGCAACCTTTCACCTGGCTGCGCTCATCCACAGTAGTCCTGTCTGTAAGAATCACTCTCACTTCGCTGCCGTCAACGGCCCCCAGCTCTTTTATTGCCTGAAGCAGAGTGGGAGAGAGTGTACGGCAGAGCTGGTCCATCTGGCTGGTGCCGGAATATGCTTCGCCAAGGGCCATCCTGTAGCGCGGCTGGCTGCGCCTCCAGTTCATCAGATGCCTGTACCATTCCACTGTTGCGAATGCAGCCTTGTTTCGGATATACTTGCCGTAGGCGATGTCTCCCTCTCCAATCACTTCAATCTTCCAGTCCCACGGACCCAGCACGCCGCCTTCTCCGTCATCCCAGAACCAGGCTCCCTTTGCTGTGAGCTCTTCGACAGACCAGCCGGGAATTGTGTTGCGTACAAAAGGAATGATGCCGACGTGCCTGATGGCCGCCGACATCGCTTCCGGAGAGTCAATGGGATGGATTCCTGGTATCACTATTTGATATTGGGCTCTTCAAGTCCGAGGCCTTTTTTCTTGTCCACTGCCTTGAGGTAAAGGGCGATGAGGAATGCTGCTATGCCGAGGCATGCGAGCATTACGAGGGGCCATGTGTAGTCGAAACCGATGGGGTTGGTCACACCCGGATTGGTCTTGTCAAGCACCTTGCCGATAAGCAGAGGGAACAGCCAGAGACCGATGTTCTGAATCCAGAAGATGAGGGCGTATGCGCTGCCGATGATCTTCTCGTCAACAAGTTTGGGAACGCTGGGCCAGAGGGCTGCGGGAACAAGTGAGAACGATGCACCAAGCACAAGGATTGTGAGGTATGCCACGATGATTCCGCCCACTGCGCTGCCTTTGCATGCAGGAAGCACGAATGCGAATGTGAGGTGGCAGGCAATCAGAAGCAGCGATCCGAGCATCAGCATTGAAGCAGCTTTGCCCTTATGGTCTACATAGCTGCCGAGGATAGGAGTGATGGCGACTGCCAGCAGAGGGAACACGGCAAAGATTGTTTCGGCTGTGCCGCGCTTGAAGCCCATGTAGCAGTATACCACAAGTGCCAGCGCTGCAAGCACCATGAGGCCCACCTTCATCCCTTTCTTCTTTGAGAAATTGCTTGCGAAAGAACATACTGCCACAACAAGCATTATGATGTACTGCACGATTGTGACGCTGCTGCCTCCCCAGAATGTGCCTGCTTCGGCAGGTGTGAGACTGAGGTTGCACTGAAGCATGTTGACTGCATATTTCTGGAAGGGGAAGATTGCAGAATAATAGAGCACGCAGAGAAGGGCCACAAGCCAGAATCCGAGGCTTGAGAGTATCTTGCCGATATCCTTTACCTTGAAGGGGTCATCTTTTTCCTCTGCTTCACCTGTCTGAGCGTCAAGCTTCCTGTCCATGAAGAAGTAGACAATGAACATGATGAGTGCGATGACGAGCAGGACAACACCGAATGCCACAGAGCGAGAAACGTCGATTGTTCCACCGAGCTTTGCGAAATAGGGTGAGAAAATCATGCATGTTGCCACACCCAGGCGGGCGAGTGCCATTTCAGAACCCATGGCAAGGGCAGTGTCGCGTCCCTTGAACCACTTCACGATACCGCGTGAAACTGTGATGCCGGCCATCTCCGTGCCGCATCCGAAGAACATGAATCCGATGGCGGCCAGCTTGGCTGACGCGGGCATGCCTGCATAGAAAGGCGAAACGCCAAGCTCGTCGAAGCCGGGAACATAGTTGAAATGGGTGGTGAACCAGGCCTCGAGGCTGCTGCCCATGAAGGCTTCGCTGATGGCATAATACTCGATGACCGCGCCGACGAGCATCACTGCTCCAGAAAGGAGGGCTGTGAAACGCACACCCATCTTGTCCAGAATTATTCCCGCAAAAATCAGGAAGAATACGAACACATTCAGGAATGTCTCGGCTCCCTGCATTGTTCCGAAAGCGGTTGAATCCCAGCCGCGCTCGGTCATCATAAGGTCTTTGATAGGTGAGAGGATGTCCATAAAGATGTATGAACAGAACATGGCAAGTGCCAGTAGCAGCAATGCTATCCAACGGAAGGTGGCATTGTCTCTAAGTGTGGTGGTTGATACCATAATATTTGATTTTGAATTATTTGTCGTGTGGCGTATCGTGCAAATGTAGCAAATATATTTCTAATCCTGTGCCTTTGCCTTCGAGCGGTTGACAAGCACTGCACCTGCAATCACCATTGCAAAGCATGCCGCTTTGGTCCAGGTGAGGCGGTCCATTCCAAGAGCTATGCCTGTTGCGGTGGCGATGATGGGCTGCATATAAGAATAGAGGCTCACTACTGTCGGGCGCAGCCTCTGCTGGCCGACAGGTACGAGGTAGTAAGCCACGAAGGTGGCCATCACTATCAGGTATGCAAGCTCCCACCAGCATTTGCCGGGAATAGCTGAGTAGTTTAGTGTGACGATCTCCTTCGCGGTGAAGGGCAGGGTCATCACAATCGCAAAGAGGAATATCCACTTCATGAAAGTCACCACGCTGTATTTGCGGATGATCGGCCGGAACGCGCCCAGGTATATTGCAAATGAAAGGCTGTTGATGATGAGCAGCACGATGCCGTATGGGGTGGTTTCCGCGGCTCCGGTCCGCTTTACGGTGACACTGTTCAGAATGAGCAGGATAATGCCGGCAAGACCCAGCAGCACGCCGCCCGCCTTCTTCAGCGATATAGGCTCTTTCAGAATCAGAGCTGCCACAATCATTGTGAATACCGGTGAGAGCGTGGATATGATCGAGCAGTCGAGCGGAGTGGCCATTGTTATCCCTTTCAGGAAGGAGACCTGAGTCAGGAAGAATCCAGTAAAAGATGCCAGCGCTATGCCGATGAGGTCGCGCTTCTCAACTTTCTCAGAAGGCGCGAAAAGAGAGAGGGTCCAGAAACAGAGCGCAGCTCCGATGGCGCGCATTGTGAAGAGTCCCAGAGGCGATAAGGCGCCGGAACCCATGAGGTCCTTTGTCAGTATTATGTTGAATCCGAAGATTGTATAGGCCAGGAAACTTGCCAGGTGGCCAATCAGTTTGCTATCCTTGAATGACATGTCTAGAGTGTGAGGCTGTGGTCTATGCAGGCCGGGTATTCTTCGGGATAATGTGTCACCATGAGCAGAGTCTTGCCCGGTGCTGAGCAGAACTCGTTTATGAGACCTTTCACTTTCAGACGCCATTCGTTGTCCAGACCGTGGAAAGGCTCGTCAAGGATGTACAGCGGAGGATTCTTCACGAATGCACGTGCCACCAGGCAGAGTCTCTGCTGACCGCTTGAAAGCCGCGGGAACAGTGTGTCTGCGAGCTCTTCTATGCCGAATCGCGCCATCCAGCCGCGGGCGGTTGCGAACTGCTCCGGAGTGGGGCGGCGGCACAGCCCTACGGTGTCGAACAGACCGCTTGTCACAATTTCAAGTGCGGTGGCGGCAACCTTGTCGTAGGCGCGGTGCATTTCGGGACTTACATAGCCGATATTCTTCTTTATGTCCCAGATCGTCTCTCCTGTGCCGCGCTGTTTCCCGAACAGGGTGATGTCACATCCGTAGCCCTGCGGATTGTCGGCGCAGATGAGGCTGAGAAGGGTGCTCTTGCCGCTTCCATTAGCGCCCGTGATGGCCCAGTGCTCACCTTCATGAACAATCCAGTTCTGCGGCTTAAGTATAGTTTTACCACCGTATGAAACAGAAACGTTATGAAGCCTTATCACTTCAGGTGGAAAATGAGATGCGCGGAATTCCTCTATTGTCTGAAGCTTAGTTTCACTGCTTCCACGGAAGGTCTCCAGGACGTGGCTCACAAATGGCGGCAGCTCGTCTGTGCGGCTCAGGACCAGCACAATCGTGCAGCCTTCACCGGCCATCCTGGCAAGCTGGGCTGTGAGGATGTTCCTTGCCGGTGCGTCAAGCCCGATGTAGGGGTTGTCCAGCACAAGCAGCGTGTTTCCAGCTTCAAGTGCCTCGCGGATGTGGTGCTTGCGCAGCTCTCCAGATGAGAATGTCACAGTCTCGGGTGTGTCTGCATCCATTGCCGACATGTTCCAGCGCTGCTGGAGAAAATAATCCTGATCTGCCTTGTGGCCGTAAGAGTCGCGGAAGGCCACATACTTGCCTCCGTTGTCAAAGGCCATCTGACGCGCGATTGCAGACTTGCCGGTGCCGTTCGGCCCCACGATGGCAAGCTGCTTCCCTGAAAGTGAATAATCAATCATGCTGCAAATATACAAAGGTTGCTCATTAGTTGTTGATAAAATGTATGCGCGGCTCTGAATACGTGCCTGATTATTACATAATTTTACACCAATTAATATATAACCCTAAAATCACTATTATGGAAAAGCAACCGCTTCCCGTCAACGGCATCTATGATGCAACCACTCTGGGCAAACCCAGAATGCTGGTGCTGGGTTTACAGCACATGTTCGCAATGTTCGGTGCAACAATCCTCGTGCCCCTGATCACAGGCCTTGATGTTTCTACAACATTGCTGATGGCAGGCCTTGGAACACTTCTGTTCCATGTGTTCTCTAAATTCAAAGTTCCCGCATTCCTTGGTTCATCATTCGCATTCCTCGGCGGATACGCCACCATCGCCCCGCGTCTTGCCGACGGTGCCGCCAACACAGAAATGCTTCCTTATGCATGCCTCGGTGTGGCAGCAGCAGGTCTTCTCTATCTGGTGCTCGCCCTTATCATCAAGCTCATCGGCATCAAGAAAGTGATGAAATACTTCCCGCCCGTTGTGACAGGCCCCATCATCATCGCCATCGGTCTGGGCCTCGCCCCCGTTGCAGTAAACAACTGCCAGAACAACTGGGCTGTGGCATTCATTGCGCTTGCACTCGTAATCATCTTCAACATATATGCTAAAGGCATGCTCAAGATCATCCCCATCCTCATGGGTATCATCGGCACATACATTGTGTGTGTCCTTGTAGGTAATGTGGGCGGAGCAGAGAACTGGGCCATCGACTTCACAAGCGTGAAAGAGGCTGCATGGATCGGATTCCCCGTTGCGTGGAGCCAGACAGTGTTCGGCGGGGTCCACAACTGGTCATATGCGGTGAGCGCCATAATCGCCATCATGCCCATAGCTCTCGCAACAATGATGGAGCACATCGGTGACATCTCTGCAATCAGCGCAACCTGCAACAAGAACTTCATCGAAGATCCCGGCCTTCACCGCACCCTCCTCGGCGACGGATGCGCCACAATCCTTGCATCTCTCTTCGGCGGTCCCGCCAACACCACATACGGTGAGAACACAGGCGTGCTTGCACTCAGCAAGGTTTACGACCCCCGTGTCATCCGCATCGCAGCATACTTCGCCATTTTCTTCTCATTCTGCCCCAAGTTCGCCGCTCTCATCAACTCTATGCCGGCGGCACTTGTAGGTGGCATCTCATTCGTCCTTTACGGTATGATCGCCGCCATCGGTATCAGAAACATGGTCGAGAACAAAGTTGATTTCACCAAGAGCCGCAACACCATCATCGCAGCAGTCATCCTTGTGTGCGCACTTGGTCTCGGCAACGGTGTGAGCTTCAACCTCGGTGAGTTCCACGTAACCCTCAGCGCCCTTGCAGTTGCTGCAATCGCAGGTATCGTGCTCAACGCAATTCTTGCCCACAAGAATGATGAAGATGTCAAAGGCATCGACAAGAAAGATGAAATGTAATTGAAACAATTCTCAATATGATAGATTCGTCTCTGAAAATAGTATCAAACCTTGAAATAGCACATGACTGCAGAATGTTATGTCTGGAGTGCTCCGACGAGCCACTTCCCGGACAGTTCGTGCAGGTGCAGGTTCCTGGATTCTATCTCCGCCGTCCATTTGCTGTGGCAGACTGGAAGGACGGGATACTTACTGTGGTCTACAAGATAGTGGGGCAGGGCACTGCCTTCCTGTCCGGCATGCAGCCCGGGCAGTCGCTTCAGGTGCTGCATTATCTGGGGAATGGATTCGATGTGGAGACAGCTGCCGGGCATCCTTGCCTGATAGGTGGCAGCGTTGGGGTGGCCCCTCTGCTGTATCTGGCCAGGTTTATCAACAAGCCCACAGTGGTCATGGGGTTCAGGAGTGCTGCCGATGTAATGCTGAAGGAAGAGCTTGAGGCTCTCGGCTGCAAGGTTGTGGTATGCACAGAAGACGGATCGGCAGGTGTGAAGGGCTTTGTTACAGGTGCACTTCCGGCCGGTATGGACTACTACTATGCCTGTGGCCCGATGCCTATGCTCCGCGCCATCGCCTCTGCCACGGATGTTCCGGGACAGATGTCGCTTGAAGCAAGGATGGGCTGTGGATTCGGAGCGTGTGTGGGATGTTCGATCCAGACGGCAAACGGGCCGCGCCGTGTCTGCAAAGACGGTCCTGTATTTAAAAACAACGAACTGATATGGTAGATCTCAGCGTAAACTTTGCCGGTCTTCATCTGAACAATCCGGTGATTCCCGCAAGCGGCACTTTCGGCTTCGGTGAGGATTTCGCCCCTTTGTGGGACCTCAATATACTTGGTGGCATAGCAGTTAAGGGCACCACTCTCGAACCGCGCTACGGCAATCCACTGCCGCGCATAGCAGAGTGCGAGGGAGGTCTTCTCAACTGTGTCGGGCTCCAGAACCCTGGAATTGATGTGGTTCTTTCAGAGAAGCTGCCTTCGCTGCGCTCTATCTACAAAGGTGCGATACTTTTGAATATAAGCGGGTTCAGCGAGCAGGAATATGTCAAGTGCTGTGCTCTGGCAAGTGCGTCGCCTGATGTGGATGCAGTGGAGCTGAATGTTTCATGCCCCAATGTCCACGGTGGCGGCATGGCATTCGGCACCGATCCCGCTTCTCTCGAATCTCTCGTCAGGGCAATCAGGAACGAGTGCTCCAAGCCGCTCATTGTGAAACTCTCGCCGAATGTGACAGACATCGTGGCTGTGGCGAAGGCTGCAGAGCAGGGTGGGGCTGACGGCCTTGTGCTTATCAACACTCTTCTTGGAATGCGCATTGACATCAATACCCGCAAGCCCATTCTTTCCAACACCACAGGTGGAGTTTCCGGCGGATGTATCTTCCCGGTGGCTCTCAGGATGGTGTATCAGGTGAGCCGCAGCTGCTCGATTCCCGTTGTGGGGTGCGGCGGTGTCTCTTCTGCCGAACAGGTCATTGAGATGATGATGGCCGGTGCGAGGGCTGTGGAGGTCGGAAGTGCCTCACTGCGCGACCCGATGGCCTGCCCGCATATAGTGGAGAATCTTCCAAAAGTGTGTGAACGCTTGAGAATCAATAAATTATCTGAATTATAAATCAATAGTAAAAATAATATCTTATGAAAAAAGTCATTATTTCCATTGCAGCTGTGCTTATGGCTTTTGCAGCCAATGCTCAGACTAATCTCCAGACCTTCTATGATTTCGGCCGCGATTATGTAACCACTACCGTTGAAATGTTCAAGGGTGATGAATATGGTGACACTTTCTTCTTCATCGACCACTATTTCGGTCAGAAAGGTCAGGGACGCAGCGCCATCAACGGCACATACTTCGAGATAGAGCGCGGACTCAATTTCTGGCAGGACACTAAATTGAAAGACCTCAGTGCTCATGTGGAGTATGACGGCGGCAACTTCGGCTCAAGCATCTTCAGCCTTGGTGCAAAATATTTCCTTCACTCTGATGACTTCAGCAAGACATTCACAGCATATGTGATGTACGACAAGCATTTCGGCTTCGGTACTGCTGACATCCCTGTAAAATTCTCAGGTGTATGGGGATTGAACGACATCTTTGGCGTCAGCGGTCTTGTCTTCAAGGGATTCTTTGATTTCTGGGGCAACAACGGTGCGTATCTTGAAGGTCTCAGTACTGTTACCACCAAGTTCTCCTTCCTGGCCGAGCCTCAGATCTGGTATGCAGTGGGCAAACATCTCAACCTCGGTACCGAGATCGAACTCTCAAACAATTTCCTGGGACACAAGGGCTTTATGGTAAATCCCTGCCTGGGTACAAAATGGAACTTCTAATTTTCCCGGCTACCTGCGGCTGGTGGCGATGAAGCGGGTGAAGATTGGCAGGAGTGTGTCGGAGTTGCCCACCATCTTTTCGGGGTGGAACTGCACCCCCATGATATTGTGTGTCTCATCGATATATTCGATTGCCTCAATCACGCCTTCCGGGCTGCCGGCAGCCACAATAAATCCGGGAGCTACATCTTTCACTGCCTGATGGTGGAAAGAATTCACCATCAGATCACCTTCGGGGAGAATATATGCCAGCTCGGTGCCTTTCTCAAGAACAATGCGGTGTGTGCCCTGAGAACTGTGCTCCTTCTGGCTGTGGACTTCTGTGAGCCCATCGAACTGCGCGGGCAGGTCCTGGTAGAGAGTCCCTCCGAAGGCCACATTGATTACCTGGATGCCGCGGCAGATGCCAAGGATTGGAATACCTGCCTGATATGCCTTGCTCACCACCGCAATGTCATATTCATCACGCCAGGGCACAATCTCACCCATCTCCGGAATGGCTTCTTCGCCGTAGATTGCAGGATCTATGTCCTCTCCGCCGATTACAAGCAGCCCGTCTATGCGTGAGACAGCCTTTTCAAGATCGGTTCCTTCTTCAATCCGTGGGATGATGAGCGGAATTCCGCCCGCCATCTCAATGGCTTCTATATATGATATATGGGCCGCACTGCCAGTGGCATTGCAGGAAATTCCTATTATTGGCTTGTTCTGAGCCGCCAGCTGCAGCGAAACTGCCACGGCCAACATTGCAAGTAAAATCTTTTTCATGGGTACAAACTTAGTAATTATCTTTGTAAAACAATTTTATATATGACCACCAAGACACAAATACGCAAGGCTGTTGCCGCAGCTGTTTCGGCCCTCACTGCAGAGGTGAGGGAAGAGGCTGCTCTGGATCTGGCCGCCCGCACTGGCGCTCTGCTGGATCCGACCACCTGCACCTGCAGTCTGCTGGATCAGACCACCTGCACCGACGCTATGCCGGATAAGCAGCCGGCCGGTTGTGCCGCAGCCTTCATGCCGATGCCGGATGAGATTGACACACTGCCGCTTGTCGACAGACTTCTGGCTGCTGGCTGGAAGGTGGTGATTCCGAAAGTGGAAGGTGATCAGATGGAATTCTATCCATATTCCACCGAGTCCCTTTCCTGTGGCGCCTGGGGTATTATGGAGCCCGGAACCAATGCGGCTCCGGTATCTGCCAGTGAGATAGACGTGATGATTGTTCCCGGCAGAGCCTTTACCCAAGCCGGTGACCGTCTTGGCCGCGGAAAGGGATTCTACGACAGGTATATGTCGCGTGACGGCTTCCGCGCCAGAACAATAGGCGTGTGCTTCAAATGCCAGCTCGTGGAAGTGCTGCCCACAGAACCTCACGACATGAAGGTGGATGAAGTGGTATCCTGCTAGGCTTGCTGCGCAGAATCAAATTCCACAACGATGACATTTCTGCCGCACTTCGCGCTGGCTGCAATTCTGATGGCATTTCTGCCGCACTTGTGCGCTGGCAGCAATTCTGACTGCATTTCTGCCGCACTTCGCGCTGGCAGCAATCTGTGACTGCATTTCTGCCGCACTTCGCGCTGGCAGCAATTCTGACTGCATTTCTGTCGCACTTCGCGCTGGCAGCAATGGGCCGGAGCATTTCCGCTGCGCTCCATCCCCCCGCTCGCAGCTTTCGTCGCGCGTGCTCCGCTGCCGAAACAGTGCAGGAGGGGGCGCTTTTCTCACTTCGTTCGAGCGCTAGCTTACCCCCTCCTGCATCTGTTTTCGGCACGCTCCGCGGCGCGGAACTCATCTGCGGCGGTGCCTCCCGTTTAAACTTCACGGGTGAAGATATGCTCCGGCCCAACCTGCCAGACGCTCCTTTTGTACGGCAGTGGTAGAAGTGATGTGTTACGTATCTGATTGAATATCAGTCAAATAATATGTAACCCATGTTAATAATCAGGCATGGATTATGATTTATCTGGTTGATTATCAGTGTATTATATAACACGTCGCGATTGCTGGCTGGCGTATTTTATCACGACCCTTGGAGCTTCGCGTTCATCTGCTCCAGGCTTCTCTTTGAACATCATGGGTCGCGAGGGGTTCACAGCAAGCATGTATGCTTGCGGCCCGAGCAGCAGGGCTTCAGCCCGCCGGGGGATATGCTCCGGCCCATTCTGCCAGCCGCTCTTTTGTGCGGCCAAACGCAGCAACGTTAAGAACAACGACTCGGAACGATACTACAAATCTGTCGCTTCGCCAGTCCACGGGCACCTGCCCTACAGCACAGTTCAGCGGCCATCAGCGTGGACTGAGGCTCTCACACATGAGAGTGTCAGCCCACGACAACCGCCTTTCCAGACGCACCAGTGGCATTATACCGTGGACTGGAAACTGTTTACTCAGAGTCCGCCTCGCCTGACAGCCAGCTATGGCTTCGTGACATTCATCTAAGCACGGAAACATGGCCTGCAGGCGCGTCTGAAGAACATCGGCGTGCTTAGATGCGGGGGGGCAGTCTTCATCTATGCACGGCAATCCCCGCTGCAGGCACCTGTGGGGCGCATCATCGTGCTTAGATGTTTTGCACGAGGACGACCAGACATGATTTCATGCCGTTATGAAATTCATCGTCATTCGAGATGTGGTCCGCAGGTATGTCTGGGCAGATGGCGTGTGACGATGAGGCGGAGATGGCGGCATCGTCACATGGGACACGGGGCACAGATGGTTCTGGGGTATGTTGAGTGTGACGATGAATGTCACGAACGGTTCTGCAGCCCTGAATGGAGATAAAATCCCCCCCTGCGGCCCAGACTGGCATTTCACATGAATCGGGATATGGCTTGCATGTCACGAGTGGCAGAAATCACCGCATTTTTGTAAGTCGTGACACGTAAAATGCACTAATTGCACAATATCCTGTCACGAGTCGCAGTTTTCGCCCTATTTCTGGCACTCGTGACAGATCAGGCTGGATCATACAGGACAGGACCAGCTGGGTCTGGCCGGACAGGGCTGTTGTACGACGGAAACGGGCAGTCTGCCTGTGGACTAGCTGTCAAATAGGCCCGTTTTTGTTACTAGTCCTCGCAAAACATCAATTTTCAGGCGCTAACATGAGGACTAGCAACGCTTTCCCACGGTTTTGGCTGCTAGTCCTGTCGTATGCGTCCGGCCGCTCTCTATGCGCGGCACTGCTACACCCGACAAACGAGAACAAAATGGAGCTTCTTTGCATCAGAGCAGGTGTCCACCTACCTGTGAATCTTGTGCCGGCAAGTGCGGAAGTGGCGGAGGAGATGGAGGAATATAAGCCGTAACGTTAAGAACAAGCTGGGTGTTGCCGGGAAACGACCTTGACTGGTCGACGACGTTGCAATGCCGCTGCATAGCGGCAAATCGGTAAAACGCTGGTGACTAGAAACCGGCGATGTTTGCAAACACTGTTGGAAGCAGCAGTGCAAAACCCAGCACTACAAGGACCAGGATGAATTTCCAGATAAACTTTAACCATTTGGCATAGGGGATACGGGCCATGCCCAGAACTGCCACCAATACGCCGGATGTAGGAGTTATCATGTTGGTGAAGCCGTCGCCAAACTGGAAAGCAAGCACCATCGACTGC
>JAZLJK010000071.1:0-23059 GCA_045617865.1 Bacteroidales bacterium | reverse complement strand
TTTTTGTGCAAAACGTGTTGATATTCTTGAAAAAATGTCTATCTTTGCAGCCCCGCAAAAAGCGGTTATTTAACATAAATAAAAGATTAACAACTATTTATGCCAACAATTCAACAATTAGTTCGCAAAGGTCGCGAGGTTATCGTAGAGAAAAGCAAATCTCGCGCGCTTGATGCATGTCCTCAGAGACGTGGTGTATGCGTACGTGTTTACACAACAACTCCCAAGAAACCTAACTCAGCAATGCGTAAGGTTGCACGTGTACGTCTCACCAATCAGAAAGAGGTCAATGCATACATCCCCGGTGAGGGTCACAACCTCCAGGAGCACAGCATCGTGCTTGTTCGTGGCGGTCGTGTAAAAGACCTTCCTGGTGTTCGTTACCACATTCTTAGAGGTGCCTTGGATACAGCAGGTGTAGAGGGCCGCACTCAGAGTCGTTCTCTCTATGGCGCTAAACGTCCCAAGAAAGCTAAGAAGTAATCTATCTGTTTTATTATCTAATTAACTAATTGAAAAATGAGAAAAACGAAGCCTAAAAAGAGGATTCTACTTCCTGATCCTAAGTTCAACGACGTGATGGTTACACGTTTCGTCAACAACCTTATGTTACAGGGGAAGAAGAGTATCGCTTATTCAATTTTTTACGATGCCATTGATATGGTAGGCGAGAAGATGAAAGATTCTGAGCAGGCTCCTATAGAAATTTGGAAGAAGGCGCTGGAGAACATCACTCCCCAGGTCGAGGTAAAGAGCCGCCGTATCGGTGGTGCTAACTTCCAGGTTCCTACAGAGGTTAGACCCGAGCGCAAAATCTCCATCAGTATGAAGAATATGGTACTCTACGCCCGTAAGCGTTCTGGTCACTCAATGGCCGAAAAGTTGTGTGCTGAAATCATGGCAGCTTATAACTGCGAAGGTGCAGCGTTCAAGAGAAAAGAGGATATGCACAAGATGGCCGAGGCCAACAAAGCATTCGCTCATTTCCGTTTCTAATCCAACTGAGTTAAGAGAAAGGGTACTGAAAGTCAAATGGCAAGAGACCTCAAATATACTAGAAACATCGGTATCATGGCTCACATCGATGCCGGCAAGACGACGACCAGCGAGCGTATTCTGTATTATACAGGAAAAACTCACAAGATCGGCGAGGTGCACGATGGAGCAGCCACAATGGACTGGATGGTTCAGGAGCAGGAGCGTGGCATCACCATCACTTCTGCTGCAACCACAGCCTTTTGGGACTATGAAGGCAAGAAGTATCAGATCAATCTGATCGACACTCCGGGCCACGTAGACTTTACCGTTGAGGTGGAGCGTTCGCTCAGGGTGCTTGACGGCACCATCGCAACGTTCTGCGCAGTAGGTCGTGTGCAGCCCCAGTCTGAGACAGTATGGCGTCAGGCCGACAAATACCGTGTCCCCAAGATTGCCTATGTCAACAAGATGGACCGCACAGGCGCTGATTTCTATGCCGTTGTTGAAGAGATCCACGAGAAACTCGGTGCCAATGCCGTTCCCATCTGCCTCCCTATCGGTGCTGAGGATACCTTCGAAGGTATAATTGACCTTATCGCAATGAAGGCTATATACTATAACAACAGTACAGAGCTGGTCAATTATGAAATCAAGGACATCCCCGCCGACATGATGGACGAGGCCAAGGAATGGAGAGGCCGTCTGATAGAGTCTGTTGCAGGTTTCAACGATGAAATCCTTCAGAAATATTTCGACGATCCCGATTCAATCACCGACGAAGAGATAATCGCCGCTCTGAGAGAAGCTACCATCAAGCTGGAGGCTGTGCCTGCATGCTGCGGTTCTTCTTTCAAGAACAAAGGTGTGCAGTTCCTTCTCAACGCCGTGATGCGTTATCTCCCCAGCCCTCTGGATGTGGAGAGCGTCGAGGGTACCGACCCCCGCACAGGTGATACAGTGGTCCGCCATCCCAGCGAGGACGAGCCTTTCTGTGCACTCGTGTTCAAGATTGCCACAGACCCGTATGTAGGTCGTCTGGCTTTCCTCAGAGCATATTCAGGCCGTCTTGACGCCGGTTCTTACGTGCTCAATACCCGTTCAGACAAAAAAGAACGTGTCGCAAGGTTGTATCAGATGCACAGCAACAAGCAGAACCCCATCGACTTTGTCCAGGCAGGCGACATCTGCGCTGCCGTCGGGTTCAAGGAGCTGCGTACCGGAGATACAATCTGTGTCGAGAACAAACCTATAGTACTGGAATCGATGGTATTCCCCGATCCCGTGATCGGAGTTGCAGTCGAGCCCAAGACACAGAATGATGTAGACAAGCTGGGTATCGCCCTCGCGAAGCTTTCCGAGGAAGATCCCACATTCACAGTTGAATCTGATGCAGAAAGCGGCCAGACCATCATCAGTGGTATGGGCGAGCTTCACCTTGACATCATCATCGACCGCCTCCGCCGTGAGTTTGCAGTCGAGATCAACCAGGGTGCACCTCAGGTCAACTATAAAGAGGCCATCCGCTCTGCTTATGAAATCCATGAGGTATTCAAGAAGCAGACTGGCGGTAAAGGTAAATTCGCCGATATCGTGGCAGAAATCTCACCCGCAGACGAGGGTGTCACCGGACTTCAGTTTGTTGACGAGGTCAAAGGCGGCAACATCCCCCGCGAATTCATTCCTGCTGTGGAGAAAGGTTTCAAGGCTGCGATGGCAAACGGTGTCCTTGCAGGTTATGAACTCACCGCAATGAAGGTCCGCCTTCTCGACGGTTCATACCACCCTGTGGATTCCGATGCCCTCTCATTCGAGATCTGCGCGAGGGTTGCCTACAAAGAGGCCCTCAAACATTGCTCCCCCGTGCTTATGGAGCCTATCATGAAGCTGGAGGTTGTCACTCCCGAAGAATACATGGGTGACATCGTTGGTGACCTCAACCGTCGCCGCGGCCAGATTCAGGACATGGATTCAAAAGGCAACGCACGTATCATCAAGGCGCTTGTACCTCTGTCAGAGCAGTTCGGCTACGTGACAGTTCTGCGTACACTCTCTTCAGGACGTGCCACCAGCACAATGGAGTTCAGTCATTATGAAGAGGTTCCTGCATCGATAGCCAAGGAGGTTATCGAGAGTCAAGGCCGTCATTTCCAGTCTTTATAAGTAAAAACAATAAAAATTAAATTATAATGAGCCAGAAAATCAGAATTAAATTGAAATCTTACGATCATGCATTGGTTGACAAATCAACCGATCAGCTCGTAAAGACAGTCAAATCTACCGGCGCTGTTGTAAGTGGTCCTATCCCCCTTCCTACAGACAAGAAGATCTTCACTGTCAACCGCTCTACTTTCGTTAACAAGAAAGCTCGTGAGCAGTTCGAACTTAGTTCTTACCGCCGCCTGGTGGACATCTACAGCTCTAACCCTAAGACTATCGACGCTCTCATGCGCCTCGAGCTTCCTAGCGGTGTTGATGTAGAAATTAAAGTAAACTAAGGTTTTTATACTGAAATATTCCGCGCATTTTATTATATTTGCGCTGGATACGGTCCCATAGCTCAGTTGGTCAGAGCACCTGACTCATAATCAGGGAGTCCTTGGTTCAAGCCCAAGTGGGACCACCTTCAAGAATTAGCCCGGTCTAAGAAAGATAGACCGGGCTTTCTCTTTTTGAATTTTTAAATATGATTTTTTCTGAAAATTCAAATGGCTTAGGAATATAATAGAAATGTTATATATTTACAATATTTTTATAGCATGTATTATTTGCAATACTATGAATGTTAATATGAAGATAATCAACAGACTCTTCGGTGCTGTGGCGCTGATTGCAATGAGCGGCACACTCGCATGCTGCCAGAAGCTCGGCCCAGGCTTTGGCCAGGGCTCTTCCATTGTCCCCGTCGTGTCGTCTGTAGCTACAAAGGGGGTGATTATTACGACAGCTGGCATCAACCATACGGGCCAGTCCTTTGGAATGCAAGGTTACCTCGACGATGACATGGCAACTGCAACGGGTGAGAATGTCCAAGCCTCTGACAAGACGAACTACCACTTCCTTGAAAATAAGGTGCTTAACTATACAGGCGATAATACCAACCACAGCTGGGACTGGAGTGACGTTCCCGCAACCGGTACCGATGAGGAGAAGGATGCCGCCAGACCCAAATGGCGCTCGAATGTCGCGAGCCGCTTCTGGTCATACTATCCGGTGAGCATCTCAACGATAGTGGACGGTCTTGCATGGCCGGGAAGTACTGCGTCTGACTCGCAGCAGAAGGTGGTCACGTTCAGCTATTCACTCCCGGAGCCTGCCACTGCGGCGCCTTTCCAGGACGCCGAGAGTCAGAAGGACCTGCTTTTCGCATTCACCGAAAAGACATATACTTCTTCGACAAACGACGAAATCAACATCAATTTCTATCATGCTCTGGCTGCGGTGAACTTTGACATTACCACAATGGGAGCCAACGTCGAGTTCGGAACAGAGATAACGCTTGGGAACGTCAAGGACAGTGGTGGATGCACAGCTACTGGTAATCCTGCAGGGAACCTGGTCGATTTTGCATGGTCAGATTTGAGTACAACCGCTATTGATTCATACTCGCAGTCATTTGACAAGGCCGAGGATTTTGAGATTCTCGGTACGGCGCCCGACACATATGTAAGGCAGAAGGCCAGTGGCAGCAAGACCTTCTTCATGATTCCACAGAAACTGACTGCCGACACTGAAATCGCTGTCGCTTTCATCTTCAAGGATGGAGGTGTTCCCATCAGAAGGACAATGAAGATAGGAAAGATTCAGGATACAGATTCCGATTATGTGTCATGGGAAGCCGGGAAGATTTATACGTACCGCATTTCCGTAGGTGGAGATGATTTCTCACTGCTGGACATCACTTTGAACGTGAAAGACTGGGTGGACGGCAAGCAGGATGTTTCATTCTAAACAGAATTCGCAGATATTTAAGATATGATGAAAAAAGTGATATATATACTCACCGTCCTGCTTCTCCTGGCATCATGTGCCAAGGAGCAGGAGATTGCAGCAGAGGTGGAACCCAAGATCGACCTCTCCGTTTCGTTCAGCACAAAGGCTGGCGGCAGCGGAAGCGGCGCTGTTCAGGAGCCTGTCGTCAACTGTATGCGCGTGCTGATCTTCTATGGCGTCAATTCGGAAGACAGTGAGACAGATGGCAATCTTGTGTTCAATACATTCTATGCCTTCGGTTTCAATACGACCAGGGAGACAGGCAGATACAACGTAGCGCTTGCCAATCAGATAGTCCTGCCGCAGTCAGACTGCCGCAACTACAATGTGTATGTGGTGCTGAATGAAGAAGGATTCACCCTGTCGGGTGCCACTCCGGCTGACCTTCACACCACTCTGGGTGATTTCGAGGGCACGGAATCACAGCTGAAGACCATGCTGAGCACTCCTGCCGTTTATACGGAAGTGCTGAAGAACGTGGACGAGCCCGCATGCCTCATCAGCGGATGCAAAGCTGTTACTTTCAATAGTGGAGAGCTTGGAAGCGGAAAGGCCGTGACCGTAGACGGCGCAAACGGCTTCAACCGGGGGCGTTCGGTGGCGCAGATTGTTGTGAACAGAATTACCAGCGAACCGGCTGATGGAGTGGACTATTCCAGCACCGATGTTCCGAAGATCTTCGTAAAGTCAGTGACACTGGAGAACATTCCCAACACCATTGCCTGGTCAGACGAAGACGGCACCACAGATGGCACTGTTACCACTAAGATGGCTTCGCAGCAGGTTGGTTCTGCCAACTCCGACGGCTACTACACCCGCGACTGGTACGGCCACGTGACCCGCACCATCAACAACATCTACGCACAGAAGGTGCAGTACACCGATGCGAAATTTTATAGGACGGGGAATAATACCGATATTGCTGGAGCGGGCAATGATGGAAAATTCCAGAGACAATGGTCTTTTGCAGTAAAGCCCTATCGCACATCAGACCATCCTACGTCACAACCTCCTATTAGTTACACGCCATTTATATACACCTATGTGGCCGGAAAAAATTTTAAAGTATCCAATACTAAACCTGATGCCATCAATGCAATCAAAGGTTGCGAAGCATGGGAAAAAGGCGATGATAAAAGTAACGGAGTGCTTCTTGGCCAATTGCCGGGGATTTTCAGTGCAACGCAGGACGACAACGAAGAAATGTCTGAGAACATCACCTATACATCGTATGAGGTGACAGGCGTACAGAATAAGACTGAAGCAGGAAAGACTAAGACGACAATCGGTCCCGCATCTTTGAGCGACGAATACTGGACTGTCCGTCTGGGCGACAAATTCTATGTGCCGGAGAATATTCAGAGTACCACGGCCAATGCAACCTGCCTTCACGTGACGCTTGCCATCGCAGAGCCGTTATTCAGTTTTAGCTTTAATAAGGTGGATAAAATTGATGAGCGCATCTGCACAGAGGATATGGACGCTGAAGCGGAGGTCAGCAAAGCCAACTATAAGGCCGGCTACAATTACGTTGACCCCACCACACTTCCAGCTCCTTCATCATTGCCTGGCGAATCAAGCCTGACCTACACCTATTATGCAGGTGACAGCGAAGACGAAACTCTCAAGGCCATTAATGATATTGACGGAAACTGGATTAAGAACAATGGCAAGGTTGTTTGGGCAGATGATGAAACTCATCAAGTGGATATTTCATCAATTGGTGATAATGCTTGTGATGATCACATTTACGACAGTGAAACCGGAAAGGGTGGGTATTATGTATATATCGACGGTTTCAACCGAAGGACAGATGCCATACAGACTGGCGGTCTGGTGGTCAACGAGACCTTGAGGGGTGCGTATTTTAACTGGAATGTTCCGGCTGCCACCCATGTGTATGACTTCATCATTCCGGTGAATAACAATATAGGTGGAGCGGCAACACCTGACTACAGCATACACCGCAACACCAGATACACGGTAACATTATATGTGAATGCCGGCACATACACGGATCTTTCCACCAAGGCAGGAGAGTCAGCCCCGTTCACGATTACCGCAAAAGTTACAACAGAAACAGTGAGCGACAATGAAGAATAAGATTATCATATCACTTTGGGGGCTGTGCGCCCTGCTGGCATTCGCTTCCTGCGAGAAGATCGGAGAAGAGACCCTTCTTCCCGGGGCAAATCTGTCAATCAAGCTCAATATTGCAGGTCCCGCAACAACCAAGACCATCGGCACCGGTACGGTTGCCGACCTTGAGACAGAGTCTGCCATCACAACACTTGACATCTGTCTTGTCAGCACGACATCTTTAAGTGATGCAAGTACGGTCAATATCATCTCATCATCGGACAGGACTGTAAGCGGCCAGCCTATCATGGCATGGAAGCTGAAATCCGCCAGTGTGTATGAGGTCAACGCAATCGTTCCAGAGACAATTTCAGGCAGTTATTATCTGTATGTCATTGCCAACAGACCTTCTTGGATGACAATCAGCGAGTATGGTGATATTTGTGGTACTTTCACCAACACCAAAGCCAATCTGTCTGACTGCTGGGCTGAGGATAATTTCCTGATGATAAACAAGCAGGATGCAACCACCACTTCAGGCGATCAGGCAGGAGTGCTCATAACAATGCCTGACCCGGATGATGAAAAGATTGAGGCGACAGTTACCATAGAGCGTCTGGCCACCAAGATAGTTGTGAACAATAACCTCTCTATGGAAGTGGCTCCTCTGCTCACCCAGGTGCTCTGCTCCGGCGACTTGGAATACCCCGGCGTCCCTGACGTCAAGGGCGCCATCGAAGCAATGTCAATTGAGGGCTATGCACTGTTCAACTGCGTCAACAGTTTCAACCTGATTCAGCGTTGGAGTGCCGCCTCCAGCACAGGCGATACGGAGCAGCTTCTGGTATCTCCCAGCAGCGATGCCTCTACTCCATACAGTATGACTGACGGATATTATGACAATAATCCTGCGTCACTTTCTTTCAGTGACCTTGGTACAGTGCTTTACTGCATGGAGAACAACTCTCCGTATTATGACACACCTTTGGTCTCAGACAAGGGCGATGCCACGCCAGGTACCAAGATGAAAGGCCGCGTGACCGGTCTGGTTTTCAAGGCACGGGCCGGCCATATCAAAAGTTTCAGCGGTGAAGCCATAATCAACGAGGATATTGATGTAGATGACAATGATGTTCCCTGGGTCACCAAGGGCGGAGATTCCGATGATGCCAACGAGGACATATCCTGGACTACGTTTTACCAGTATAAAGGCGACTATTACGGAGACATCCCCTGCCTGTTGAAACACAACAGTGCTCTCGCAACTGCCCTGGGAACTACGGAGCCATCCGTTGACCAGCTTCGCGGGAAAGGCGTCAAGGTGTATGAGGAGGGCTACATGTACTATAACTACTGGATTTCAGATAAAAACTACACTGACAACGGAAAGAACTACCTTTCCGTGATGCGCAACACCTTCTACGATATTAAAATCACCGCCATCAACAGTCTAGGTGACGAGTTTCCATGCGGTGGTAGCAGCTATAACTCTGCAGATCCTATTTCTGTTGACGTGCCGAAGCTCACCATCTCGATGGATATCCCAGACTGGACAGACAAAGAGGGCAACTACACAATTAGAGAGGTTATCCAATAAAGCGCCAAGGATATGAAAAAATATACTATTCTTACAATCGCAGCGCTTGCAGGCCTGCTTGCTTCCTGCACCAATTTTAATGAAATGACCGAGCCTTCAGAGGTTCAGAAGGTACTCCGCATCACCGGTGCAATCGTAGGCGAGCCGGCGACAAAGACATATATGGGCGATATGGCCAACAACGGTACGAGTGATTACTATCCGGTCTATTGGTCTGATGGTGATAATATCGCCGTTTTCTCAAAGAATTCAGTTGGAACTTTTACCCTTGATCAAGTAAATCCGAGCGATGATGATCCGGACCTGGGCCGGACATACGCCACCTTCATCGGTGATGCCGGCGATATGCCTATCAAGTTCGAGGGCAGTAACTTGTATCCCGCAGCATATCCTGTTGACAATGCGTTCGCACAGATCAGTTCTGACGGTAATCTGTTCGTAGGAAGCTATCTTCCGAATATCCAGAAGTACAAGTATGGCACATTCGAGGACAACGTATATCCTATGGCTTCCGCCAGCACCAACGGTGAAACATTTCCCTTCTACAACCTGTGCGGCATAGTCCAGCTGAGGCTGTGGGGACAGCTTGATGAGAACGGAAAGCATCAGGTGGTTCAGTCAATCTACCTTACAGGTAACAATAATGAGGTTGTGGCCGGCGGTATTGGGATGAAGTTCGATCGGTTCACCGGAGAGCCCATCACGGATGGCCTTGCCGACAAGGATAACGGCAAACTCGTTGACACATATGGCAGCGAGGGATATACCAGGGTGATTCTTGACTTCAGCACTTCAACCTATGATCCGGACGGTACTCCGAACAGCGGGGATGAGATTCTCGGACTTGTTCTCAGCGCAGACCAGAATAATCCTACCGTCATCAACATAGCCGTTATTCCGCAGACATTCACCGACGGAATCACCGTGGAGATGAGGGACGGCAGGAATATGGGACAGTCTTTCAAGACGATCGACGGGGCGCAAGTCACTATCAAGAGATCCAAGGTGACTAGAATGGTTCCTTTTGAATATGAGCAGCCGGAACCGTTGCAGACCGCCAACAGCTATGTATATGACCACGCTGGCTACTACATTATGCCTGCCTACGCTATGGGTAACCGTATGGACGTGAAGCTTCCTACCGAAGGAAGGCGCCTTGCGGCAGACCTGCTCTGGAGTGAGGTGATCAATGATGATGTAACGGACAATACCACCGACCGCCAAGATCTGAAACCTGCCGTAACAAACATTGAATACCTCGATTTCGCCGACGGCAATGGTATGCTCCAGTTCAAGGTAAACATCGATCCGGACACAGGCGAGCCTTACCGCGGCAACGCCGCCATAGCTCTCTACGATGTGGACACCAAAGAGGTAATATGGAGTTGGCATGTATGGATGACCGATACCGTTCATGATGTCGTTACAGGCGGTACCTGCTCGGCCGGCACATATTCTTATGACCTCCCTGATGGCACACACGTCGATTACGCTGCCGAAGCATCGTCGGGAGAGCTCATCGTCATGGACCGCAACCTCGGAGCTATTTCCGCAAATCCTGCCGACGGCTGGAAGACCTACGGCCTGTACTATCAGAACGGCCGCCGCGACCCGTTCATAGGCGGTCACTGGGACGGTGACCCGAACATTGGGACACAGACCGAATTCAAGAATCCCAATGACAACCTGAAGGTAAGGTTGGACGAGAGTGCTCCGTTTAATGTAGATCAAGATAATGATCTGGCAAGAGAGACTGCTCCCGTCTGGTACAACGAGTCCCTTGCGCCGAAAGGTTGGAACTGGCTTGGCAGATATCAGAACATTTCCACAGCATTGCGTTTCCCTATGACCTTCTCTGCCGGCTACAACGACAACAACGGACAGTGGACCGACTACGAAGACTCTGACAACAAGAGCTGGATGGATCCGAATGTGGGCGGAGGCAAGAAAGGCGCGTCAGGTGGTACTCACGGTTCCACCGGCCTCTCCGATGGTGGTCACCAGGCGTATTGGAACCGTACCAAGACCATCATGGACCCATGTCCGGTAGGATACTCTGTACTTGGAGAGGAGGGCGGACTGTACATTGGTGGAGACACAAAGACATATATCTTTGAGGCTGCCGGCGGAACAGCAGCCGGCATTACTCATCCCGACCATGGGGTATATGGAATAATGACTCAAAAGTCCGGTTATGACCCGGTCTGGTGGCCTGCAGCAGGCGTGAGAACTATATCCGGTTATCTTGGTGGTGTCGGCTATCAGGGTATGTATTTCTACTATGACCACATTGCTGCCACGCACGGAGGTCACGGCATGGCATTCAACAATGGAGGCGGTTGGAAGGATGGCATGATGACCAACCAGGCCGCATCTGTCCGCTGTGTGCGCGAGAAGCAGTTCAGCAACCTGACTAAGTATCCGCTTAAATAAAAGGAATGATATACGTGTTTACCACAAAAAGCCCTGGCGAAATGTCAGGGCTTTCTTTTTTTTGCTTAACTTTGAAGGTGTCTCTTATTTTACAATATACAATACAGGAGGAACAGGCATGTTTAAGAAATTATTATCAATGTCATTTGCATTGGCGCTGTGCTTCGGCATGGCGGCATGCGTGGAAAATATCAACAACGGTGAAAATGGCGAAAATGGCGAGAATGGTGGTGGCGACAGCGAAGAGCTTGCTTCACCTGTAATGGAATGGTGGGAATTATATAATCCCAACGGCTTCGACACCTTTACCGGTGTCATCTACAATCCGAACAACACACCGGTTGATGTGACATACGACCTGGTTTACTATAAAGGAGGAAAGGAAGTTGCTAGAAGCGAAGGTTGGTTCTGCCATGGCATCTTATCTAAGGGAAAGCATCTCGCATGGGGCAATTGGGATATCCCCAAAAGCTCTGATGCAGACGATGTGAAACTTGAGAATGTCATTGTTTCAGAGGCATATTACAAGCCAATTGACGGAAAATATGAATATGTCGGGACAACTGACGGCGTAGCATTCTTTGACTTTACGTTCGACAGCAAACCCACTCTTGCAACCATCACCTTCCTGCTTTACTCCGACAAGAACGGCAACAAGAAATTTGACAAGGGGGAGATAGTCGTAACCAGCACAGATTCCCTCATGGAGAAAACCGGAAGGGTTTCTTTCAGTACAGCTGGCTATGACTGGACAGACTATGAGGTGTACTTCTCAGCATATTAGAATAATAAGAAAATCTGTTATGAAATTACAGAAAACCTTTCTTCTGGTGCTGGCTGTATGTACCGGAATTATTGCAGGCACTGCAACCGCCGCTGCCTGGGGGCAGAAGGGCCACGATGTGACATGCTCCATCGCCGAACGTCACCTCACCAAGAAAGCTGCAAAAGAAATAGACAGGATCCTTGACGGCAAGTCTATCGTCTATTGGGCGAACTGGATGGATAATGCAAGCCATACCAGAGAATTCTCATACACCAAGACCTGGCACTACAAAGACATCGATCCCGATGAGACGTACGAAACGGCCGAACTGTGCGAGTCGGGAGATGTTGTCACAGCAATCAATGCCCAGGTAGCGGCCCTGAAGAGCGGCGAACTCAACAAAGAGGCAGAGGCAATTGCGCTCAGGATGCTTGTCCACCTTGTGGGTGATATCCACTGCCCGATGCATGCCGCGCGCAAATACGACAAGGGCGGCAACATGTGGCAGGTACAGTTTTTCGACAAAGGAAAGAACCTGCATGCCGTATGGGATTCTGACATAGTGGAGGCTGCACACAAATGGACTTATACAGAGTGGACAGACCAGATTGACATTGCCGGCAGAGCTGGAATCAGGTTGATTTCAGAAGGGACTCCAGATGACTGGTGCAAGGAAACCCACGTGATTGCCGAATCCATATACGAGAAGACCCCGGTAGGCTCCAAGCTTTCGTATGACTATGTCACTGAAAACACTCCGATAGTGGAGCAGCAGCTTCTCCGTGGCGGCATCCGCCTCGCAACCCTCCTAAACGAGATATTCAACTAGTAGCGGAATGATAGGTACAGTGCGGGAAGGGCCTCATTCAGCAGGCGCTCCTGCAGCACAGGGTCTTCGCGGTAGTACACATGTATGTTGGTCGGTTCGTCTGTCCGGCTGAAAGAGTAGTATCCGTTGTCTTTGACTACCATTTTCACAGGCCACATCTCTTCTTTGCAGACCTTGTCGGTGGCGGTGACTCCGCCAGCCGGTACAAGTTCGGCATGGCCGTCGGCATGCTCTACCAGCACAAGCCCTGCAACCTGCTGCCACACTGCTGTTTCCCAGACATAATGCCGTCCGCCCGGTCCGTACCATCTGTCCTGGCGGCGTGCCTTCAGACCTTCTATGTCTTCCTGAGGGAGGGGCTTTTCAAGATACCCGAGAAAATCGGGTCTGTCCTGGATGGAAAGCAGATTGTATACAAGATAGTTCCTGAGCAGTTCGGGCATCGACAGAATCCAGTCCAGGTCATGCAGTGCCCAGAAGGTGTTGTGGTGGTCGAGGTCCCAGCAGCCGATGCCTGCGGCACCGGGATACACGAACATCTTCATGGGGCTGCGGAACACGCGCGCGGCTCCGAAGGAATCCAGGTCGATGTTCCACTCAAGCCCTCCTTCTGTCACATTTCCCGCCGAAATGTGGATGGCGGCAACCCTGTCGGAGCACATCAGCTCGGGGCGGCGGTTGTAAGCCACTGCCAGCGGACGCAGAGAGCCTGTTGACACGATGGTAACAGGTCTGTCAGAGTTTTCTATGATGTTGAAAAGCAGATCGATGCCCTCCTGCTGGAATGCCGGTGAGTCTTCCATTGTGTCTTCCGGTGATTTCATCCGTCCGAAAGGAGCGCATGCCACCGGCACGTTCCTGTCGAAGATATAGTTCAGCTGAGTGGCAGGGATATAGCCGGGATCGCGCAGCAGGGTGCCGTTCTCTCCATAATTACGCTTGTCGTCGGTGACATCGAGTACTATTGCCTTCAGATCGATTTCCGGGAGAGAAAATGGTGTGACCAGGTCGAAATTGTCGCCTATGTCCTGGCCCGGGAAGTAAAGGTCGGTGATGACTATGACGGGAATCTTTCCGTCGCTGCTGCTGTCTGTGCGGGTACCGCATTTTACATCGCTGTGCCCGCAGGATACAGCAAAGGCCAGCAATATGGCCAAAATGAATGAGAGGCGTTTCATATGGGAAATGGCAGCCTTGTATTGCGGCCGCAATGACAAATATAATGAAAAAACAGTCCACGCGGATATGACCAGAAATGCATTCAGAACGATGTCGGCGTGGACTGAAAAAATTTACAAGGTCTAATAATTTCATACCTTTGTGCCGGTAACTAATTATTGTGGAGGAAAGATATGAAGGGATATTACCATATGTATGCGAATGGCAGTGACGCAAGGAATTTTATCATAGAAGATGTGGAATTCGTTCTTGCCTTCAACCGTGTCGGTTTGTGCTGTTATCTGTCAGGTGCCGTAGTTGTCAGTTTTTCCATTGAAGATTCACATCCTCATGTCCTTCTGTGGGGAACCTACGAACAGTGTCTCAAGTTCAAACAATACTATGAAGAGATAAGCCGCCGGTGCATTGCCCGTCGGAGAGGTTCACTGGACGGGGTGGTGCTCCATTGCAGATTGGATGAAGTCCAGGACATCAACTATTTGATGAATGTTGCTGTATATACAATTGTCCAGCCCACGAAAGATGGCAAGGCAGTAATGCCGTACGACTATCTTTACGGTTCCGGTGCATTGTATTTCCGCAGCTGTAATGCTCTTCTTCCGTGGATGGTCAATGATAACAATGAGGTGGAAAAGCCGGTGTTGTTCGGCAGTCTGACCGTTAATGAAAAACGCAGGGTATGCGGTTCCAAGTCACTTGTTCCTGATGACTGGCTGGTATGCCGTGGGTTCATTCTTCCAACCAACTATGTGGATGTACAACGGTTTGAGTCTATTTACAGAACCCACAACTGCTACCGGGTATACCTGTCATCAAGCAAAGACAAACTTAAAGTTGTACAAGACAAGATGGCGTTGTCACGAGGCCTGATGATTGAAGACATTGAGGCTAGAAAATATTGTGAATCGGCCTGTATGGAACTGTTCGGGCGGAAGGGGACACGGCATATCACTCCCGAACAGCGGCTCACGCTTGCCAGAGAGCTTCACAAACGGTATGGTCTCTGTTGCCGCCAACTTTCGACCCTTACAAAATTGCCGGAGGAGGAGATCCGGAATTACGTACTGTAGTATTTATCAGTCCACGGTGATGTGCCATAGAACCGTATTAGGAGGGTATTGGCGTGGCCTGGGGCCCTCTGGAGCGCGGCAGTCCACGGTGATGTGCCATAGAACCGTATTAGGAGGGTGTTGTCGTGGCCTGGTGTCCTCTGGAGCGCGGCAGTCCACGGTGATACGCCATAGAACCGTATTAGGAGGGTGTTGTCGTGGACTGGGGTCCTCAGGAGCGCGGCAGTCCACGGTGATGTGCCATAGAACCGTATTAGGAGGGTATTGGCGTGGCCTGGGGCCCTCTGGAGCGCGGCAGTCCACGGTGATGTGCCATAGAACCGTATTAGGAGGGTGTTGTCGTGGCCTGGGGCCTTCTGGAGCGCGGCAGTCCACGGTGATGTGCCATAGAGCGGCATAGAAGGCATAATGCCGTGGACTGAAGCCTTTCTGAGCGCAGCAGGACATGCTATTCGTACATAGACGCTGTTTTGAGGCGGTTGATTGTGTACTGGCGTTGCTTTACTCTGCTTGGTGGAGATTATACAGCTGAGACCCAGTGGAATCGGGGTGGAAATACACCGGATGATGAGGCTCAGTCTCGCTGAAGCCGTTGGAATCGAGGATTGATACCAGGAGGAAAAACAATACAAAAAACTGACATCATAGTCACTGGGACTTTGATGTCAGCTAAGTGTGTTCCTGCTACCGTTACGGTCTGCTATGCTGCCTGCTGGCTAAGAGCAGCTGGTTGCTGCTGCTGTGCTGTCTGCCGGCTCAGGACTTTCAGTGATGCTGCTGAGCGAGATGCTGTGTCAGAACAGCTTGCGGTTCCGTATCATGCGGCTCCATCTGGCGAACTGGTCGGTATTGAGGATCCTGCGCATCTTCCTCTCCAACCTTCCGTGATCGCGGATGTATGAACGGTCGAGGCGGTTGCCGTTTGCCTCAGACTCATAATGACGGCGGAACTCCTGGCTTTCGCGCCAATATGCCTTGTAAACTTTTCTGTATTGCATGCGTGTGAGATCACATGCTCTGTCAACTGCGTCTGCCTGTGCTCTTGCATATCTGTTGGGATTCATTGCGTTGGCCTGATGCATACCGGGACCATGTGCGTACTCTTCCTGTGCAACGGGGAGCACTGCAGAGCATCCTGCGATGGATGCAAGCATCAATACGAATGCTGAAAGTGCAATAATTCTTTTCATATCCTCTTCATTTTTAGTGAACGGGGAGACTATCAAACGAATATTGTGCCAACTTTTTCTGATGATATCAGGCCTTCTTCCGGCAGAAGGGGGAGAGGGCGCAGCCACGGCAGTCGGCAGAGGCAGAGTTCGCGGGGCCGGCAGATGCACCAGAGGCAGAGTTCGTGGGGCCGGCAGATGCGGCAGAGGCTGAGTTCGCGGGGCCGGCAGATGCACCAGAGGCGGCGGAAGCAGATGCACCAGAGGCGGCGGAGGCAGCGGCACCAGAGCCTTTCTTACGGCAGCGGCGCGCACGGATGATGGAGGCTGTGGCCAGGCCGGCCGCGGCCAGAATCACAATCAGCGCTATCAGGGTTGCTGTATTCATAAGGCTGGACGGGTCAGACAATCAGGCAGGTTATCATGTATCCAATCCACGCGCATAACCAGGCCAGGAGGCATTGGAACACCACTACAAATGCAGCCCATCCGCGCCCCAGCTCACGTCTGATTGCGGCGGTGGCGGCCACGCAGGGGGTGTAGAGCAGGCAGAAGATAAGCATCGGAACAGCAGTCTGCACAGTGAGCAGCGAGCCCACCGACAGCACCTCCATGGTTGACACCACGCTCTCCTTGGCCATGAAGCCGCAGATAAGCGATGTCACGATGCGCCAGTCGCCAAGCCCGAGCGGCTTGAAAAGAGGCGCCAGCACACCTGCTATTGCCGCCAGCATACTTTCTGAGCTGTCTGTCACAAAGTCGAACCTGAACGAGAACGACTGGAGGAACCACACTACGATGCTGGCCAGGAAAATTACAGTGAAGGCCATCTGCAGGAAGTCTTTTGTCTTGTCCCAGAGCAGATGCCCCACATTCGCGGCTCTGGGCAGGCGGTAGACAGGCATTTCCATCACAAACGGAGCAGGCTGGTAGTCTTTAGCCCGCCATTTCCGCATCAGTGCCACGGCAATTCCCACAACGATGCCCAGCAGGTAGAGGCTTATCATCACCGCAGCGGCATGACCGGGGAAGAAATTCACAATGAAGAATGTGTATATCGCAATCTTGGCGGAGCAGCTCATGAACGGCATGAGCAGGATTGTGGCCTTGCGGTCGCGTGCCGAGGGCAGAGTGCGGGCCGCCATCACTCCCGGGACAGAGCACCCGAAGCCGAACAGCAGAGGCACGATGGAGCGCCCTGAAAGGCCGATACGGCGGAGCATCTTGTCGCTTACAAATGCAATTCTGGCCATATAGCCGCTGTCTTCCAGCATCGAGAGGAAGAAAAAGAGCGTGATTACGATGGGCAGGAAGCTGAGCACGCTCCCCACACCGCCGAAGATGGCCTCAACCACCAGCCGGCGCATCCAGCCAGCCACTTCCCAGCCTGCCAGCAGGGTGTCGGCCTTTGCCGCCAGTGCTGTGATGCCACCGTCCAGAATCCGCTGGAGCCATGCTCCGATAACATCCACGGTGAGCCAGATCACGGTGAACATTATGACCAGGAAGGCGGGGATGGCGGTCCAACGGCCCGTCAGAATCCTGTCGATCTTCTGGCTTATCACACCTTTCTTCGTCTCTCTGGGCTTTATGACTGTGGCGCGGCAGATCTGCTCTATGAAATTGTAGCGCTCTGTGGCCAGCCTGGCGTATGTGTCGGAGCCGTCGGCCCCGCTGAGGATGCTTCCTGGGTTGTCAAGTCCCTTGAATGCGGGCTTTTCGCGGTAGGTGGCAACGTGTGTCATGTGGTCCATGAACTCGCTGATACCGTTGCCCTTATTTACCGAAATAGGCACCACAGGGATGCCGAGCAGCTTTTCAAGCTCGTTGATGCGGATGGTGCCTCCGCTGTTTGTGACTTCGTCCATCATGTTGAGCGCCAGCGCCATGGGGATGCCCAGCTCCATCAGCTGGACTGTCAGATAAAGGCTGCGCTCCAGATGGTTGGCGTCAATGATGTTTATGATGCCGTTGGGCTTTTCTTTCAGTATGAAATCGCGGGTTATCTTCTCTTCTTCAGAATAGGCTTGAAGCGAATATATGCCGGGAAGGTCTGCAACCGTGGTGTTGGCATGTCCCTTCACAGGAGCCTCGGTCACTTCCACCGTCACTCCCGGGAAATTGCCCACATGGCCGCTTTCGCCGGTGAGGTAGTTGAACAGGGCGGTCTTGCCGCTGTTGTGCTGCCCCACTATCGCCAGACGCAGCGGTGCGTTCTTGGGCATCGGGTCGGCGTGGTCTTTCGAATGGTATTTGCCGGACTCTCCCAGGCCGGGGTGTGAGTTGTGCTCGTGGAGGTAGAAGTTATAGTCGGTATCGGTGTCTTTCGATGAGGAGTCGGCCTGTGCTCTGCCTGTCGCGGCTTCTGAGATGCCGATGCCTGCCGCCTCGTGGCGCCGCAGTGTAAGCTCGTATCCGTGAATGAGTATCTCTATTGGGTCGCCCATCGGAGCGGCCTTGATGAGCTGTACTTCAGCTCCCGGAACCAGCCCGAGGTCAAGCAGATGCCGCCTCAGAGCCTCTCCGCTGCTCTCCACAGAGGAGATAATACCCTTTTCGCCAATGCGAAGGTCTTTGAGAGTTTTTTCCATGACTTGTTATAACCTGTCAATCCCGGTCCGGCAAAGGTAATCAATTAATTTTACTTTGACTAAGATGATATTCTGATGCCATGTATAATTTGATGGTATATCCTCATACGATTTTTCAACGATAGTCAAGTTTGATCTTTTTTGCGCAAATGAATTTGTTAACCGATAATTTTTACATAAATTTGTAGTGTTAGAATGGTATCGTCCCGAATTTTTTTCGGGGGGGGTACGAGCCTAATAATCAATAAATTACGCGTATTCGCCTCTCGTCGCGTTGTGTTTTTTATGAAAAAGTTGTTTCTTTTAGTAATTACTGCCATCATATCGATGGCGGCATCGTCTTTGTGTTCGGCACAGAAAACAGTTTCTGGAAATGTCAAAAATGTGAACTCCGGTGGAAGCATGCCCATTGTTGGAGCAAATGTTGTTGTGGAAGAGAACGCTTCAATGAATGCAATTACTGACATGCATGGGGAGTATCTCATTGACGTAGGTGGTATGACAAGAGGACATGTACAGGCATCCGCTTTGGGCTTTGAACCAGACAGGAAAACTATGTACTCTATTGTTAATTTCGAATTAAAAGCGCAGAAATCTTTCGATTTCTGGGAACTTGTTACAAAATTAGGCGGAATCTGGACAATTGTGGTGGGTGTAATTCAAATTGCTGGATATGTGACAGGAGGTGCAGTAATACCCTAAGTCAGATGTTTGTATTGTGGTCCACTAAATTGTTGTGGATGTACCTGATAGAAAAAATGAAATTTAGTGGATAAGAATGAAGATAATCATTATGTTTCTCCTCACCCTTCTGCCATGTCAAAAGGGTGAGGTTGATACTCGTACAGTGTCTGGGACTGTTTTTTGCCAGGAAGACAATGCCGGACCAATTCCACTGGGCGGAGCAAGCATTTCACTTGTGGCAGGAAAGGATACACTGAATACCATAAGTGATAATCTTGGGAGATATTCGTTTTCTATAGATGATATCTTCCAAGTCACGATTCTTGCCAGATACCAGGGATTTGATGATTTTCGTGAAACTTATAATCTGTTTGAGGATCACACAGCGATTGCGATAAGAATGAACCGAAGTGCACAGCAACTTGAAGCGGCAACAATCAAGAGTGAAGTTCCATTCGTAAGGATTGATGCCGATACTACAATATTCAACATGGCGGCACTTGAAAAAATGGAAGGGGACAGAGCGCTAAGTTTGTTGCAGCAAATCCCTGGCTTTGCAATTGTCAATGGAAAACTAATGATCTGGGGAGAATTCATTGACAAAACATATGTGAACGGCCTCCTTGTTTATGGTGATGACCCGATGTCAGCTCTTGCCCTATTGAAAGCTGATGAAGTGAAGGATGTACACGTCTATGATACCCAATATATGGAGGATAAAGTACGTGGATTGAAGCACAGCAAAAAAAGAAGAGTGATTGATTTACATACTTTCAAGCAATTCTTTTCTTCGGTTGATATTCAAGCTCAGTCTCGTATTGGGGAAATATATGAAGAACAAGAGATGTACAACCCGCTGCGCTATTCTGCCGGAGTCGATTATGATTCGAACAAGGAGATGGAGCAGATAGGATTACATTTGAATGGCAACAACATTAATAACGGCCAAAACGGAATTGAGGTGACAAGAAGTGAAATGCCTGTATTGTTCTCCGACAATTCGCAGTTTGCGACAAAGGCAGAATACGTTAAAAAATGGAAAGACGCAGAGTGGGGGAATATGGTGACTATCGGTTATGATTACAATTATCACAGGGATTTGAACCAAAATGCAACATTGATTGATCGTATAGCTTCGGAAGGAAATATTGAGCCTCTTCACTACGAATCATTCAACTCAACAAAAGGCAGAACGAGATACCATAAAGCATTAGTAGGGGCGGAATTTCACCGGACTCCATTGAGTGATCTGGAATTCTATCTAGGGGTGATATGTGATGATACAGATTATGAACAATTGTTGAACCTTGTGAATGATACTGGCCTTGCTGGTGTCCAAAGTCAGAATCAAGTATCCAAGACAATTACGAGAGCTTTGAGCATTTCTCCCCAAATCAAATGGTCTAATCCTTATGCAAAAAGCGGATGGGTCCCCAATGCCTTCATATCCTATAATTTCTCAAGGAGCCCTCAATATTCTTTTACTAAGGATACGCTTAATTCCTCAACTACAAGGAGGGACCTTGAAGGAGACGGAGATGATGTCGGCAATGCAGCATTAATGTCATTCTGGCTGAAGAAAGCTTTGATCGATTCTGACATAATTACATCAGAACTGGAGTTGCGTTATCAGGCAGAGTACGGAGATGAGCATAAAAAAATGTTTACCGTTGACCGTCTTCTTGAAGAGGGTGGTCAAACTGACCTGATAAACAGTTATGACTACAGCTGGAATACCTTTTCAAATTTGATTTCAGTTGGTTATTCATTGACATCGGCTTCTGTCCAATTGATTGCAGTAAATGTTGGACTGAAGTCAGAGAGATTGTTGGATACTGAAAGATTTCCACAGGATATTCACAAAGAATACAATTTCATGACACCTTGTGTCAGTCTGTCCATTGCACCTCCTTTGCGCAAAGACAAGTTGTATATCAGTTATTTTCTGCAAGGGGAGACACCAGCCATTGAACAGATGAGGAAGCGGGTTGATAATAGAAATCCTCTTCGTATCAGAATGGGAAACCCTGATTTGAAAGCCTCCAGAAGGCATACTATTGGGATTAATTATTTTCCTCATATATCGGAAGATGGCTCTTCTTTTGCCATCAGGGGGCTGTTTACGATTCGTCAGAATCCAATTGTAAACAAAATAGAGTATTATTCTGCACCAGGAACATTAAATGCATGGGGGGTGGATTATGATATACAGGCCGGAACGACATTGACAGAATATGAGAATGCAGGTTTGAGTACTGACATGTTCTGCGGGATGACATATGATTGCAGGATAAAGCCATTGAAAGGAATAATTCGTTCGGAAATTTCTTCTAGTTTAAGAAGAAGCCCTGAGTATATGGGAGATAATCTTAATTGCCTGACAACCATCAATCCTGCACTGAAAGTATCATTGTCAGTGACGCCTGCCAAATTCCTGCGTCTGACTCTTGCCAGTGAAACTTCTTATATCAAGCAGATGAACGATTGTCAAACAATATTGTCTGAAGCTGTAGTTGAAAACTCTGCGGCATCAGCAGAAATACGTTTTCTGAAACACTTTTTCGGAGATATCAGATACTCTGGATTATTCTACAGATACAAGTGTGGTATGGGAGTGGATAATGATATTCATGATTTAACTGCAGCTGTGGGTGCGTTCCTCTTCAATGGTAAACTTGCATGCAGTATTTCCGGCAGTGACATGTTGGGCCGGGCCTTGAACTATTCAACCAACTCGACGAGCAGTGAGTTTACCAGCAACACAGAGTCCTCGCTGGGCAGGTATTTCCTTATAAACTTTGCATATAGATTCAGTAATAGAAAATAGTAATAGTATGAAGAATAACATTATTGCCTGTTTGGTTATGTTAATGGCAGCAGTAGGAGCGTCTGCGCAGGGTAGTCCCAGACTATTCGAATTAAAATCTGGTGTTATTACACGTGAAAGTATAGTTGAAGGGCAAAGGCTTGAAACAAAACTATACTTTGATGACTATGGTCGTAGATTTGCGGAATATGTGACCTTGCATTGTTATATAGATGGCGAACTTAAAGAAGTCTTGGTTAATGGATTGTTTTGCAGCAATGGTCATTTATACTCTGTAGAGTATGCAAAAAAAACCAAAACAGAAATTACAGAACCGCCTGTCAACTTCTTGAGTATTACAGACGACATGAAAAAAACATATAGAATAAAGAAGATTGGAAAAGAGGAGATGTGCGGGAAACCATGTGATGTTTATTCGCTTCGTGGTAAAGGTATTATGTCCCAATCGAAAACAACCGCATGGGTGTGGAAGGGTATTACCATGAAAAAAGATGTTCGAGTGATGAACATTTACTATGAAGAAACTGCAAATGATATCCAAGAGAATGTTCATGTAGATCCTTCTGTTTTTATTGTACCTGAGTTCTAGCGTGTTTGTAGGAGCATCTGGTATGAAAAGTGTCCTCCAAGGGCACTTTTTTATGTTCGTCCAGTATGTACTCTAACGTGAAAAGCCCACAAACCGGACAAGATGAAAGCACCCATGAACAGAACGCCATTCTCAATGTGATAGCAGCGGAATCAATGTACCACCTGTATCGGTTTGAAATGTACCACTCATGACGGAATGAAATGTACCGGCTGTGACACTTTGAAATGTACCGGGCGTATCGGAATGAAATGTACCACCCGTATCAGTTTGAAATG
>JAZLJK010000070.1:0-22923 GCA_045617865.1 Bacteroidales bacterium | reverse complement strand
GACGATTCGGTGCTGATAAGGGCCGGAGGCGGTGTGGTATGGGACTCTTTTGTGGGTTACTGCGTGGATATGGGCTACTATGGCGCCGAGAACCTTTCGCTGATTCCCGGCGAGGTTGGTGCGGCTGCAGTCCAGAACATCGGGGCGTATGGCGTTGAGGTGAAGGATATCATAGAGTCGGTGGAATGCATGGACACCGATACTGGAAAAATCCGTGTGTTCTCCAATGACGAATGCGGATATGGCTACCGTACCAGTATCTTCAAGAAACATGAGAACAAGAAATACTTTGTACTTTCGGTGAACTTCCGCCTGAGCACAGTCGAGAAGTTCAATCTGTCATACGGGGCTCTGGGCGCACGCCTGAAAGGTGATGTCACTCTGGAAGCAGTGCGCGATGCCGTGATTGCCACGCGCCGCGAAAAGCTTCCCGATCCGGACAGAACAGGCAGCGCGGGCAGCTTCTTCATGAATCCGGTGGTTTCTGCGGAAACATTCAGTTCATTACTTGAAAGATATCCCGATATGCCTCACTACGCAGCTCCGGAAGGGCATGTGAAACTCTCTGCCGGATGGATGATAGACCAGTGCGGCTGGAAGGGAAAGAGCATGGGCAGGGCAGGTGTGTATGGAAAGCAGGCTCTGGTGCTTGTGAATCTTGGTGGAGCAACATCCTCTGAGATCTTGAAACTGGCCCGGGCTGTCGTGGAGTCGGTGAAAGATAAGTTCGGGGTTGAGCTCAAGCCTGAAGCACAGATAATTAATTAAATGTCAGATAATATGAGAAGGATTTTTACAATTGTACTGGTGCTGTTTGTCTCTCTGGCGGCAGCAGGACGCAACCGTCAGCCGCTCAAGAATGCATCTGCAGATGAGATGGCACGTTTCAAGGCGGCCTGTGACACAGTCATGATGATCACCAATGGCGACGGTGTGAATGAGATGCACAGCCTCATGGTGCTGAAAGACGGAAAGAAAGTGTATGAGAATTACTGGGACGGACACAACAAAGACGAGATGCATGTCATGTGGTCTGCCTCAAAGTCGCTTACTTCAATCGCTGTGGGATTCTGCGTTGATGCCGGGCTTCTGTCTGTTGACGACAAGGTTGTGAAATTCTTCAGGGAGGACGAACTGCCTGCAGTCCGCCACGAGTATCTTGAGAACATGACAGTGAAGAATCTTCTCACAATGGCTTCAGGCTGGAAGAAAGATTATGTCCTTGGTCAGAACAGGGCTTTCCTGCCCGACTGGATCCGCCCTCAGCTGGCATGTGAGTTTGACTGCGCTCCCGGCACAAAGTTCAGCTACAACAGCACCGACACATTCCTTCTTTCGGTGATAGTGTCGCGTCTGACGGGAAAGAGCCTTGCCGATTTTCTGGAAGAGAAGCTCTTCAAGCCCCTCGGCATCAAAGAGTATGTCTGCCAGACTTCTCCCGAAGGTTACGGCTGCGGCGGATGGGGATTCTTCATGAATGCCGAGTCTCTTGCCAAGATAGGGCAGTTCATGCTTCAGAAAGGTGAGTGGAACGGCCGTCAGCTGCTCAGCAGAGAGTGGGTGGAGGAGGCTTCAGCACCTCAGATAAAGACATACGCAGGCCATAATTTCACCGAACAGCAGATTGCTGATGCAGAAGCGAACATGGACGGTGCTACGGGATACTGCTATCAGATGTGGCAGTGCCGTTTCGGAGGCTACCGCTTCGACGGGGCATTCGGACAGTTCAATATCGTTTTTCCGGAATACAATGCCGTTGTGACTGTTTTCCAGCACAACAGCAATACAGGGGACTCACTGAACAACGTGTATAAGTATATCGTACCGCTGCTGCAGAAATAAAAAAAGGGTAAGCTGAATATATCGCACCGCTACAACCTTCTACCCTTGCTGCCTTCCGGCCCTGGGGGAGTTCAAAGGGAGCTGGTCGTATATGACTTACCCGGGCACAAAAGTAGACATTTTTTATTACATAGCAAATAATTGGAAGATGAAAATTGCTGTAGGACTTTCCGGCGGAGTGGATTCAAGCGTTGCGGCGTATCTCTTGAAGCAGCAGGGATACGATGTGTTTGCATTGTTCATGCAGAACTGGAACGATGCAACTGGCACTCTTCATGGTGACTGTGAGTGGGAGGAGGAGCAGTCCGTGGCCAGAATGGTGGCGAAGAAGATAGGCATTCCTTTTCATTTTGTGGATCTCAGTGCGGTGTACCGCAAGAGAGTGGTTGACTATATGTTCGCCGAATATGCGGCCGGCCGTACTCCTAACCCTGATGTCCTATGCAACCGCGAGATCAAGTTCGATGCATTCCTCAAGTGTGCTCAGGAACTTGGTGCAGACTATGTCGCCACAGGCCACTACTGCCGCAAGGAAGAGTTCACCGACAAGGACGGCAAGACTGTATATAAGATTCTTGCAGGCAGCGACGCCAATAAAGACCAGAGCTATTTCCTCTGCCAGCTCAATCAGGAGCAGCTTTCTAAAGCCATGTTTCCGATAGGGGACATTACAAAGCCCGAGGTGAGGCGCATCGCGCATGAGGCAGATCTCCCCAGTGCGGACAAGAAAGATTCGCAGGGCATCTGCTTTGTGGGAAAGGTTGATCTTCCAGTGTTCCTGCAGCAGCAGCTCAAGTCCAGACAGGGCGACGTGGTGGAGATTTTCAGTGATTTCTATGACGGGCTGCCGGAGCGCGGCACTCTTGACGAACTGGCACAGCCGTTTGTGTATCAGAAGAGTGACGGGCGCGTGATCGGTTGCCATCAGGGCGCGCAGTTCTATACCATAGGGCAGAGGAAAGGACTTAACATCGGCGGTCATAAAGAGCCCATATTCATAATTGCAACAGACATTCAGAATAATATTATATATGTGGGTGAGGGTTACAACCATCCCGGGTTGTACCGCCCCGCACTTTATATCGAGCAGAAAGAGATTCACTGGATCCGCCCCGATATGGAGATGCAGCCGGGCGAGCGGCGCGACTATCTGGTGCGCATAAGATACCGTCAGCCGCTTCAGCGTGCCACCCTCATCCGCACTGACGACAGAATGTACATAACCTTCGAACAGCCGCAGCGCGGCATTTCTGCCGGGCAGTTTGCTGTCTGGTATACCGAAGACGGTGAGATGCAGGGAAGCGGTGTGATAGCAAAATAATTTTCAGACAATATGGCGGATATCTTAGTGATAGGTGGAGGAGCGGCAGGAGTGCTGGCAGCCATCCGTGCTGCAGGGAAAGGGGCTGATGTCCTGCTTCTTGAAAAGAATGGCAGCATCGGGCACAAGCTGCTGCTTACTGGAAAGGGAAGGTGCAACATCACAAATGCAAAAGGATGGAGTGAATTCTCGCGACATCTGCATCCAAAACCCAATTTCATAAGACCGGCGTTCTATAATTTTCCAAACACCGCCACTGTTGAGTTTTTTGAAAAGGAATGCGGAGTTGAGACCGTGCTGACACGCGGTGACCGCATTTTCCCGAAGACCATGATGGCAAGGACGGTCGTGGAGGGGCTGGTGCGTTGTCTGCATGAGAAAGGAGTGAAGGTGGAATATAACTGTGATGTCCTTGCTGTGAAGAAAATGCCTGATGGAGGTTTTGATGTGAATGTGATATGCTCGTCACAGCACATGGTATGCGAAAAGGTGTTCTCCGCAGGTGCTGTGATAGTTGCCACAGGAGGCCTTTCATATCCCGCCACAGGATCAACAGGCCGCGGATATGAAATTGCCGGCAGCTTCGGCCATGAGATAACAGACTGTTTTCCGTCACTTACTGCGCTCTCTCCTCAGAATTATGACCTGAGGCTTCAGGGATTGGATCTGGTAAATGTGTCGGCCATGCTGAATATTGACAGAGATATTGCAGCGGACGAATTCGGCGACCTGTCATTCACTGACGGCGGTATTGAGGGACCGATAGGCTTCAAGCTGTCAAGAAAGGCAGTGAAAGCACTGCGAAGCGGCAACAAAGTTGAGGTTGTGATTGACCTCAAGCCTGCAGTTACTCTGGATGTGCTTTCTGCCAGGGTGACGAAAGAAGCGGCAGCCTTGTCAATGCCTTTGCATCCTTCGGTTCAGAATATGAAGAATCTTCTAAGAAAGTTCATGCCAGCCCAGATGGTGCTGCCGTTCATGGATTCAAATGCAGGCCTTGCAGTTGACAATCTGGCGCGCTGCCTCAAGGGGTGGCGCTTCAAGATAGCCGATTATGTAGGATACAGGCGCGCTGTAGTCACTGCGGGCGGTGTCTCCACCGAAGAGGTCAATTCAAAGACAATGGGCAGCAAGTATGTCCCCGGTCTGTTCTTTGCCGGAGAGGTGCTTGATGTTGACGGAGACACAGGCGGTTACAACCTGCAGGTGGCTTTTTCTACAGGTGTGCTTGCGGCAGACAGTGCCGTGAAATACATGAATCTTTCTAAAGAATAGAAAAGCTTCTTACAACTGATTCTCCGCCGGCAACTGGTTCGGCTTCCATCCGGATTGTGTCTCCGATTTCCAGTGGATATCCTTCCCCCAGCGGAATCACGACATAGTCACCGCGCCGGAAAGAACTTCTCTTTGTGATTGAGACTATGGCGTCACTGACCATCCCTGGTATGCCGGCGCCTGTTTCAAGGCAGACCTCTTTCCCTTCGCCTGCACTGAATGTGAACCTCCTGCCTGCGCATTCAGCGGCTGTCATGAAATGCTCCCTGAGGGCGGATGTCCTGTCCAGTGAATGCGCTTCGCCGAAAGGAACGCCTTCGGTGACATCGTCTATGAGACATCCGAATCCATATTCACTGCAGTAGCGTGACACGAACTTCTCCTGTACAGCTTTGCCGGCCTTGCATATCCTGCCATAGACGCATGGAATGAACAGAAGCTTTTCCACTCCGTCGGGGACATAGTAGTCCATCACTTCATGGTTGAGTGAGGAATCGGGGCGGAAATAGAATGTATGGCCGGTGTATACAGCGATATTCATTACTGCTGGCGGCTTTCAAGATATAACTTTGTGAGTACCTGCTTTGTGTCGAGAGTGAAGTCACCGTCCATCATCCATGCATAGTAGCTGGGCTCTGTGCGGAGCACTTCAATGACAGGTTTTCCCTTATGCTTGCCGAAATTGAAGATGGGAACATCTTTGTCGTTCAGCACCAGCCGGCCGGCATAGTCCAGCATCTTTTCCCGGGCTGTGTAGTCGGCAAGGAAGCTTACATCATTCTTGAGTTCGGGATAGCGGTCGAGCTGTGACTCCAGCACCTCCAGGGTTGCCATTGTGTCTGCAGCGGCAGAATGCGCGTCTTCCAGATTCTTGCCGCAGTAGAACTTGTAGGCTGCGGTGAGTGTGCGCGGCTCGTTTCTGTAGAAGATAACCTGGACGTCTATGAGCTTGCGCTTGCGCAGGTCGAGGTTGATGCCGCAGCGCAGGAACTCTTCGGTGAGCATAGGGATGTCAAACTTTGTGGAGTTGTATCCGGCGATGTCACACCCCTCCATCCAGGCTGCCATGGACTTCGCCACCTGTGCGAATGTGGGCTCGTCCTTCACGTCATCGTCTGTGATGCCGTGGACTGCGGTGGCCTCGGGCGAAATGGGAATTGTGGGGTTTATGCGGCGGGTCTTTATCTCGCGGTCGCCGTTAGGCATGACCTTCACCATGGAGATCTCCACGATGCGGTCTTTGGAAACATTTAACCCCGTGCTCTCTATGTCGAAGAAGAGCAGGGGGTTCTTTATGTTGAGTTTCATAATGTGTCGGTTGCGTTAATTACACCATGATAGGCATAAGCACTGCGCACAGGTCTTCTGAACCGTTGTTGCCGTCGGCAGAGACAATCAGGCCGGGGCGGCAGCTGTCTGCCAGCAGCATCGAGATGTTGTCGAAGCAGAAGTTGTTGAGGATGTCGGCAAGGAACGGAGCCTTGAAGCCGATCTCTACGGGAACACCTTCGTATTCGCAGTGGAGACGCTCGTATGCCGATGTGGCATTGCCGGTGTCTTCTGCGGAAATCATAAGCTCGCCTTCAGCAACCTTGAGCATGATGACGCTGGTGGCCTGGTTTGAATAAACGGCCATGCGGCGCACTGCACCGAGAAGCTCTGTGCGGCTGATTGTCATCTTGTTGGGGTTGTTCTTGGGAATCACAGAGCGGTATGCGGGGTAGTTGCCGTCGATGAGGCGGCATACCAGCAGGGTTTCTCCGAACGAGAAGAAGGCGTTGCGCTTGTCGAATTTCACAACCACTTCGTCTTCTACCTTTGCAAGGATTGACTTGAGAATTGCTGCGGGTTTCTTATGAAGGATGAACGATGCGTTTGCAGCGCTCTTGATGTCTTTGAATGTATAGCAGATGAGCTTGTGTGCGTCTGAAGCAACCATTGCGAGCGCATCGGGGGTGATGTCGAAATAGATACCGTTCATCACGGGACGGAGCTCTTCCTCGGCTGTCGCGTAGATTGTGTCGCTCACGCCGTTGAGCAGCGCGTCGGCACTTATCGAGAGGGTGTTGAAGTCCTCACCGATAGCGGGAAGAGAAGGGTAGTCCTCTGCAGGCAGATAAGGAATCTTCGATGCACCGGAAGCCCAGGTTATGATGAGGGCTGAGCTGCTGTCTGTGGCAAATGTCAGCGGCTGGTCGGGCAGTGAACGGAGAGATTCGGTGAACAGCCTTGCGGGAACTGCAATCTGACCGTCTTCAAATACTTTCTCGATGTTGATGTCGGTCTTGAGGGTTGTCTCACCGTTTGATGCTGTGACTGAGAGGGTGTTACCCTGCAGGACCAGAAGGTAATTGTCAAGAATCTGCAAAGCGGACTTGCTTGCGATAACTTTTGATACAGAGTTGAGTCCGGTCAAAAGCTGGGTGCTTGATGCTATGAATTTCATATATTGTGATAATTGTTTATTTCTGTAATCAACCTTTACGGCTTAAATTGCACAAATATAATGAATGGCATATAATTTGACAAATAAATCCCTTCACAATTTTAACAAATTATTGACATGAAAAAAGCATTGAAATGGATTTGGGGCATTGCCCTGACGGCACTTGTCGGATACCTTGCGGCAGACAGGGCCGGCCTGCTTGAAAACGGCCGTGAGGCCGACACACAGGATGAAATTGAAAAGATACGCGCGGCTCAGGCCAGCAGTCGGGTTGAGAGCCGGACATGCCAGGTCACTGAGTCTGACTCTTTCTGTGATGCTGCCGAAATGGCAGTGAATTCAGTGGTGTATGTCAAGGTTGTGACAAAGTCACCATATCAGAGCCATTCGTCACTTCTCGACCTTCTCTTCGGATTTGTCGAGACCCCGAGAGACCAGGTGGGAATCGGCTCCGGTGTCATCATTTCAGAAGACGGCTATATCGTAACCAACAACCATGTGGTTTCTGGTGGAGACAACTATGAAGTCACACTGTATGACAACACTGTCTGGCCGGCAAAGCTTATCGGAACCGATCCCGCCACCGACATCGCGCTCCTCAAGATAGAGAAGACAGACTGCATTCCTCTGCCGATGGGTGATTCGGACAGTCTCAGGCTTGGCGAATGGGTTCTTGCCATCGGAAGCCCCTACGACCTCCGCTCCACAATAACTGCCGGCATTGTGAGCGCCAAGGGGCGTTCATTCCCCAACTATGACGGCCAGTACCGCGTGGAATCATTCATCCAGACCGATGCTGCCGTGAATCCAGGCAACAGTGGCGGCGCACTTGTCAACATGGACGGTGAACTTGTTGGAATAAACACATCAATCATCTCAAAGACTGGCTCATATACCGGTTATTCTTTCGCAGTTCCGGTCAACATAGTAAGCAAGATAACAGAAGACTTCATCAACTACGGCCAGGTGCAGAGAGCTGTGCTCGGGATTTCCATGAGAGAGACTTCTGATGGTATTTCGGTGGCTGAAGTGAAGGAGGCGAGTGCCGCTGAGGCGGCCGGAGTGAAGCCCGGTGACATCATCCGTCAGATCAATTTCCAACCTGTCAGGACTGCCACTGAGATCCAGGTTCAGATAAACAAGTACCGCCCGGGTGAGAAGATAGTGCTCACCATTGACCGTGACGGCGAACAGAAAGAGCTGATAGTCAATCTTTAAAACATATTTTTTAAAATAATTTGGTTTATTTGATTTTTTAGGACATCTTTGCACGTCTATACTTATTTCTAAAATAGGATAAATCCGGTTGGGCGGAAATCAGTTTCCGCCCGGCTTTAAATATTGTAGATGAGACAGTTAAAGATTACAAAATCAATCACTAATCGAGAGAGCGCATCTCTCGACAAGTATTTGCAGGAAATCGGCAGGGAAGAACTCATTTCAGTCGAAGAAGAAGTTGAATTGGCCCAGCGTATCAAGAAAGGGGACCAGGAGGCCCTCAAGAAGCTGACCCGTGCCAATCTTCGATTTGTGGTTTCTGTAGCCAAGCAGTATCAGAATCAGGGTCTGAGTCTGCCTGACCTTATCAATGAAGGAAATCTGGGCCTTATCAAGGCTGCTGAGAAATTCGATGAGACCAGGGGATTCAAATTCATCTCTTATGCTGTATGGTGGATCCGCCAGTCCATTTTGCAGGCTTTGGCTGAACAGTCAAGAATCGTGCGCCTTCCTCTCAACCAGGTGGGATCGCTGAACAAAATCAACAAGGCTCTGAGCAAGTTCGAGCAGGAACATGAGCGTATGCCTTCATCTGATGAGCTGGCCGACATTCTTGACATACCGCGTGAAAAGATCAATGACACATTGAGAGTTTCGGGCCGTCACGTCTCTGTAGACGCTCCGTTCGTTGAAGGTGAAGACAACAGCCTCCTCGATGTGCTCCAGAACAATGATTCTCCCAACGCAGATTCAGGACTCGTCAACGAATCACTCAACACAGAGATCGAGCGTGCCTTGAGCACACTTACAGAACGTGAACGTGAGATCGTCAAGAGTTTCTTCGGTATCGGTTCTCAGGAAATGACCCTTGAGGAGATTGGTGAGAAGTTCAATCTGACACGCGAAAGAGTTCGCCAGATCAAGGAAAAAGCGATCCGCAAGCTGCGCAACAGTGCACGAAGCAAGCTGCTGCAGAGCTATCTGGGATAGTATTCCTATTCGACTTTTCTGTAAGAAAGCAGACAAAGGGGGAGCCGTGAGCGGGTATTGCTTGATGGAGCCCCCTTTTTATTTGACAAAAACATGAGTATGAAAAAGATATTTGTAATTGCATTTATGGCATTGATGACAATAAGCTGCACCGACAACCCTCTTCTCAATGAGTGGAATGATTATGCAGGTGTGCCTCCCTTCGACAGAATCGCTCCCGAACACTATATGCCTGCTGTTCAGAAGGCAATAGAGATCCACAACGCGGAGATTGAAAAAATCGTGTCGAACAGGGCGGAAGCTGATTTCGAGAATACAATGGTGGCATACGACCGCTCAGGTCTGCTGCTCAACAGAATATTGCTGGCATTTGAGAATGAAGAGTCGATAGCGTCCACCGATGAAATCAGGAAGATTTCAGAAGAGATGTCTCCGGTGGTGAGCCGCCACTTCAGTGAGATCGAGCTGAATGAAAAGCTGTTCGGCAGAATCAAGGCTGTGTATGACAAGAAGGATTCACTCGGCCTTGAGCCAGACCAGATGAGGCTTCTTGAAGAAACATACAAAAGCTTCGTCCGCCGCGGCGCCTGCCTCGATGCTGAAAAGAAAGAGCAGCTGAAGGATGTCAACGAAAAGATTGCCTCGCTGGAGCTTAAATTTTCCCAGAACCTTCTGAATGAAACAGGCAGCTGGACTCTCACCATAGACAATGAAGAGGATCTTGCCGGCCTTTCGGAAGACTTCATCGCCGATGCTGCGGCACGTGCCGAAGCTGCAGGGCAGTCCGGCAAATGGGTGGTCGGGCTTGACAATCCAAGTGTGATGCCGTTCCTCCAGAGTGCCGAAAGCCGCTCGCTGCGTATAAAGGTCCTTGATGCATACGCAAACCGCTGCAACAATAACAACGCTTGCGACAACAAAGATATCGTGAAGGAGATAATAGCTCTCAAGATGCAGAAGGCCGCCATCCTCGGATACGAGACCTACGCAGACTATATGCTTGAACAGAAGATGGCAAAGACCCCCGAGGCGGTCTACAGCCTCTTGAACGCCGTATGGCAGCCATCTCTCCGCGTTGCAAAGGCTGAACTTGATGACATCAGGGCAGTTGCGGCTGAAGACCGCATTGAAAACATCCATCCCGCCGACTGGCGTTATTATTTCGAGAAATCAAAGGCGGCTAAGTATTCAGTGAGTGAAGATGAGATAAAGGAATATTTCCAGTATGAGAATGTACGCGACGGAATCTTCTATGTCGCAGGCAGACTCTTCGGCATCAAATTCAACAAGCTTGATGGAATCCCTGTCCCTCATCCCGATGCAGAAGCCTTCGAGTGTATAGATACCGACGGTTCAAGCCGCGGCATACTCTACATGGACATGTTCGCCCGCCCCGGGCAGAAGAGCGGCGGCGCCTGGTGCAGTGAATACTGCGACGGCGGATATGATGCCAAAGGTGTCAAGCGCCCGGCTGTCATCACAATTGTCGGCAATTTTGCGCGCCCTTCAGAAAACAAGCCGTCACTTCTGACGCCAGATGATACAGAAACATTCTTCCATGAGTTCGGCCACGCACTGGCAGCGCTTCTGAGTGATGTACGCTACCACGGCAACAACGGTTTCGTGAGGGATTTCGTGGAGCTCCCTTCACAGCTCAACGAGCACTGGGCTTTCGAGCCTGAAGTTCTGGCACAGTATGCAAAGCACTACCGTACAGGCGGAATCATTCCCATGGAACTGGTCGAGAAGCTGCAGGCATCAAACAATTATGGCCAGGGCTTCGCAATGACAGAACTTGTGGCGGCAATGCTGCTTGACATGGACCTCTACTCGATGAAGGAGAGGCCCGAGCCGTTCGACGTGCTCACATTCGAGGCTAAGACAATGGCAGAGCGCGGCCTCATCCAGGAGATTCTGCCGCGCTACCGCGTGCCTTACTTCCTGCATATCTTCTCTCACGGCTATGATGTCGGATACTACAGCTATATGTGGGCCAATGTCCTTGACTGCGATGCATACGAGGCATTCAAGGAGACGGGCGACATCTTCAACCGGGATGTGGCAGCGGCATACCGCCGTGAAATCCTCTCCAGCTGCAACGAGGAGGACGCAATGGACCTGTATGTGAAATTCAGAGGCCACGAACCTTCCATCGAGCCTCTTCTTAAAGATAAAGGGTTGAATTAGTGGATTCTGTCTGGGACAAGCTCTCCAACGGGCTGATTGCCGTAAGTGACCTGATCTGCGGGTATCCTTTCTTCATCCTGCTGGTCGGTGGCGGACTGTTCTTCTTTTTCTATTCCGGATTCGCCCCGCTCCGCCATATCGGCAAGGCCGTGGCTGCGCTGCGATTCAAGGAATCGGAGTCGGGCGGTGAGAAGAAAGGGCAGATAAGTTCGTTCGAGGCACTTTCCACAGCCATTGCCTCTACTGTCGGGATGGGCAATATAGCCGGTGTTGCAATCGCCATCTCCATAGGCGGCCCCGGCACCATCTTCTGGATGTGGGTGAGCGCGCTGCTCGGCATGGCCACCAAGTATTTTGAAGGTACGCTTGCCGTGATGTACAAAGGCAGAGATTCTGAGGGGGAGCTGCAGGGCGGTCCGATGTATGTCATGACAGAAGGACTGGGAAAGAAATGGAAGCCGCTGGCTATCTTCTTCGCAGCCATGGGGCTTTTCGGGACCCTCTGCACAATGCAGGCGAACCAGCTTACAGAAGCCCTCACCACAACATTCCTCAAGCCGGAGAATATCGGTGTGGAAGCACGCCTCATCACCGGACTTGCAATCGCTGTATGCGTGGCGATGGTGGCGCTTGGAGGTATCACCAGGATAGGGAAGGTGGCGTCGTGCCTCTCTCCGTTCATGGTGCTTGCATATTTCCTGCTTGTACTGTATATCCTCATAACCCATATCGGTGCTGTGCCCGGAGTCTTCCGTGACATAGTGACCGGCGCATTCACACCGCGTGCCGCCCTTGGCGGGGGCATCGGCAGCATAATGATGATTGCCATCACAGGGGTGCGCAGAGCTGTCTTCGTGAATGAAGCTGGAGTCGGTACTGCATCCATGTGCCACGGCGCCTCAGCCAACAGTGAACCCGCCCGCGAGGGGCTGGTGGCAATGCTGGGACCTTCTCTGGATTCCGGTCTGGTATGCACCCTCACCGCGCTGGCAATCCTGATTCAGAAGGATATCCTTCCGCAGGAGGGAATATCTTCAATCCAGGGGCTGCATCTTGCCCTGACATCGTTCGAGGCGTCGGTGCCGGTGGTGGGAAGATACCTGCTGCTGTTCATCCTGCTTATCTTCGCATTCTCTTCAATGTTCTCATATTCATATTATGGAACCAAGTGCGCCAGCTTCCTGTTCGGTGCAAAAAAAGGAAAATATTACATCTATTTCTATCTTTGCATGATCGTTGTGGCTGCGGTGGTGCCGCTCCGCACGGTTGTGGGCTTCGTGGACCTAACTTTCGCATTGATGGCATTCCCCAATATGCTGATGCTGCTGATGCTTGCTCCGCGTGCAAAGAAAGAGATGAACAGATACTTTGACAAATATTACAATAAATAGTTCAAGCATGAATCCTAACAGTTTTATCGCTGCCGAGGTGGCAGGAGCAGTAAAGGCTCTCTATGGGGCGGAAGTTGGAAATGACGCCATTCAGTTGAGTGCAACGCGCAAAGAGTTCGAGGGTGATGTGACACTTGTAGTGTTCCCGTTCCTCAGAATGAGCCGCAAGGCTCCGGAGGCCACTGCAACGGAAATCGGAGAATATCTGGCCGCCAATCTTCCACAGATCGAATCTTTCAATGTGGTGAAGGGCTTCCTCAACATAAAACTTTCAAATGTCTTCTGGAAAGATTATTTCGCATCCATAGCGGCTGCGGAAGATTTCGGACAGGGTGCAGACACAGGCAAGACCGTGATGGTGGAGTTCTCTTCACCAAACACCAACAAGCCTCTGCATCTCGGACATATCCGCAACAACCTCCTCGGATGGAGCGTCTCACGTCTTCTCGAGGCTGCGGGAAACAAGGTCATCAAGGTCAATCTTGTGAATGACCGCGGAATCCATATCTGCAAGTCTATGCTGGCATGGCTGCGCAAGGGCAACGGAGAGACTCCAGAGACTTCAGGAAAGAAAGGTGACCACCTTGTTGGTGACTACTATGTGGAGTTCAACAACATGCTTGTCGATGAAATCAATGAAATACTGAAGAGCGACGGCATCAATCCCGCCGAGGCCACTCCGGAGCAGAAGAAAGAGGCTGAGAAGAGGGCGGAGTGCCTGCAGGAGGCGCAGAGCATGCTTTTCCGCTGGGAGAACAACGACCCCGAAATCCGCGCTCTCTGGGCAAAGATGAACGGCTGGGTATATGACGGCTTTGATGTGACATACAAGAACCTGGGCATCTCATTCGACAAGATATACTACGAATCACAGACTTATCTTCTTGGCAAGGCGCTGGTTGAAAGAGGCTTGAAGGAAGGCATCTTCTTCCGCAAGGAAGACGGTTCTGTATGGTGCGACCTCACCGGTGACGGACTTGACCAGAAGCTTCTGCTCCGAACAGACGGAACATCGGTGTATATGACTCAGGATCTGGGTACTGCAGAGCGCCGTTTCAACGAATACAACTTTGACGAACTTATATATGTTGTGGGCAACGAGCAGAACTACCATTTCCAGGTGCTCAAGCTTATCCTCAAGAAACTCGGTTTCGACTGGTCCGATGCAATCTACCACCTCTCATACGGTATGGTGGAACTTCCCGAAGGTAAGATGAAATCACGCGAAGGCACAGTTGTGGATGCCGACGACCTGATTGAGAAGATGTATCAGACAGCAAAGGAGACTTCGCTCGCAATCGGCAAGCTCGACGACATGAGCCCCGAGGAGCAGGACGAGCTCTTCATGATGCTCGGCCTTGGTGCCCTCAAGTATTTCATCATCAAGGTCGATCCCAAGAAGACCATGCTCTTCGACCCCCGCGAATCGATCGACTTCAACGGCAACACAGGCCCGTTCATCCAATATACACACGCCCGAATCAAATCAATCCTCCGCAAGGGTGCCGAGCAGGGATGCGTTCCCGCAATGGGCGATGTCACACTGCTTCCCAAGGAGATTGAAATGGTGAAGGTACTGAGCTCGTTCCCCGACAAGATACAGGAGGCCGCAGCGGCACATTCACCCGCACTGGTGGCAAACTACGCATACAACCTTGCAAAGGAGTTCAACCAGTATTACCACGACGTCACGATCCTCAAGGAGCCCGATGCAACAGTGAAGGCATTCCGTCTCCAGCTGATAGATTCGATAGCAAAAGTTTTGGTAAAAGCAATGGATATTTTGGGAATTAAATTGCCCGAAAGAATGTAATTTTGCCCGCACAGGCACAAAGGCCCGCTGTTTTTGATGGCAAAGGAAAACTTCACCATACCTACCAGTAAGAAAGAAATGGATGCACTGGGCTGGCAGCAGCCAGATGTCATCCTTTTCAGCGGGGACGTGTATGTCGACCATCCGTCTTTCGGCGCAGCGGTGATTGCCAGAGTGCTTGAGGCCAAAGGATATAAAGTGGCGGTGGTTCCGCAGCCAAACTGGCGTGACGACCTGCGCGATTTCAAGAAGCTCGGCGCTCCGCGTCTCTTTTTTGGAGTCACTTCGGGCGCCATGGATTCCATGGTCAACCACTATACTGCATCCAAGCGCCTCCGCAGCAATGACGCCTACACTCCTGAGGGGCGTGCCGGATACCGTCCCGACTATGCTGTTTCGGTATATTCCGGAATCCTCAAGAGCATCTTTCCTGACGTACCTGTCGTTATCGGTGGCATAGAGGCTTCTCTGCGCCGTCTGACTCACTACGACTATTGGCAGGATGCCCTCAAACCCTCAATCCTTGTAGACAGCAAGGCGGATTATCTGATATATGGAATGGGAGAGAGGCCGGTGGTGGCACTGGCGGATGCATTTGCACGCGGAGCGTCACGTGAGGAGATTGAGAAGATACCCCAGATAGGATACCTTGCCGGACAGGAGCCAGACGGGGATTTCTTTGACCTGCATTCATACGAGAGCTGCGTACGCAACAAACTTGCGTTCGCACAGAATTTCAATATAATAGAGCGTGAGGCGAACAACCTCAGAAGCGTGACACTGGTGGAGCCGGTGGGCAGCAGCTATGTGTGCGTCAATCCGCCGTATCCTCCTGCAACTCAGGAAGAGATGGACTGGATATATTCTCTGCCATTCACCAAGCTGCCGCATCCACGCTACAAAGGCAAGCGCATACCAGCATACGATATGATCAAATTCTCCATAACGACCCACCGCGGCTGTTTCGGAGGATGCAATTTCTGCACAATCGCAGCTCATCAGGGCAAGACCATACAGTCTCGCTCCATGGATTCGATAGTGGCAGAGGCGGCCGCGCTGAACAACCTTCCCGAATTCAAGGGAAATATCTCGGATATTGGCGCTCCCACGGCAAACATGTATATGATGGGCGGCAGAGACAGATCTCTCTGCGAGAGATGCACACGCCGCTCGTGTCTCTTCCCCCACATGTGCAAGAATCTGGACCATTCGCACAAGAGCCTTCTGGAACTGTACAGGAGGGTTCTCGGGACCGACGGCATACGCAATGCCTATATCGGCAGCGGCATCCGCTACGATTTGTTCCTCGGACCTGACGGATATCTTGACGAGACTTCAGAGCCGTATCTCACAGAACTTGTTGTGAAACATACATCCGGGCGCCTGAAGGTGGCTCCCGAGCACACTCAGGACAATGTGCTGAACGTAATGGGCAAGCCGTCGTTCAAGCTTTTTGAGATTCTCAAAGAGAAGTTCGACGTGATATGCCGCCGGAACGGTCTCAAATATCAGCTTGTGCCTTATTTCATATCGGGTCATCCCGGCTGCGGAATGCGAGACATGACGGCGCTTTCACAGAACAAATCGCTGAAGGGAGTGTATATGGAACAGGTTCAGGACTTTACGCCCACACCTATGACAGTTTCTTCAGTCATGTACTATACCGGGCTTGACCCAAAAACTCTGAAACCGATATTTGTGGAGCGCGATATAGACAAAAAACGAAAACAAAAATTATTCTTTTTCAAATAGTTTTTCTATTATTGCACCACAATCAGACCGAAACCATATAAATAACCATAACTATGTCAGTAGGACCATCAAACAAACGCAGAGCAGTCGTAAGCTACGACAACATGTCTCAGGAATTGAGAGATGCATTCAACGAGAAATATCCCCGTGGATATGCAGATTACCTTGGTGACATTTTCAAAGTGGACAAACCTGACGGAACCTTTTTCCACGCAGTGACAGTGGAGATTCCCGATGCAATATATCTTGTAAAGATCAACGTCAACACCGATGACATCGATTCTGTCGAGAAAGACCTTTTCAACGACAACGGAGACGACGACGAAGGTGGAGAGGGAGACAACGATGTCCTTCCCGGCAATGACAGCGATTTCAACACTCAGCAGGACGACGATAACGAAGAAGATTAAAACATATTGCAATCAGCTGATTGTCAGAATACAAAATGCGCTCAAGTCTACACCTGAGCGCACTTTGCTTTTAGTGCTGTCGATAGCCGTCGGACTTCTGAGCGGTCTGGCTGCAGTTGTGCTCAAATATGCCATCGAACTAATACAGAGATGGCTCTCGGCAGGTTTTGCCGATCACGGCTACAACTGGTTCTACCTGGTTACTCCGGGTGTTGGAATGCTTCTGTCGCTGCTGCTTGTCAAATTCGTTGTGAAGGACAATATAGGCCATGGGGTGACCCGCGTGCTCAGGGCAATATCACGCAATGAGGCGCGTATCCTGAAGCACAATACCTGGTCAAGCGTGGTGACAAGTTCTGTGACCATCGGTTTCGGCGGGTCTGTCGGAGCTGAGGCGCCCATTGTCTATACAGGTGCAGCCATCGGTTCCAATGTCGCCAAACTGCTGGGGCTGTCATACAAACAGATGACAATCATGCTTGGATGCGGCGCTGCTGGCGCTGTTGCCGGTATCTTCAAAGCTCCCATTGCAGGTGTGTTGTTTACGCTGGAAATATTGATGTTTAACATATCTGTTACATCAATTCTACCGCTTCTGTTTTCATCAGTGACTGCCACAATGGTATCATATCTCTTTCTCGGAAAAGATGTTGTATTCCCAAATGCAGTTGACAGTTTCGCCCTTTCAAACATACCGTATTACATCATACTCGGCATAGCCTGCGGCTTCATTTCGCTCTATTTCCTCCGCACCACTCTCCGTGTGGAAGACAAGCTCAAGAGGTTCAGGAATCCTTATACAAAATGGTCGGTCTGTGCCGTGCTGCTCGGCATCATGATATTCCTCTTCCCCCAGCTTTATGGAGAAGGTTACAATTCATTGCTGCCCATGCTCAACAACGAGCCTATCGGTTCGGTGGGGATGTTCCTCCCGGACAGACTTGCCTCAGACAGATGGATAATAATTCTGTTCTTCACTGCAGTGATGCTGGCCAAGGTTTATGCCACTGCCTTCACCAACGGCGGCGGTGGAGTCGGAGGTACCTTCGGTCCCACGCTTTTCACCGGTGCCATAGCCGGCTTCGTCCTGGTGCGTCTGCTGGAGATATTAGGTGTGGACACGCTGCCTGAGGCCAACTTCGTGCTTGTAGGCATGGCAGGGCTCATGGCAGGTGTGATGCAGGCTCCGCTGACAGCCATCTTCCTTATTGCTGAGATATCCGGAGGGTATGTGCTGATGTTCCCTCTGATGATTGTGTCGGCGATTTCTTTCGCCACCATCAGAATGTTCGAGCAGTACTCGATCTACACGAAACGTATCGCCGCTTCGGGCGAACTGCTGACTCATGACAGCGACCAGGCGGTGCTTACCCTTCTCAAGATAAGCGACTTCATTGAAACTGACTTCAGCCCTGTCGGAATAGACAAGAAACTCGGCGACCTGGTCGAGATCATTTCATCATCCAACCGCAACATCATTCCTGTTGTGGATGAGGAGGGAATCTATCAGGGGCTTGTGTTTGTCGATGACGTGCGCAACATCATGTTCAACCGTGACCTCTACGACAAGGTCACCATAAAGGAGATTGTTAAAGATTCTCCTTCCGTACTTTCCAGCAAAGAGAAGATGGAGAGCGTGATGAATAAGTTCGAATCCACCGAAGCATGGAACCTTCCTGTTCTGGACGAGCAGGGAAGGTATCTCGGCTTTGTTTCCAAATCACAGATATTCACCTCTTACCGCGAGCAATTGCACCAGGTATCTCATGACTGACCTTTATATCAAGCATATCAGCTCACTTATGAATGTGGCGCCATGGCAGGTGCTGCATTGTGTCGAGCTGTTCGAGGATGGAGCCACCATCCCGTTTATCAGCCGTTACCGCAAGGAGCGCACCGGCGGTCTGGATGAAGTCCAGGTGGCCGAGGTCAAACATTATTTCGGCTATTTCACTGATCTTGACAAACGCAAGGCTGCTGTCTTGAAATCTATTGATGAACAGGGGGCTCTGACAGATGAGCTCAGAAGTGCCATAGAGAAAGAAGTGGACCTTACCGCCTTGGAAGACCTCTACCTGCCTTATCGTCCGAAGAAGCGTACAAGGGCTTCCATTGCGGCGGAGAAGGGACTGAAGCCTCTGGCTGAGGCAATAATGAGTGGGAGATGCCAGGATCCCGCGCGCGAGGCGCAGCGTTTCGTGAACAAAGACGTTCCAGATGCTGATGATGCGCTGAAAGGTGCGTCTGACATCATTGCAGAGCAGGTCAGCGAAAATGCCAGAGTGCGTCAGACATTGCGCGACAGCTACCTCAAGTGGGGCGCAATCTCATCGAAGCAGTCTAAGGAAGGAGCTTTGAACGAAGAGGAGTCAGACCGTTACCGCAACTGGTTCGACCATAAGGAACCGCTGTACAGGGTGGCTTCCCACAGGCTTCTTGCAATCCTCCGCGGTGCATTCACAGGCATGCTCACAGTACACGTGGAGATGGATACGGAGCGCACAACAGGCAAGATTGAAAATATTGTGATGCGTGACATACGCAACCTCTCGCCGGCATGCAGGAATCTGATATCGAATGCCATAAAAGACAGTTACAAGCGCCTGCTGCACCCTTCGATAGAGAACGAGGCGCTGCGCATCGCCAAAGAGAAGGCGGATGTCGAGTCAATAAAGGTGTTTGGCGAGAATCTGCGCCAGCTTCTGCTTGCCGCACCCGTCGGGCAGAAACGCACCATGGCAATCGACCCTGGCTTCCGCACCGGCTGCAAGGTGGTGTGCCTTGACGCTCAGGGCAATCTCCTGCACAACGATACAATTTACCCGCATCCTCCTGTAAATGAGCGTGTCATGGCCATGAAGAAGATTTCAAACATGGTGCAGGCATACGACATAGAAGTGATTGCAATCGGCAATGGCACTGCCGGCCGTGAAACAGAATATTTCATAAAGAAAATTGCTCTTCCGGAAGGGATAAGGGTGTTTTCTGTAAGTGAAGACGGGGCTTCGGTCTATTCTGCCTCGAAGATAGCACGCGACGAGTTTCCTGACTATGATGTTACGGTGCGCGGTGCAGTCTCTATCGGGCGCAGGCTCATGGACCCTCTCTCTGAGCTGGTGAAGATTGACCCCAAATCTATCGGAGTGGGGCAGTATCAGCATGATGTGGACCAGTCGCTCCTCAAGGAGCAGCTTGACAATACGGTTGAGAGCTGCGTCAACAGTGTGGGAGTGAACCTCAATACAGCCAGCGTCTACCTGCTTCAGTATGTCTCTGGAGTGGGACCGTCTCTTGCTGCGGGCATTGTTGACTACCGTACGCAGAACGGCATGTTCGCCTCGCGTTCTGAGCTGCTGAATGTAAAGCGCCTCGGCGCAAAGGCATACGAGCAGTGTGCAGGTTTCCTCCGCATTCCAGGCGGCGCAAATCCGCTTGACAACTCCGCTGTCCATCCTGAGAGATATCCGATTGTTGAGAAGATGGCGCGTGACCTGGATGTTGACGTGGCTTCGCTCGTACGCAACGAAGAGCTCTGCAACAGCATCGACCTCTCACGATATGTAGACGATCAGGTGGGGCTGCCTACTCTGCAGGATATAATAGCCGAGCTTAAGAAGCCCGGCCGCGACCCGCGCCAGAGTATCAAGGTGTTTGAATTCAATGAGGATATCCGCACGATAGAAGATGTCAGACCTGGCATGATATTGCCGGGCATTGTCACCAACATCACAGATTTCGGTGCGTTCGTGGACCTCGGCATCAAGCAGAACGGGCTGATTCATGTGTCACGCATGGCCCGCACCAGAGTTGAAAGCCCCTCCCAGGTGCTCAAGATTCACCAGCAGATAGAGGTGAAAGTGGTTGAAGTGGATCTGAAACGCTCCAGAATTGCACTCAGTTTGATTTTTGATTAATTTTTCATTAATTTTGAATTATTATGAGTTCAGACAGAAAATTAGTCATTATTCCTACTTATAACGAGAAGGAAAACATAGAGAAGATTATCCGCAAGGTCCGCTCCCTGGAGGATGATTTCCATATTCTTGTAATCGACGACGGGTCGCCTGACGGCACTGCATCCATTGTGAAAGGGTTGATGACGGAATTCCCCGATTCTCTCTTTATTGTGGAACGTACCGGCAAGCTTGGGCTGGGCACTGCCTATATCGCAGGATTCAAGTGGGCGATAGAGCACCAGTATGACTATGTCACCGAGATGGATGCCGATTTCTCCCATAATCCAGACGATCTGCCGCGCCTCTACAGAGCCTGCTCAGAAGATGGTGCAGATGTTTCCATCGGCTCGCGCTACTGCAAGGGCATCAGCGTCATCAACTGGCCTATCGGGCGTGTGGTGATGTCTTATTTTGCATCGACTTATGTGCGCACAGTCCTTGGCATGAAAGTGTTCGACACTACTGCCGGGTTTGTGTGCTACCGTCGTAAGGTGCTGGAAACCATTGACTTCGACCGCGTCAAAATGAAGGGGTACGGATTCCAGATTGAAATGAAATATACTTCTTACAAACTGGGTTTCAAGATAACCGAGGTGCCCATCATTTTTGTAGACCGCACAGAAGGTGTGTCAAAGATGAGCAGCGGTATCTTTGGCGAGGCTTTCTGGGGTGTCATGGGGCTGAAACTGCGCAAAATAAAGCCAAGACAGTAAGATGCCCGGAATCCTTTTTGTCAACGGCACAATTGTCAACGAAGGTCTTGTCTACGAAGGAGGAGTCTTTGTTGAAGATGATACTATTGCCGATGTCTGGGCTTCGTTTGACCCGGATGCCGAGTTTCTTGAGAAAAAATATCACCGCCTGGCATCTGAGGTAGTTGACCTTGCGGGTCTCCATATCGCCCCTGGTCTCATAGACGAACATGTCCATTTCCGGGAGCCTGGCGCAACTCATAAAGGTTGCATCGAGTCTGAAAGTGCTGCTGCTGTGCTTGGCGGTGTGACATCCTATATGGATATGCCGAACAACAATCCCCCGGCTGTCTCTGCTGCTGCAATCATGTCTAAAGAAGCTGTTGCGGCACGCTGCTCTTATGCCAACTATGCATTTTACATAGGTGCCACAAGCACCAATCTCTGTCAGATTGTTGGAGTGGACCGCAGCCGTGTATGCGGTGTGAAAGTGTTCATGGGATCGTCCACCGGCAACCTGCTGGTTGATGACAAGTCATCGTTGCACAGAATATTTGCGGAATCTGAGATTCCTGTCGCTGTCCATTGTGAGGATAATGGCATCATAGCGGAGAATCTGGAAAGATTCAAGGCACGCTATGGTGATGACATACCGTTTGAGGCACACCCTCTTGTCCGCAGCCGTGAGGCATGCGTGGCTTCAGCGTCGCTTGCAATTGAGCTGGCCCGTGAAACCGGAGCTCACCTGCACATCACTCATCTGTCGACAGCGGAAGAGGTGGATATGGTGGCCGCAGCGAAAAGGGAAGGGGTGAATGTGACTGCCGAAACCTGCGTGCAGTATCTCTGTTTTGATGATTCTGCATATGCAGGGCTGGGTCCTCTTGTGAAATGCAATCCTGCCATAAAAAGTGCATCTGACTGCAATGCTCTGCTTGGCGCAGTGCGGTCCGGTGTGATAGATACCATCGCCACCGATCATGCTCCGCATCTTCTTGCAGAGAAGAAGGCGGACTATCTGCATTCTCCATCGGGCATCCCACTTGTGCAGTTCTCCCTGCTCATGATGCTTGACCTTGTGGCGAAAGGGGAGATGCGGCTCACATCTGTATTCGAACGTGCCGCTCATGCGCCGGCGCGCCTTTGGAATGTAAAATCACGTGGCTTCTTGAGGAAGGGCTATAAGGCAGACCTTGTTGTCTTCGATCTGAAGACTCCTTCTGCACCGTCTGTGGCTTCACGATGTGGCTGGAGTCCGGTTGATAAGTTCTATTCATCTGTAGTTCACACGGTTGTAAACGGGACATTTGCTGTGCGTGATGGGAAACTGTCTGCAGACCGTCCACGGGTGTGTGCACTGGAATTTGACAGATGACAATTTTTTGCGATTTTTTTGCAAAAAATTGTGGAAATAATTTGCAGGGAAAGAAAAAGTGTATATCTTTGCGGTCCCTTTGAGAAACGAACGTAAGGCGTTTGTGAGTCTTGGGGACAGTTCATTGACTTAATGGAAGACAGAAGTACAAGACAAGTACTGAAATTGTAGCAGCAATTTTAAGAACAAGAGCAAGCGTAAATTCTTTAGAGAATACTCGAAATATCTGAAGCTGGAGATTAAATTTTTATACAA
>JAZLJK010000069.1:0-21660 GCA_045617865.1 Bacteroidales bacterium | reverse complement strand
TGTGTAGTCTATGTTTGTAGTTACCTCAACAACTATGTCCTGGCCTTCTGCAGGCACATCGTAGGTTGCCTTGCCAGCGGTGAGCACGGGATCCTCAACAGGCTCCTCGGGCTCAACGGGTTTCTCTGCTGCAGCCTGCGTAATCTTCACCATGCCATGCCAGTCACCGGCATCAATGGACACATAGGTATAACGCTCCTCGTATGCAGTGTTGGGCTCGACTGCTATGGTGAGTATCTTCTCGACAACAGCACGTGGCGCCTTGGTAGCCACATACTTCGCCCAGCTTTCCCAGGGGCTCGCCGTAACATCGCAGTTCGTCATCACTTTGATGTCGACATTACCTCCTTCCGCTCCGATAGTAAATTCCTGCTGGGGAATCTCGAGCTGGTCGGGATCCGGCTCCTCTGCCGCATCCTGGTTGAAGACTATCTCTACGGTCTTGTCACCGCCAGAGATGGTGGCCTTGCCCGTGCGGGCCTCGTATGCAGTATTGGCCTCGACTGTGAAGCACACTGTCTTCTGGCTTGCAGCCTTCGTGCTGGTGTACTTGATCCAACTGCTGTCTGTGGTCACTGTCATATCCACATTTGTGGTAACGGCGACATTGATCTCGCCGCCCTCTGCGGGCACGCTGTAGGCGGTTGTTCCTGCCTCAAGCACATCAGGCTCCACAGGCTCGGGCTCGGCGCCGTCCTGGACAAGTGTTATCTCGATTGATTTCTCCTTTCCCTTTACTGAGATCTTGGCGCTGCGGCGTTCTGTGCTTGTATTTTCCTGAACTGTCACCTTCACCGTCTTGTTCTCGGCAGCTTTGGTAACAACACACTCCACCCAGGGCTCCGCACACTCGACGGTAATGTCCACATTGGTCAGCACAGATACCTCAAGCTGGCCTCCTTCTGAACCGATGGTGTAAGATGTCTTGACAGTACTGATTGATTCCGGATCAACCACAGTGGGATCCGCTGGATCGCCACACGACACTGCGCACACAATCAATGCAAGCAGCATCAGATAATTCTTCATTTTCTTCATTTCAGTTTCTGGTTATGATGTTACTATTTTCCTCTTTCAGGCTCTCTCATGCAACGCACAGGTTGTGCACGTGCCCGGATATGGTTCATTATGGAGATTTCCCTGAACTCATCATGTCCGGGTGAATTAGTCGCCAAATAAATCATGGTACCAGCCAGGAAATTACCGTCGCGGTAACGCCCGGTGCTTCCAAGCCAGAATATTGCCGTACGGTCTGAACCTCTGTTCGCGTTCAGTTTGTAAAAATCGGTATAACCGTAATATCCGACATCGTATCCGCCCACATTTCCCTCATCGCCATACCCAGCAAAGGGCACGAACATCTCAGCCCCACCGAATGAGAGTTTTGCGCCGGTTCCAACAAATTCAACATCGCTGTCTTTCAATCCGTTAAATACAAATGCCGGAGCCACCATATACCCCGGAGGGCATGGATCATACAGAGTTTTATATATGTCGTCCACAGTGGTCTCCTGGTCGCAAGGCAGAACAAGCAGTTTCCCTGCGTTATATGGATCTCCCCACAAGTCAGCAACGACGGTTGCAAGCTTGCCGTTATACCATTCCATGGTCTTACCTGTATTTTTCATCACCACCTCAGGATTCATCACAGCATAGTATACTGTTGTCTCTGAGTTAGGCTGCATGTAGTAAGACTTGTTGATCTGATTGAACAGTTTCAGGGGATCCTTGCGCCCCCACTGATAATAATAACCGTATGTCAGAACATCGTCCTCAGGATTTGCCGAAACAGCTCCGATGTTACGGTCGAGCATGGTCACACTGACCTCATCCTCTGTGGTGAAGGTTATGTCTTCCGGGCGTTCGGTACACCATATCAGCCAGCTCCACAATATTTCATCGTACTGGTCCTTGAGGGCGATATGCGCCGCGCCACTGTTGCCGTTTGTCTTGAACTCTATCCTTTTGTCGGTGGAATTATAAACCGGATCACCGTCAAGGCAATCTCCATCCTCCCATAGAACTGCAGCTTTTGCCCTCTTGAGGCTTGCCTTGGGAATTACTGTATTGCCGTCGTCCGGCCAAAGGTTAAGGTTAACTCCCTGATCATATGTCATGGCCCATCCTTCCGGATAATAACCGTTACCCATCACATCAGCCTTGAATGAATAATCACCAGCCTTTGTTACAACATAGCAGTTGGCTGTCTCATTCTTGCTGAGGTCAGAACCGCAATCGAACGGATCCGTTGAATCCACGGCAGCTGCTTCCTGCGTGATATTCAACGACTTCATAAGACCATTCGAAGCAATTTCCAGAGTAGTGACACGCGGTTCGGCACCAGTGTTCTCAGTAACCGTGATGAAGCAGTCGTCACCATCCACCATATATGTGACCCAGTCGCAGCTGCAGTTCACTTCGAAATCGTAGTTGTGGGTGACCTTCACATCCAGTTCCTCCCCTGCAGCGGCAACCTGGAACTCATTGGCCGAAAGTTCAAGCACTGGATCCTCGGCGGGAGCTATGTATGCCTCCTGGTTTACCGTCACTGTCACTGATATCCCGTCGTAGTCGAATTTGATCTGCGCGCTGCGTGACTTCTCTACGGTGTTGGGAGCAACAGTGAATGTGAGACGGTCGACACGGCTGGCCTTGGTCGCTACCTTCGTGATCCATGCCTCGTCGCACGTTACGGAATAGTCGATGTTTGTAGTTATCTCAACAACAATGTCCTGCCCTTCCGCCGGAACTTCATAAGTCGCCTGCCCAGCTGTCAGAACTGGTTCTTCTACCGGTTCCACTGGAGTGTCAGGTGTATCCGGAACATCCGGTTCGTCTGGAACATCGGGGTTATCCGGTACATCCGGGGTATCGGGTGTATCCGGTACATCCGGTACGTCAGGGTCATCCGGTGTATCAGGAACATCCGGTTCGGAAGGTGTATCCGGATTGTCAGGCGTATCCGGTTCGTCAGGCTCTACGGGTGATACCGGGACCGCGCCGTCCTGGACAAGTGTTATCTCGATTGATTTCTCCTTTCCCTTTACTGTGATCTTGGCACTGCGGCGGTCTGTGCTGGTATTCTCCTGTACCGTCACCTTCACTGTCCTGTTCTCGGCAGCTTTGGTAACAACACACTCCACCCAGGGCTCCGCACACTCAACGGTGATGTCCACATTGGTCAGCACAGATACCTCGAGCCGGCCTCCTTCTGCACCGATGGTGTAAGATGTCTTGACAGTACTGATCGATTCCGGATCAACCACAGCGGGCCCCTCGGGGTCACCGCACGACACTGCGCACACAATGGCTGCCACCATCATAAGGATGCTAGATAGTCTTTTCATAGTTTTTAGTGCCTTTATTCAGCTAATTTAGCAAATATTTCCTGCCATTCAAAATTTCACCTAAATTTGCGGCCCTTTACCCAGGCATTATGAAATTCAACAGCATCCTCATAGTCCTTCCCATCCTGACAGTCCTGATGTTCGACCTCGGACTGTCACTGCGCGTTTCAGACTTCGTGAACATTTTCAAGAAACCGAAGGCAATGCTGGCAGGACTGTTCGGCCAGCTGGTGCTGCTGCCACTGATTGCACTAGGAATCGGGACAGTGTGCGGACTCCGGCCTGAGTTCTTCATAGGCCTCATGCTTATCGCCTGCTGCCCGGGCGGCTCGTCGAGCAACATCTTCTCAAAGCTTGCAAAGGGGGATGTGGCCCTCTCTGTCTCTCTGACGGCATTCAGTTCGATAATAACTCTTTTCACCCTGCCGCTTATCATGAAGGTCACTACTGCCCATGTGGGAGAGGCAGTTGGCATCACTCTGCCTGTCGGTAACCTTCTGAAGCAGAATCTGTTCACGATGCTTCTTCCGATTGTGGCGGGAATCTGCCTCAGGCACTGGGCCGAAGGAATCTCTGTCAAGATTGACAAAGTCCTGTCAAAATGCGCCTTCCCTGCCCTGATGCTGCTGGCGGCAATTTTCTTCATACAGAACAAATCGGTCATCATCTCGCAGTTCGGTACGCTCGGTATTGCCACCGGCGGGCTCATCATCTGCTCTATCCTGGCCGCTGCACTTATCTGCCTCATACTCCAGCTCAGGAAAACAGAGAAAAGGACCATTGTGATCGAGGTGGGGATGCAGAACGCTGCCCAGGCCATTGCCGTAGCCACCAGCCCGTTCGTCTTCAACAACCCTGTGATAGCAACTCCAGCGATAATCTACGCGCTTCTCATGAACGTTGTATTGCTGTCATACGTTGCCATCGTCGGCAGGCACTGACCATCCAGCCACGACGCAGAGAAAATTATTTTGCAAATAATTATTTTACTGCTACATTTGCAGTCCATTGCGGCACGGTATGCCTCAATGATCAAGTTTAAGTTAATACCCGGTGAGGTGGGTGAGTGGCTTAAACCACCAGTTTGCTAAACTGACGTACTCGATTAGGGTACCGGGGGTTCGAATCCCCCCCTCACCGCAAACCTTTGAAGCTCAGCGCATAGCGCTGGGCTTTTTTGTTGCATCGAAGCGTCAGGAGCAGAGCTCCTGTAAGCGGAGGTGCAGCAGAAAAGCCCACAGGCCGCCAGGCCGCAAGCATCAAAGGTTTGCAAGGGCCCCCGCGGCAAGCGGATGGGGAAAAGACACGGCGCAGCCGTGGCTAATCCCCGTTGCGCCGAAGCGTCAGGAGCAGAGCTCCTGTAACCGGAGGTGCAGCAGAAAAGCACACAGGCCGCCACGCCGGCAGCCTCATTACGCATCATGGATCATGAAACGGCCAGCTGCATTTAAGCAACTGGGCGTTACAGATTAATCATTAACTCTGGTCAGTACAGCGCCTCCAGTATGTGTCGCAGATATCTTACTCCATGTATCATCTACAGTGCAAGTTATCCTCAGTGTACCCGTACTATTATATTTGCCTGCGTTATTGAGGAAATACTGGCAGCTGTAGCTGTTCGTATTCATTACGAAATTGCTGCCAAGTATTACATCTTCCAAGTATACACAACCATTGAAGAATCCGTTGAAATCCGTATTGTTCCTAGTGTCCCATCCAGAGAGATTTATGGTCTTTAATCCAGTATTATCAAAGATATAGTTCATACTCGTTACATTTGACACGTCCCATCCGGACAGGTCAAGTCCGACTACCCTGCAGCCGCTGAACGCACTCACGAGGGATGTCACCGAACCGGTGTCCCATCCTTCTATACCGTCAAGATTTGTAAGACTATATGTATCACGGAAAACGCGGTCCATTCTGGTTACATTGGATACATCAAACAAATCAAGTCCGACAATGCTTTCCAGCGCTTGCAATCCGTAGAACATATAGCTCATATCTGCAGGGGCGATGATTGTCTCCGCCGCAGTTCTGATGATGAACTCTCCAGAAACAGCATTCCAGGAATAGTCGAAAACACCTGGCTCGAGGTCAGTCTGCTCCGTAACGAACTGAAGGGTCTTGATAGTGCTGTTGGATGTCGCTCCGTAATATGTTTCTACTCCGGCGATGGCAAGGAGGCTGTTGTTGAAATCAGTTCCGCTGGTCATTGTAACTGTCGGGGTGATTCTGGTCCAGCTAAAATCGCAGGCGTATGTTCCGGAATTTGTTATTGCATCCTCGACACTTCCGGTGCAGGTGATGCTTATGGTAGCACTGGGGGCTGCGTCCTTGAACATGTCAGCACAGTTGCCTGCAGGAACAGAGAATGCTTTCGATGTGATGACGCTCCTGAGCGCAGTGCACCCCTCGAAAAGCGAGGTCATATTGCTGACGCCCATGGCATCCATGCCGGACATGTCAACTGACTCCAGAGACGAGCAGCCCTTGAACAGTCTGGCGATAGAACAGTTATTACTTTGGGCCAGGTTGATATACTCCAGTCCGACGATTTCCTCGAGACCCGCGAATCCGCTGAAAAGGCCTTCCAGATAATACATGTCAAAGGTGCCATTCGAGCCCTTGCCCCACCAGTAGTTGTTCGAGTCATGCAGGCTCAGAGTTTTCGCGTCTGCATCCCATACGGCTAAGATGTCGGTTCCCTCACGTGGGTTGTTGATGGTGCTGTTCGGGATGAAGACGATTTTCTTGACTTGATGGTCAATACCGTCTTCAGGAGCCATACCGTTGTTTGCAAGCGCCTTGAGTTCGGTGTTGAAGTTTTCGTTATAGAAATCAAAGCTCATGACGGTCGGGGCATCGAGCAATGTGAACTCATAGTTGATGCAGTTATAATCCCCATCCTTAGGAGCTCTTGTTCCAAGCTGGCTGTCCCGTCCGAGGTATCTGCTCGCTTCTTCCCTATCAAATATCGCCTTGAAAGAAGGAACGCATGATATGGTCAAAGTAATATTATCCGTCATACTACCTGCACCAGACAGCATGTTAGAATAGTAGCATCCCTCCGGGAGCGAGAAATTCTGGCCGAGGACAAGACTGCTGAGTTTGATACAGCCACTGAACATATTTGAACAAGATTCAAGGCTGCCGGTGTCGAAGGATGAGACATCTATGGATGTCAGCGAACGGCAGTCCTCAAACATCGAGGACATATCATATACTCCAGAGGTCACAAATCCGCTGAGATCAATGGAAGTAAGCTTGCTGCATCCCTTGAACATCGCGGACAAATATTCAGCATATGATGTATTGAGATTACCGAGGTCTATGGATTCAAGCGACAGACAGTTCTCGAAAAGGTTGGAGAAGCCCCAGGTATATTCAGATGACACCTTGTCCAATCCGCTGATGTCCTGGAGATAAGTGAACCCGGAGAACATGTAGGCCGCATTGGACGGCATTTCGAATCCTTCCGATTCTGTGCTGAAATAAAGTGTTCCGGTTTCAGTGTCGAAAGATCCGTAGATGCTGTTCAGACAGAAATCCTGAGAGAACAGCCAACTGCTCGGTTTGTTGACACCAGTCTCGAAAACAATGTGCTGTATGCAGTTGTATGTGTAATCCCTGTTTGAATTCATGCCGTATTCCTCTTCGAGCATGTCTCCAACCTGAGCCCTCACCTGGCTGACCGTTTCCGTATAGTAGCCACGATCAACCATGACAGTCTCCAAAAGGACAGGATTGCCATCATAGAGCTCGGTGTTGGCGGTAATCACTGGCATAGCCTTGATGACGGATGCGGCGATGGTGTTCGCCTTGGTAGTTGACAGTGTTGAAACGATATTACCGTTAAGGTCGTATATTTCTGCCTTGAAGCCCTCGGCAAGAGCGCCCGGAGGCAAAGCGAAATGGAAATCTACTGGAGTTTCGGAGTTAAGCATCACGCCGAGGGTTCCGCAGTCAAGGGTAAGGACATTGCATATCTCCTCTGCTCTCTGTTTGCCGAATTCGCCAGTTGATGCAAAGTAACATCCAGTGAGCGGGAAGTCTTCGTCATTGTCGGTAAGGACAATCTTTCCGACCCTGAAGTTACCTTTGATACTGAGCCTGAGGGCTCCTGTGAGGTTTCTCATCGTCCTTGCCTCGCCAAGGTCCTCATCCCACTCGGCCATACAGAGACCGGCATTCTGTCCGAAACTTCCCTCGCGGTAGGTTTGAGTGTCCGGGAGGCCGGCAACGAATGTACCATATGCCAGATGAGATCCGGTAGTGCTCCGGTCAAGGGCGCTGGATGGATAGATTGCTCTGAACTTTCCGCCAGACCAGAAGTTAAGGCCATAAAACTCGGCGGTAAGACCATCATCAGAGACTGTATTCGCCCAGAATTCACCGGCATCGCCGTCTTGGCGCATTATGAACACCTTGTCTGCTACCTCCCATTTCACTGTCTGTTTGCCGTTATTTATGTCACCGAGGGTGACTTTCGTAGCCGGACCGGATACGGGCTCCAGCGTGAAAGTCAATTTATTATATTCAACTTCTGATGGAGAGGGATTCTGAGGTTGAGCGTCCTGCAGTTCTTCCTGCTGGCAGGCTGCGGCGAAGATAACGATAAGCATCGCAGCTATGTATCCAAGTTTATTTTTCATACTGTCTTTTCTTTTTTGATCTACCATTCTCCCTGCTCCAGTTCATATTCCTGGATGCTGTTGACACTATCTTCATTGGATCCGGTCAGGATTGACTGGCTGGATGATATCCGGATGACCCTGATTGCCGGTGCATTATAAATCAACTCGGTCTGTTCAGGTTGGCTTATATTCTTCATAAGATTTTAATTATTAGCATAAAGTCGCAAATTTATTGTTTTTCCGTAAATACTCAGCATATATAAGTAAAGTAATTAATGCGGATGGGGATTAGCCACGGCGCAGCCGTGGCTAATCCCCGTTGCACCGAAGCGTCAATATGCAGCGCTAGAGGCCATTTCTGCTGCAATTGCCATATCAACGTTTTTGTCTACCTTTGCAGGCATTATGAAAGCACTGTTAATCCTTTTAGTCGTCGCACTCTTTGTTTCCAGCATTGGCTGGAAGAAATTCCTCTATTTCATCAGCATCGGTTACGGGTTCAGCATATCAGCCTGCGCCGTTGCCATTGCAATCATCTACCGTCACAGCATCACGCTGCCCACCGCCCTGCTCTGCACCATACTTTTCGCCTATGGCTGCCGCCTTGGCGGATATCTGCTGATAAGGGAGCTCAAGAGCGCATCGTATAGGAAAGTTCTTTCTGAAAGCACAAAGGAAGAAGGATATCCCGTTGGTGTAACCGCAGCTATCTGGATCTCATGCGCCATCCTCTATGTGGCGGAAGTCTCGCCCGTGGCGTTCATGCTGGGCAACAAGGCGGCCGGAGCACCGGTTAACGAACTCTGGGCGTGGATTGGTGCCGCAGTAATGCTGCTCGGCGTCTGCCTGGAGTCTGTTGCAGATGCGCAGAAGTCCGCTGCAAAGAAAGTCAACCCCAAGGCCTTTGTAAGCACAGGACTGTACAGGATGGTCCGCTGCCCGAATTACTTCGGCGAGATGGTAACCTGGACGGGATGCCTGCTCGTCTGCTTCGGAGCATGCTGCAACGTATGGCAGTGGATACTGGCCCTGGTGGGTTACCTGGGTATTGTCTACATCATGTTCAGCGGAGCCCGCAGGCTGGAAATCCGCCAGAACAGGAACTACGGCGCCGATCCCTCCTATCAGGCATACATTGCAAAGACACCGATACTCGTGCCTTTCCTGCCGATATACAGCGTAGAGAAGTACGAATGGCTCAAAGGCTGATACTCTATGGACAGAAGAATATTCTTGAAGATTGCGGGCACTGCCGCTGCCGGACTTGCCGCAGACAGGGCTTTTGGTAAAACAGGCAACAGGACTGCAAAGGTGGAAAGCCCTGCAGAGAAGATGAAGGGGCATTTCACCCTCCTCCAGATATCTTCTGTAAGTGACACCATCGGCAACTCCTACCTCATAAGGACCGCCGGCGGAAAGGTCATCATGATTGACGGAGGGTTCGAGGCCGAGCAGGAAAACCTCAGGCAGAAGATAGCCGATGCCGGGAATGTGGTGGACCTGTGGTTCATCACCCACCCTCATCAGGACCACATGGGAGCCTTTTCCGAGATACTTGCCGACCGCCGCGGCATGACCATCAGAAAGGTCATCTATTCCAGATGTACCGACGAGGTGCTGAAGGCCGAGACTTGGGCACCGCAGAATGAAACCGATGCGAAAAGGTATTACAGCGTGCTTGACACCGTCACGGAAGGGACCGACATAACCGACCTTCATACCACAGGAGGCCGTTTCGACATCGACGGAATAGGCATCAAGGTGCTTGGAGTGGCCAACCCGGAGCTCCTGATGAATTCATATAACAACAATTCGATGATACTCCGCATCTGGGACCGCCGCAAGTCTGTCATAATCCTGGGCGATGCCGGTGTGGAATGCGGAGACAAGGCGCTTGCAGCCTATCCGGAGTGGTTCACATGCGACTACCTGCAGATGGCGCACCACGGTCAGAACGGATGCAGCTGCGAATTCTACAATAATGTGAAGTTCAGGGCCTGTCTCTGGCCCACCCCCAGCTGGGTTTGGGAGCCCGCCGCGGACTGGATCAAGACAAAGGAGACCCGTCTGTGGATGGAAGAGCTGGGCATCACCGAGCACCACGTGTCCTGCCTGGAGAAGGACTGGCTGCTGGAGTAAGTTTTTTTGAAAGGCGGTTTGCAAAGTTTGTCAAATATAAATACCTTTGCAGCGCATTCAGCTGAAACCGCGGATGCAATCCGGGATGTGGCGCAGTTGGTAGCGCACTTGGTTTGGGACCAAGGGGTCCCCCGTTCGAGTCGGGGTATCCCGACAAAAAAGGAGAGTATGGTGTCATACTCTCCTTTTTTGTTCTACTGCAGAACCTATTTATTCATCTCCTATCTGAGGGGATGGATATTCTGCAAGCCCCCCTTCCTGCTGCACAAACAGATGCTTTTCAAGAGACATTGTGGTGATAGGCACTTCGAAGCTGCGCGGTGCGCCGGTGTCGTTGGGATCTACCGTCATATCAATCACATATTTCTTCAGCTGGCAGTCGCTCGAGCCTGTGATTTCAGAGAAATTCAACCACTTGACCATACCGAAGTCGTCTATATCCCACTTGACATTCGTTGTAAAAGAGATGGGGTAGACACCACCGGTAACAGGAACGATGATGGTATCCTGGTCGAGCGTCAGCTCTGGCAGTACATACTTCTCGCATGAATTGCAGAAAAACATGCACAGCACAAAAGCAGCTGTAAGACAAATTGGAAGAATAGTTCTTTTCATAAGGGCAAAGTTATAAAAAATTAATATCTTTGAGCCATGAAAAAGTCACTCATACTCACTATCATACTTGCGGCCGTGCTTCTTCCGGCATGCGCAGAGAAAGTGGCCCCCACTCTTACCATCACCCCCAATCTGTCGGCAGTGCCCTGGACAGGCGGCAGTGTGGATGTTGCCATCAACACCATCTTCCCCTGGAAAATCACAAAAGATGATGATGTTGCGGCCACCGTATCAAAAGAAAACGGAGTGGGTGAAGACATGATAACCATCACCGTCCCCGAGACAGACAAGATCGAAACCTCTTCCCTCAAGCTGACGGTCAATGCCAAGAACGGAACCGGATCGGTAACCAGATACGCCATCATCACCCAGGAGCCCAAACCTTTCATAGGGCTTGACCGCGAAAAGGCAGCAGTCTCTGCAAACGGAGGCAGGCTTTCATTTGTACTTACAGCCAACGGCGAGTGGAAAAGCAGCTGCAGCACAGCTGGAGTGACAATCGAGCCCAAAGAAGACGGAGTGGGCCGCTACACCCTTGATGTGATTGTTCCTGCCAGCAGCACAGCCCGTACCATCACTATCAGCTTCACCACTGCGGAAGGCGCCGCAGCAGAGCTGAAGATCGAGCAGAAATAACTCCCCGGAAAACTTACAGACTTCCCATCCAGCGCTCCAGCGATGCGCTGAAGAATGGTCGTGCGTCACGCAGATGGTCGAATGTGTCGGCAGAACTGATGAAGCCGAAGCCGTGCTTGCCAAGATTCAGGATGTGCATCTCTGACCTTACGCCATGCTGCAGCAGCGCAGCGTAGTATTCAGTGGCGTTGCAGGGGCTTACCAGCGGATCGTCGCACCACATTATCATGTATGCCGGCGGTGTTTCTGCCGTAACCTTGTCTATCAGTGAATAGTGGCGTGCAAGCTCTGCCTGCTGCTCTGCATCCTGGCAGCTGATCAGATTCCTGCCTGTGCCCACATCACCCTCCTTGTCGCTGAAGAAAGAGACCACAGGATACACAAGTATCTGGAAATCAGGCCGCGCAGCGGCATCCTGATAAAGGGTGGCCATGCTTGCCGCCATGTGGCCGCCCGCACTGAAGCCGATGACACCTATCTGCTCCACACCCCATTCGGCGCTGTGCGCGCGCAGGTAGTGCATGATGATGTGCATGTCGGTGAGCGGAATCTGCCAGTGTCCGTTGGGCAGGCGGTGCTTCGCCACGACTGCCGCAATGCCGCGGCTCACCATCCATTCAGCCACATAAAGCCCTTCGGTATAGACATTCAGACCGCCGTAGCCGCCTCCAGGGCATATCACCACCATTTTCCCGCAGCATTTTTCGGGCAGGTAAATGTCAAACCGCGCGTTTTCGGCAATGTTGGCAAGGCAGCCCCAGTCATGCACCATATCTTCCTTTTCAGCAAAACCTGCCTGCTCTGCCTGCTCCATACCGAGAGTAAGCACATTCTCTGAGCAGACCGGATCTGGAATCTCCTGCAATGCTGCAGAAACGTCCGGAGCGTATAGAAATACAGTGAGGTCGGGGCGCAGAGGGATGTTGGGCTGCACAATCACAGCACCTGCCGCATGGCATATCGAAACCAGCAGCACGCATGTTGCAACCAGTCTGCGCATCTTTCTACCTGTTGATTACAATATCATCCAACGAGTTGACAGTGAACTGGATGGAGCCCTGATACATTGTGAGGATGCCTGTCATGTCCACTGTAGCCTCGCCGTTCAGCACCTCTTCGGGAATCTCCATGTCGCCGAACTTCGAATAGCCGCTGGTGCGCAGCTGGATCTCGGTGTCGCCCATCATGAAATACTGGCTTACAGAGTATGCCGCAGCACCGGCACGGATGGCGGCCTTTTTGTCGGCCACAGTGCCGTAGTTGTAGTCGTTGGCGTTTCCTATCGGGCACTCGTCCCAGACGCCTGAGTCAAGATACTCCTTGAACTTGTTTTCCGACATTGCCCATGTGGTGATGCCCCATGGCTGGTCTGAAAGGAAGATGCGGTTCGAGCTCTTCTTCTTGTCTACATTTGAGTTTATATAGACAAGGCAGAATGCCTGATTGGCGTATCTCAGCCCTTTAAGGGTGACAAGTGTGCCGATGTATTTGTTGGTTTTCTGGGTGCTGGTCTTTTTGGGGAGCTGGCTCTCTGCAAGCACAACCGGCTCTACCGGGTCGCCCATCGGCCCCTTGAACACATGTGTTTCGATGAGCATGGTGCTTTCCAGGTAAGCGGTCTCGTACGATTCGGTGGGGTCTTCATAACCTATCTGGATCATGCCCTGGCCACCGTAGTTGCCGTCTTTGTAGCCATACATGCCAAGGGTGAGCCCGTTGCATCTGACATATATCCACTGGCCGGGAAGATAGTCGTTGTAAAGACCGTTCTTGCCCAGCTTGATCTCTATCCCGGCAGTGCCGTCCTGGATATAGAAACTCTTGTAGAAGTTGCCGGGGCGGTCGGTGGTGGTCACCTGACCCTTTATGACGATGTCCTTGTCGATATTCCAGGGCAGGCCTGTCTCATACATACCGCACAACTCGGCTATGGTGGTGTTGGCCTCCATGTTTACCGGCACGTATGGAGCGGGCTGTTCATATTCCAGAGTGAACACAGGCTGGAACTCCTCTTTCAGAGAGGTGCATGACACTGCTGCAGCAACGGCAGCAACCGCCAGAATTATTTTTGTCCTTTTCATATCGTTAGAATCTGAGATAAAGGTTCAACATATAGCTGGCTCCGCACATGTAGAAATATTTGGGGTCGAAGCCGTAGAAACGCTCTTTGCCGGAGCTTGAGATAAGGCGGCTCTGCTCATATCCACCTGTCTTCACGCACTTGTTGTTGAGGAGGTTCTTCCCCTCGAGCGAGAATCCGAAGTTGTAATGGCGGTTGATGTACCACGACTTGCCGATGCTGCCGTTGAGCAGGAATGCGGGGTCGAACATCTCCTGGCTTGCCATATACTCGACCTCGGCGGGAGTCTCGATGCCGTCGCCACCGCCGCAGGCCGCATGGGTGCGGTAGATGGGGTTCATGTCAAGATATGACTTTGCGAAATACTGTCCGTTGAGCTCGAAGAACCAGTACGACTTGGTGCGGTAGTTCAGCGCAAGCTCTGTTGCGAGCTGAGGGGTTGAAGGCACATAGTGCTTCTGCCACTTCTCGACTTTGATGTTGCCGTTCACGTCGATGTCATACACTTCCTTGCCGTTCAGCATTGCCTTGGCATAAACCGGATGGCTCATCCAGTAGGGCAGCTGCTCGTTTTCAAACACCACTTCGGCACTGTTGTCGATGGTCTCTGTCATGTAGGGGTTGGATGTATAGATGTATTCACCCATGCTCATGACGGCAGACACCGTAAGGCCGTTGACGGGCAGAGGAGCCTTGGCCCCCAGCTCGATGCCCATGTGGCGCTTGTCTATGCCCGACATGGCGAAGTTGATGAACGACTGCTGTGCATCGTCATAAACGCTCATGAGGTCGGTCTGGTCTTTGATCTTGGTCCAGAAGCCTGTCACGCGCAGGTTGTATCCACCGCTGCTGTACTGGTAGTTGACATCTGCCGAAATTGTCTTCTGTGTGGTGAGGTTGGGGATTATGGTGTTGCGTGTGCGCGGTGACACAAACGACTGGCTGAATGTGGGTGCGTCATTGAAGTAGCCGGCATTGAGGCTGAACCTGTGACCGCCCTTTATGAAATATGCCAGTCCCGCCTTCGCTGAATATGTCAGGAACTTGCACTTCTCTGAATTGCCCTTCGATGTGATGGCGTATCCATCCTTGTCGTATGTTGTGAGCGTCTTGCCCATATAGGTGATTTCGCGGCCGGCGTCATCAAGACCTGCGAACAAGCCTTTGCGCATCAGACCCTCACGCCAGAACGACTCATAACCTACAGTCGCGCCGATGCTGGCACTGAAGCCATTCTTCACAAAGATGCCGTTGACCCAGCCCTGCGCGCGGCGGATGTGTGCATAGTAGTCATAGCCGTACTTGCCGTTCTCTGTAATCTTCTCGGCTTCGCCGTGAGCCAGGAAATAGTCGAGGTCGTTCTGAATCAGGGCTTCGTTCGATGCGAAGTCACGCTCTGCGAACTGGTCTATGTTGAGATAATATTTTCCACCCAGCAGGTCTGCAATCTTCTTGTAGTTCTCTGTGCGGTTCACCTTTGCGCTGATGCCGCCGTTGAGAGTGAATTTGTCGGATGCCGTCCAGGAAGCGTTAAGCGCGAGATTGAGGTCGTTCTGGTCTACATGACGCTGCTCCTGTGCATACTTGCTGCGGCCGTCGGCCGAATTGTAGTTGACATTGTAGAGACGGTCCCAGTTGAGATGCTGGAAGTTGCGGTAGTCGGGAGTGTGGTTGCTCCACGACTCTTTCGCCCAATCATATTTACCTTGGTTGCTGCGGTTGTAGTCGTCATCGTCCATGAAGAAATAGCTGGGCAGATTGCGGTAGTAGTCTGGACGCGGGTCCATTGCGTCATACCAGTCAAGTGCTGTGTAGCCGTTCTTTCCGCAGCGGTAGAGCAGCGTTGCGTTGAGCGAGAGATTGTCTGAAGGCTCTGCCGAATATTTCAATACTGTCACAGGCTCGAACGTCTTGCGGACGCGTGAGTTGCGCACCTTGCCGTTCTGATAGCCCCAGTTGGAGTTGTACATGTTGTCGCCCATAAGGTCGTAGACCTCCTGGGTGGATGCATTCTGCGCGCCGCGCTGGCCGGGAGCCGCAAAGGTGTAGAGGCTCAGGCGGCTGTAGTTGTCAAATTTCTTCTCCACGCCGGCGTAGTATGCGAAGTTGCGGTAGTACACACCCTCGATCCAGTCGTTGCCGCCGACGCGCGCCGACACGTTGAATGCATACGACCATCCGTTGTCAAGCTCACCGGAAGCGTAGGTGGCCATCAGGCGGAGGCGGTAGAGTGCGCTGTTGGAGAGAATGCTGAATCTCCAGCCGGGACGCACCGCCGAGGGAGTGCCAAGGATGTTGGTGGCTCCGTTGAAGTGGCCAAGACCATATTCCGCGGCATCCATGCCTATTGTGCTCTCCTTCGAGCGCATCGCCTCGTTGAGACCGCTCCAGAGCGAGAATGGTGAGTAGCCTGTGATTGCATCGTTCATCTTCACACCGCTGAGGTAAACGTCCTGGCTCTCGCTGTCATATCCGCGGTTCTTGAAGCGGACAGAGCTGAAACCATATCCTGCAACATTCGAGAACACATCGTTGGAGCTGAACATTATGGTGGGGTTGTCGGTATATCCCGAATCCTCGAGGTCAAACTCCACGAAGCTCGAGTCGTCTACCTCGTTCACCACCTGTGCTGGGATGAGCGACAGGAACACCATGTCCTTGATGTTTCCCTGGTCTACTGTGACATTGACATCAGACTGCACGAAGCCGTCGGCAGTCACTGTCATGGAATACATTCCGTCGGGCAGGGCCTCTATCAGGAAAGAGCCGTCAGCAGCGCTTTTCACTGTCTCCACCTGCACCGCGTCGCGGCTGAGCACTATCTGAGCCCCTGCTACGGGCACGCGGCCGGCACGGTTTACCACTGTGCCCTTGACACCGCCTGTGGCAACCTGTGCAAAGCCCTGGAAAAGGCAGAGCAGCATCAGCGCCAGCGAGATGAACAAACGTTTTGTCATATTTCAATTCAATTATTTGCTGATTAGGATATATGTGGGATAGTGGTCTGAATAACCCGAGATGAATGATCCGTTCGAGAATGTGCGGAAGGGATATCCCTTGTACTGGCCGCTCTTTGTGGTCATGAAAGGCTTCTTGAAGATGCGGCCGTAGTAGCCCTTGACAATGGTCTTGAGCTTGAGACCGCCCTGAGGAGCATGTGCCAGGTTGTAGTTTATGATCTCCTGATCGTAGATGCTCCATGTGCCCTGGTAGCAGAGCGAGCCGTAGCCGTCTTCAATCATCTTCCAGTAGGGATTGAAGAATTCCTGCTCGGAAGTGACCTCTTCAAGGTTCTTGTGGGCGTGGTAATACACCGCCATGCTGTCGTCAAACGGATCGTCGTTCATGTCGCCCATGCCGACTATCTTGATGCCGGGGTATTTCTCCTGCATCATCAGGGCATGGTTATAAGCGATTTCGGCACCGCGGCTGCGGAGGTTGCCACCCTTTCCGCCGACGCGTGAAGGGAGATGCATCACATAAAATGCGAAATGCTCACCGGCAATCAAGCCGTGCACCATGAGGATGTCACGGGTGCGGAAAAAATCTGTGTCGACATCCGAAAAATCGATGTCGGAGCCCTCGAATGTGAACGGAATCGACTCTGAATCGAGGAATGTGAACTGCTCGGGCTTGTAGAGAAGCGCCACATCCACACCTCGGCGGTCGGGACCGTCGTAGTGCACAATCTGATAGTTTGCATCTGCAATCTCAGGCTGCATGACAAGGTCTTCAACCACCATACGGTTCTCTATCTCACTGATACCCAGAATAGTATGATAGCGACCATTATCTTCCTTCATTGCAGCTATCACATGAGCCATGTTGGCCAGCTTCTTCTGATACTTGGCCTCGGTCCAGTTGTTGGCACCGTCGGGCAGAAACTCCTGGTCGTTCTTTCCGGGATCGTCGTAGATGTCAAACAGGTTCTCAAGGTTGTAGAAACCTATGATGTAATTGCGTTCCTGCGCATAGCCTCCCACGAAGGCAAGCAGCAGAACCATTGTGAAAAACAGTCTTCTCATGTCCTTTTAGTTTTTCCACCACCAGTCGTCTCTGGTGGACTCCACTTTTTCGTATCGTTCCTTCCCTATCGCAGATTCAAGGTTCACAAAGAAGTCCATGCCTGTCTTCTTCTCAAGCTCCTTGATTGTCATGGCCTGCTTCAGGTAGTTGTCGTCGCTGTAGTTGCTGTGTTCGAAATAGAATGCAATGCCGGTGTAGCCGTGAGTCGAGCCTGTGATGCCTACGGTGTTGTTTGATTTATATCCCAGCAGCGCCTTGTAGTATGCGGCGGGAACCTTCACTGCAGCCCCCACGTTGTCGTATGCATATTCATCGCTGTCATCCACCACGCAGCCTGTCACCACATAAAGAGTGTCGAAACTGTACGACCAGCTGCGGACACGTGTCTCCAGCGCCGCCCAGATTCCCTGGTTGAACCCGCTCAGCTGCGGTGTCATGTTGGTGTAGCGGAATGTGGTGGCATTGACTGAAGAAGTCGTGAGCCTGTCGGCTGAAGGGCACTGATGCCCCCTGTCATATCTCTTGCCGTTGTCGCTCCAGAATCCGTGGTAGAGCATGGGCTGCATGTTTCTTGGTATCTTGCGGTCTATGTTCGGACTGGCCTCGTCACCCCAGGCGTCGGTTCTTGAGCCGCTTCCGCTGAGCTTCTCGTTCAGAGGATAAGCCACCCAGTGAGCCACCAGAGCCTCGGGGTCCCAGCAGTAAGAGTAGTTGCGGACCTTGTCGGGACCTACGGGCATGTCGTTCGTTATGAAGTACAGACCGTCTGATTCACCAATTGCCGGAAGTTCCATCCATGGCTGCACTTTGTCGGCATGGATCACGGTGGGGTCTGACCATGGTTCGTCATAATCATCTTCATATGCAGCCTGAACCACGTCAACGGTATATTTCACTTCACCGCACTTGCCCACTATCGTGACACTGCGTGATGCACCGGAGTCATTCTGACTGTATGAAAGAGTCACAGACGACATGGCTCCGCGCCCCTGCGCAGGATCGATGTCAGCCCAAGTCACGTCAAGACCGTCGGCACCAACCAGGCGGAGCGTCCAGAGCTGCCCTTCCGGGGCGGTGACAGTCACAAACTGGCTGTCCTGCCCGCCGTCCACCTCTGTGTGACGCACCGAAACGGAAAATTCAAAGGCTTCATCCTCACATGCAATGAGCGTGAAGGATGCCAGCACCATGAATATGTTCCTCAGGATATGCATGGATTACTCGAAGTCTGTCCAGCTGATGTTCCAGAGAGCCACACGGTCTTTATTGCCGTCTGACTTGCCTGAAGGGCAGAGGTTGGTGAACTTGAGTGAGCAGGGGCCTGCCACATTCAGTTCAAATTCAGCCTCGTATGCTGTCTTGATTTCAATCTCGGATGCAGCCTTCTCAAGAGTGACAGTCTTTGCCACCTGCCCGTCCTTGATGACATCTATCTGCACCTTGCAGCCGCCTTTGGTATCATCACCCTCGACCAGCTCGTTGAAAGCATGTCCGAAATTGAATGTGATGGTGCCGACACCACCGGTTATCTCAGGAGATGTGAGTACACCGACTGCTGTAGTCTTGCCGTTGATGCATGCTGCCATGTTCCAGGTATCACCTGTCTTGCCAATGAATGCAAACACGGGGTTTTTGTCTGAATCGCCGCCTTTCTGCACGCAGCCGTTTTCAAGCTTCCAGCCGCTTTCGGTCTTGTATGTGCCGTATGCAGACTGTTCTTGGCCTTTGTTAAGGCTCTCAAGGTCAGCACGGTTGGCTGTAACAACAGGAACTTCAACGTTTCCTGACAGCTCACCGCTGAAGTCTGTTGACTTGCCTGCCGAGAAGTCAATCAGGTCGGCCTGCTCAGTGTCGGCTACGACAAGCAGGTCATCCATGCGGAACACACTTGCCACGTCTGCCTGGAATGCGAGACAGATAGACTCTGTTCCTTCAGGAACGCTGAATTTGGTGGAAACAATGTCCCATCTTGCCACTGTAGGCTCGTTTACAAACTCATACGAAAGCTCCACCCACTTGTCGCCGTCGGTGCTGACATAGACATGGAACTTGTCCATCTCGTATACGATGGTGGGACGTTTGTTGTCATATTCCTCTGTACCGAATGACACTGCGATGTTGCGTGCTGAACCAAGTGCGATGTTGCCCACTGCAAAGTATGAAGAAGCACCGAAGAAAAGGTTGTTGGTGCCTGAACCGTCATAATCTGAGTAGCTGCCGTCTGAGTTGGAGTTGTTGCGGGCAGACATCGCTGTGAAAGCGTATGTCACTGCAGACGCACCTGTGCCCTGCTGGTTTTTCCAGCATTCGGTCTGGTCAAGGAAAGGCCACTTGTCGCTCTTCTGCACAGCGGCTTCAGTGTCGAAGTTGTTGTAATAGATGGCACCGCTTGCATCAGGTCCGCCTGCCTCACCTTCTGTGAACGACTCTATCTTTGCCGACACCACTTCATGCTGCGACTTGTCAGCATAGTACTTGTAGACACCTGTGATGACTACTGTGCCATTGTTGGAAATCTTGTCGGTCCACTCTTCCTTGGTCTCGTCGGTAACGCTGTAGACATAAATCTGGCCTGATTCGTCTTTGAGATTGAAGCTGCAGTATTCAGGATTGAAGCCCTTCACCGTACCTGTAAGGCGGTATGCCTTCTTGGTGTCGGCCTTTGCAATGAATTCCGCCACGGTGAGGTCTTCAACAACAGACGCGTCGCCAAGCGGGCCTTCCTGATTCACTGTAGCCAGATCGCTTACAAGACCTGCAAAGAACTCTACTGTAGCACTGCGGTTCGCACCGGCATTGTCCTTGACTGTAAGTGTCACGGTCACGGGCTTTGACGATGCGGTGCCCTCTGCGGGCTCTACGATGATCCATTCAGCAGCCTCTTCGCTCATCTTGACCTTCCAGTCGCGGGTTGAAGTTACTGTGATGGTCTCGGAAGCCTTGGCCTGCGAGAAGTTAAGTTCTTTCTTGTCGATAGAGATTGCGGGATCGCCCAGATCCTCGGGTTTGTCACATCCTGTGAATGTCAGCGCCACCAGCGCGCACATCAGGAAAACTAATGATTTGATTGCTTTCATATCTGTGTTTCAATTATTTTTATTTCAAAACTGTTTCCACAAGGGTTTTCACCCGGTCCCAGACATCGTTGCCGGTGAGGATGCCGCTTTCGCGGATGGCGTTGTTCTGGAACTGGTCCACGCTCAGGTTGTCACTTACAATCTTCACGGCCGCCAGCAGCTCGATGTGCGGGGTGAAGGCTGCGATATAGTTCAGCTCCATGTCGAAAAGGGCCGGCTCTGTCTTGTCGGTCGAAGTCACGAAGCTGTTGTTGGTATAGTCGGGATAACCCGTATCAGACAGATGCAGCGGACTCGCATAATCCTTGAAGCGGTAGCTGTCGTCTTTCAGCCTGTATGAGTCGCTCACAAGTGTCACTGTGCCTATTTCCAGGCAGTTGCTGCCGGCATAGCCGATGCTTATAACCTTTGTCCCTTCGGGAAGGCTGCTGCACGTCTTGATCACATTGCCTGCTCCCACACCCATCAGGATGCATTCCATATCGGGAAAGCACTCTCTGCATTTATTGTATTCAGCCTCTTCGGCTGCAAGAATCACCACACCCGGCTTGCTGCCGGAACCGCAGGAAACAGCTCCCGCCATCATTGCAATTGCAGTCATAATCTTTAAGATAAATTTCATTACTTGCCAATAAGGTTGCTAAGTTACGAAAATCGCTGAAGATATACAAACCGGCAAGTCGTGTAAGCGCGCGCTGGCAGCAATTCTGACTGCATTTCTGCCGCACTTCGCGCTGGCAGCAATGGCCGGAGCATTTCCGCTTACGCTCCTTTGTGCGGCAGCGGCGGAAGCCGTGGCGCATTACATGCTGACAATCAGACATTTAAGCACAACAGCCCCTGGAAATTTCAAGGGGCTGTTTTATGTAATATTCTGGTTATCAACGACTTCTGCGCCACGCAACTATTGCCTCTGTCACGACTTCGAACTTTTGCATTAAAGCTGTCAGTCGTAACATTGAGTGCCAATAGCGGGATGAATGTACCTCTTGTAGCGGATTGTAATGTACCGCCTGCGACGCGATCAAATGTACCACCTCAGAAGTGGTTGCGATGAGGTTCTGCAAAGGTAAGATTATTTTTGTTTTTTCCGCCTCAGGGAT
>JAZLJK010000068.1:0-12728 GCA_045617865.1 Bacteroidales bacterium | reverse complement strand
CATTATTTTCGCGATTTTTTAACATTTATTTCGGCTCTTGTTCTATGCCGTTCAAGAGGTACTGCAAAGTGCTCTCTGACGGGCTATTGTATTGTAAACGATTGAAAATTATATAGTTTTTAAATTTTTAACGAAGTATTGTGATATTGAATTTTAAAATATTATCGTATAAAACGCACAAATTTAGCAATTATATATCCTACAGCCAAAATAAATACTATGTATTTATGAACAAAAAATGAGCTCTGCGGTGTGCAGAACTCATTTTTCACGGTATCATTGTTTCCTATAGATAATCCCTTCCAGATAGCACCCTCCACAGTGCATAGTACTTGAGCAGTGCGACCCGTTTCTGTGACACCATCTGGTATCGCACACAGCTGCCGCAGTTGAAGTACATGTGACCGATCAGGAATGTGCCGAAGCCGGTTGTCTCAGAGATAGGAATCACCAGATTTCCAGCCTCAGATTCAGGCAATTCCAGTTCAAAACGGTCGCCGAAGACGTTGAATGTGCCACTGGCAGAAAGTTCCTCCGGTGCGCACCCCTGTTTCATGAGAGTGACACGCAAGCCAGGTTCAGACGCAATCGGAACCTTGACGCGCTCGCGCAGCATCTGCGCATTGTCGCACATCCATTTCTTCTGGAATCTGTTCCATTCAAGAAAAGTTAAAAAAGGAAGTGTCTCGCTCTCGAAACGCCCTGCAGAATTGAGGGTTGCCTTCATACCACAGGCAGTGCAGAATACTTCATCACCCTTCGTGCCCACAGAGCCAAGGCTGTTGCAGCAAGGGCAGAGATAAGCGGCTTTTTCAAGTCCAGCAGCAAGGTCTTTTCCGGGATACAGCCTGCCGCCTGCAGCCTGCTCTTCAAATGCATCGACATGAAGGTCGCGGCAGATTGCAGAATATACCTCATCCTCGCTCATCGACGAAAGTTCTTCGGGTGTATATTCGTGCACAAGAGAGCCGTGCATGCCACCCTTCCTGCGGGTGTCGGCCCATCTCGGCTGGAGCATGTAGCCACCTGTCAACTTATATGTTACAAGTGCTGCACCTGAATTCTTTGCAAGTTCAGCTGTGCGGCGTGAAATAAATTCGGTAGCACCATCCCAGCAGCGGTTCCCTTCAGGAAACATACCCACACTCACCCCTTCTTTCAGGTTCTGCTCTATAAGCGATATCACAGCATCGCCGCTGGCTCCTTTCTGGCGAGGAATTATACCGAAGCATCCGTTCAGGAAGATGCCCGCAAATCCCTTGGTAAGAGATGCATTGGCCACAAAACGCATGTGACGGCGGGTGCCTATCACAAGCAGAGCAGGATCAAGATTCTGAGTGTGGTTTGCAAGAGCAAGGAATGTCTTGCTCTTTATCTTGCATTTATCATACTTAAAACGGTAGATCCGTTTGACAAACGGACCTATCACAGCCAGACAGAACGCGTACCATCTCCTCTGGGCCCTTACCCTGCGGGTGACCGGTGACACGGTATTGGTCGACATCGTTCTACTGGTTTTGATATTTTGCAGCCTCTTCCTCTTCAAGTTTGCGGTACGCAACCTTGCCCACAAGAGTCTTGGGCAGTTCGGCACGGAACTCTATGTCGTACGGCATTGCATATTTAGCGATATGCCTGCGGCAGTATGCCAGCAGTTCTTCCTTCACTTCATCAGAAGGAGCGACACCCGGCTTGAGCATCACGAAAGCCTTGACTTTGTGCATCTTGTATGAATCGGGCACACCTATGATGCAGCTCATCTGCACCTTTTCATGAGCGTCCAGAATATTCTCAAGCTGCGCGGGATAGACATTGTAGCCTGATGTGATGATCATGCGTTTGATTCGGCCCTTGAAATAGATGAAACCTTCTTCATCCATCAGACCGAGGTCACCGGTATAGAGCCATTTGAGACCATCGGCATGGACGCGCAGAGTCTTTGCGGTCTCTTCGGGTTTGTTGTAATATTCAACCATCACAGAAGGGCCCGCAATCAGGATTTCACCTTCAGTGCCATAAGGCACTTCCTTGTCGGTGTCGGGCTCTACAATCTTGAAGTATGTGTCGGGGAACGGAACTCCGATGCTTCCCTCCTTGGCCTTGTGTGTAGGAGTCAGGCAGCATGCCGTGACACTCTCCGTAGTACCGTATCCCTCACGGATCTTGATTGTAGCCTTGTGCGATTCCAGGAAGGCATCGAATTTCTTCTTGAGCTCGATGGAAAGCGAGTCTCCTCCGCTGAACACACCCTTGAGGTGGCTCAGATCGGCCTTTTGCATATTGGGCAGGCGCAGCAGAGCCTCATAGAGAGTGGGCACGCCAGCCATGAAGTTGCATTTGTATTTTGTGATCAGCTTGGAGTAGCTCTTTGCAGTGAAGCGGGGAACCAGCACGCAGCGGCCTCCCTGTGAAAGCATAGAGTGGATGCACACACCCAGGCCGAATCCGTGGAAGATGGGCATTGCGGCAAGCATTCTGTCACCGGGGCGGAACATCGGGTTGGTGGCGATGATCTGTGACGAGAGAGCGTTGAAGTTGTAGTTTGAAAGCACTATTCCTTTGGTGGTGCCGGTTGTTCCACCCGAGTAGAGAATGACTGCAGGGTCCTCGGGTCTGCGCTCAACCTTATAGCTGTAGAAACATGCCTTCGAGAGCTTCATGAAATCTTTCCAGCGGATAACCGGTGCATCCTCGGGAATCTTTGCGATCTTGTAGGCCTCCGTGATCATATATCCCGCCTTTATGGGAGCCGAAAGCTCGTCCTTTATGCTGGCAATGATCACGTTGACGATATTGGTGTTCTTGCGGATTCTCTCAATCTTGCCGTAGAACTGGTCGAGCGTGATGACAGAGACACTGTTCGACTCATTCAGGTAGAACTCTATCTCCTTTTCGCTTGACAGCGGGTGAACCATACTTGCAATTCCGCCTACAAGGTTGATTGCATAAAACAAATAGATGCCCTGCGGACAGTTGGGCATTGCGATTGTGACGCAGTCCCCTTTGCGGACACCTATTGTCTTGAGCGCTTTCGCGCACTTTTCAATATTTTCTACAAGTTTCTTATATGTAGTCGACTTCCCCATGAAGTCGAAAGCGATGTAATCAGGATACTTCTTTGCGACCTCCGCAACCATTTCGAACATCGAACCTCGAAAATAGTCAAGATGTGCGGGAACGCCGCCCATATTACCAATCCATGGTGTTTTTACTGACACTGCATCTGGCATAGTATTTAAATTTAAAATGATAATCCGCGAATTTAAGTAAAATATTTAATATTCCCACTCTTTATCGGTAAAGATCGGCAGCTGATGTAACCGCCTGGCTAATTTCCTGTTGATACTCTTCCGGAGCAAGAACTTTCACATATTGCCCATATGAGAGCAGTTTGCGCGTGAAATCGATCGTGGGATGTATATGGTAGCGGAAATCGGCGTATTCCCCTTTCACTGTTTCTGTTTCGGTCTGGGAAGGATGAAGCGGCAGGGATCGGAAATAGTTTGCATACTGGTCGGTGAACACCCTCACCGTAATATCCATCAGAGGAACTGACTCATCAGTCATGACGCCGTAGAAGTCGTTGAAATATTCTTCTGCCGAAGGCACTCCATGCAGTTTCTTCAGCAGCAGAGGAAGCTGTGCCGCATCGAATCTTTCATCCAGGATCGAGCACTTCGCTATACGGTCCACACCATACAGGCGGAACCCGTTTTCAGCAGGTTTGTAGGCAAATAGATACCATCTCTGTTCACGGAGCTTGACGCAGAAAGGCCACACTTCCGACACCGACTCCGCCGCACCCTTTTTATATGATGCATGCTGCAGCCGCACGACATGGTTGCTGCGGATTGCATTCAGAATCACACTCAAGGCGTTCGAATCAGCAGAAGGGACCCTCTCCATAAGCACACGGTCTTTCATCCCCTCATCGCGGGAGACCATCTCGTTTATCAGCATGGAGTTGAGCATCAGGCGTTTCACCTCACGGTTACGGATAGACTCATCGTCGGCCACGCTGTAGCGGTAATGACCGTCACGACGCGCCACCACGATTGAGACGTCAAACATACTCTCGACTTCGCTCTTGTACATTATGAATGTGCGGCGTGGTATTTCATCTGAATGTTCGTCGTTGATGGCACAGTTGCGCCACCTCCGGTTGATTTCATCGAGGGTTATTCCGTATTCTCCTGCCTCATAAATTGTATTGAGCAGCCAGAGGTATCTGGATATCAGCTGGGCGGTTGTTGTCTTCATCATTGAAATGTTTGCAACAAATTTAAAAACTTTCTTTGGTGTGTGCAAATTTTGCACACATAGCCCGCTACTTTTGCACCAGAAACAAAAACGAAAAGGACCATGAAACTCATCATCGCACTCGTAATCATCGGAGCATCCGTAGTAATAGCTTCTTATGAATAGTCTGTCATATATCCCGCATAGTACGTTACAGTTCAGCTCATCACGGTGCCTTATACAGCCGTCTTCGCCGGCTGTAACGTCGTCAGACACACAGGATTCAACCGGCATTCACTGCACCCGGGCTTAACGCTGCTCCTTATATGCCACGCACCTCCTCAGGCTATCCGCGATATTCAGGCAGCGCGATGGACTAACTGCAGCAAGAATGGCGTTTTCTGCCGCAGAACCGTCCCCGCGGAGGAGTTCCAGGATTGCGGCATTCACAATCCCGGGTAGCGTTAAGCGACGCCCCTATGCCCACGCACCCCTCAGGCTGCAGCACACAGGCAGCGCAGACAGCAGCCCGCCAAAGGATGCAAGTCCGCAGCGGCACCCTTGCAGACACACCAACGGCATATCGCTGTGGACTGAGAACTGTTTATGCCATTCCTTTTCGTCTCCTTTGCTGCTGAGGTACTCGTGAGATTCATCTAAGACGCCGATGTATTGCACGAAGCCGTACGGGCACTTCGCGGGGCTATGTGGGCCCCGGACACAGATTTACACTAATGGCCACAACTGGAGCTTTCCACATCTGCGGCGGGAGGATGTTGGCTTTTCGCGTGAGCGCAGCTAAGAGAGCGCGTCGTCCCGCGCAGCATATGACCACGGAAGCCAGGGACGCAAGCCACGGAAGTTTCGGCCAGAAGCCGCAGCCCCAAAGTGGACTGCGCAAGCCTGTGACGCAATCAGCGGAAGCCTGAGCGGACCGTAGAATCCCGAGGAGCCACAGAAGACAAAGCGAATATAACGAAATCACCGCATTGGCACGGACTTGTCAAACTTTTCACTATTTTTGCCGTATATGAAAACTCTACGCAAAGCATTATGCCGGCTGCTTTCATCTGCGGCAATCGCAGCAGCTGCCGTATCACTCAACGCACAGAACACTGATTACAAACGTGAAGTCAAAGAAGTTCAGACTGATTTCCGTCTGCCATTCTGGAGAAACACAGACAAAGCCGAAGTCACAGTCTGCCTTCCTGCAGACTTCCCCCTTCCCGCCACAGCCTCCGTGACAGTTCATCCTCTGGACAGCAGCTCTCCCCTTTCATGTCAGGAGATAGCACTCAAGGCAGGTTGGAATGACTACACAATAGACATCTCCGACATCAGTGCAGGAAGATATTTCGCCGACATCACCATAGGGGGCGAAATGTACCGCCGTATGCTGAGGGTGGAGCGTTACAACGAGGAATGCCTCCCTGCAAGGCCTGTCGATACAAAGACCATAATGTTCACTCCAGACGACTACATCATAGAAAGAAGCAGGAACATAAGCATAGATGTCACAAAGGCGGAGATCACCACTGTGCACCGCGCCGTGGACAACGGCTGCTTCGGAGTCACAGGCACCCAGATTCTCAAGCAGAAAGGTGGTGACTGGTATGTGCAGACCATCGACAGCCCCTACAAGAGATATCAGCTGGTGTGTGACATACGCAACGATCTCTTCTACACAGCAAAGACGCCGGATGGTCCCTGGACCCGCGTCGATTCGCTTCCGGAGGGTGAATATGAGCACCAGAAAGATGTCCTGAAAGACTACAGCATATATGCAGGCTTCCTGAAGGATAAGAAATACCCGCTTTACGACCCAGCTCTGCACGGAACATACACTCTGAAGGATGTGCGCCTTCTCCGCCACATGTTCGGCGAGGCCGACTATGGTGTGGGCCCCGCGGGTGAACGCACATACTGGAGCATGGCATACACATCAAGCGGAGACACGGTATTTCTCAGCACAAAACCTTTCATACAGGACATCCCATTTTATGAGGGAGACCTGTTCGACAACGGCTTCATGACCAACGACAACTTCGGCTCGTCGTGGTTCAGCGCCGACGGTAAGACACTCTATCATGCACACGGCCAGACTGTCCGCCGTTTCGACCCATACTTCGTGCACTACGACAACCTGCTCAACTGCGAACGCTACATCACCATATACAGCACCACCGACGGTGTCGACTGGAAATGCGAGCACGTCATCACAGTGGAACAGGAGCCTTTCCTGCAGCAATACTGGGTGCAGGTGTCGTACATCCCATCAGCCGGAATCCACATCGCTTACGTAAAGAACTACAGCGCCCGCACAGGCACCACACATATCACTCTCAAATACAGCCACGACGGACTTGTGTTCCACAACTTCCCCGGCAACACGCCTTTTGCGATTGATGAGTACCCCGGCGACTTCTGGGGTGAAATATACGTAGGTCCCAACCTGTTCACTGCCGACAAATGGCCCGACGGCGACTATATCCAGAGCTACCTCTACGAATATGGCAACAACTATTATCAGGCCTGCGAGGGCAGCGCACTGCAGCATTTCTCAGCAGACGTTTATTTCCGTCGCGAAAGTTTCGACGACATCACATACGAAGATCTGGACGCAGCTTTTGAAGGGCGAGATTTCGACAGCATGCCTTATCTGGATATGATGGGAGGCCGCAAGGGTGTGGTTGACAGAATCAAATCAGGCGGTTTCTCGGCCGGCACCATCTCTTTCCGCGCCGACGGCTGGTTCCACGCTGAAGCAGGAAGCAGAGCCGGCAGTTTCACCACCCGTCCTATTGAAGGTGGCTGCGCACTGTCTGCAAATGCAACCATCGGCAACGGCGGATGGCTGAAGGTCAGTCTGTTTGACAAAAGCGGCAGGAAGGTGAGCAAGGCATGTCTGCGGGAAGGCGATTCTCTGGATCTGCCTCTGTTCGAGATGCCGGAGGGGAGCTGCACCGTCAAAGTCAAGATGAAGAACTGCCGCCTGTATGCTTTCAACCGCGGCGCAAGATAAGATCTGAAATATGTATATGCTCCGCATTCCTTCTGCGATGAAATCTTCGCTGCGCTCGTCCTTCCCACCGCATTGCGGCGGGTCCCTTCCGCTCATGGGCGCGCACGCCCAAATTTCCCTGCAGAAGAAATGCTTCGTCAATAATACATATTTCATATTTTTGTGACATGAAAAGACTAGTAATATGCGCCGCAGCGGCATTGGCGGCAATGACATCGATATATGCCCGGGCCGAGAGGCAGGAGATCCAGAGTGACTTCAGGCTCCCCTTCTGGCACAACACCGACAAGGCAAAGCTTACGGTATGCATGCCCGCTGACTTCAGCACACCGGCCGAGGCCGTTGTGACAATCCATCCTCTTGACAGCAATGAGCCTGTCAGACAGCAGACGATCTCACTCAAGACAGGGCGGAAAGATTATGAGATAGACATCACCGGCATTGATTCGGGAAGGTATTTCGCCGACATTGCAGTCGGAACCGACACTCTGCGCCGCATGCTGCGCGTGGAACGCGTTGACGAGGAGTGCCTGCCTGCCGGGCCGGTCGCCTCGCGCAAGATTTTCTTCACGCCAGACAACTACCTTTTCGAAAAAACGCACAATGTGGATTTCGAAGTCACCCACCCCACTGTCACCACAGTCCACAACGCAGCCGATGACGGCGATTTCGGATGTACAGGTGTATTCCTTATGAAGAACAAAGACGGGCACTGGTATCTGCGCCTGATTGAAAGTCCATACAAGAAGTATCAGATAGTGAGCGACATCCGTCACGAAATCATCTACAAGGCAGCAGCGCCATACGGTCCATGGACACGTGTGAAGTCGCTCCCTGCAGATGGATTCCTGCCGCAGGACGAAGTGCTTGAAGACTACAACATCAACGCCGGTGAACTGGAACGCCGCGAATATCCCATATACGACCCCGCAGTGCACGGGACCTACACCCTTGCGGACGTGCGCCTGATGCGGCACCTTTTCGGTGGCACCGACTACGGCTTCGGACCGGCACAGGACCGTACATATTACAGCATGGCCCGCACATCCACAGGCGACCTTGTAATCCTCAACACCGACTGGTTCCTGAAAGACAATCCTTTCTACGGCGGCGACCTTTACGACAACGGATTCATGACCAACGACAACTTCGGTTCGTCATGGTTCAGCGCCGACGGCAAAACCCTCTACCACACCCACGGCCAGACAGTCCGCCGTTTCGACCCTTATTTCATACACTACGACAATCTTCTCGAATGCGAGCGGCACATCACTGTCTACAGCACCACCGACGGTGTGAACTGGAAATATGAGCACGTAATCACAGTGGAGCAGGAGCCGTTCGAGCAGCAGTACTGGGCTACCATATCGTACATACCGGAAGGCGGAATGTACATAGCATTCATCTACAACTACAACGCCGTCACAGGGCAGAAGCACGTCTCGCTCAACTACAGCCGCGACGGTTATGCGTTCCATCAGTTCCCCGGCAACCAGTATTTCATCAAAGAGGCCTATCCCGCAGACTTCTCGGGCGAGGTGTGGATCGGGCCGAACTTCTTCTTCGACGGCAACTGGCCTGACGGCAAGTTCATCCAGAGCAACCTTTTCAAATACGGCAACGACTATTATCAGGGCATCGAGGGCAGCGTACTGCCCCACTATTCACCGGATGTATATTTCCGCCGCGACCGTATCGAAGATGTCACCTACGACGATATCTATGCAGCATTCGACGGACGCGGATTTGAAAACATGCCCCTGCTGGAAGAGATGGGCGGGCACAAAGGCATTGTGGACATGATAAAGAGCCGAGCATACTCTGCCGGTACCATCAGCTACCGTGCCGACGGCTGGTTCTACGTTTCCGCAGGCAGAAAGGCCGGCAGCTTCACCACCCGTCCGGTCGAGGGAGGCTGCTCCCTTGAAGCCAACGCCACAATTGCCGACAGAGGATATCTGAAAGTCACCGCCATCGACGCCTCAGGCCGCGCCGCAGCCAAAGTGACGCTGCGCTCCGGCGACGCCCTGGACCTTCCCCTCTTCGACCTCCCAGACGGCATCTACCGCCTCAAAGTCAAGATGAAACACTGCAGGCTGTATACGTTTGTAAGAGAGTGACGGCTGTGGCTTAGCGGCTTTATTGCGCCGGCGGGTTCGTGGATATGGCTGGCCGGCGCCTCTGGGATAACGTGAGTGGACTAACTGTCAAAAACGTACGTAAACGTAGTTAGTCCCCTCCCAAAGGCCTTATTCATGCCCGGAAGCCGGGGACTAGCTGTCAAAAATGGCCGTTTTCGTTGCTAGTCCCGGCAGGAACAGCGGTTTTCAGGCAAAATCTTGGGGACTAGCAACGTTTTTCCGTGATTTTGACAGCTAGTCCAGCCGTATGCGCCCGCTTGACTGTTTGTTCCAACAGTGGATGTGGAAATTACAAGGGGCTACCGGTCCATGTCGCATATGACCCGCTGCCTGTATGCTCCAGTCTGAGGATGTGTTGGAATAAGGGCGCAGCTTAACGCTACCCAAGTGAGGTTTTATGCCGCAATCCTGGAACTCCTCCTTTTCCAGCCGTCTGCGCCGGCTGGAACGTCGTCAAACACCAGGATTCATCCGGCAACACCTCACTTGGCCTAAACGCTACTGCTTATATTCCACCACCATCCTCAGACTATCCGCAAACCGTAGGCAGCGGCAGTGTGAACGCACATGCATCACAAAGAATACAACTGGCAGTATGAAATAATAGTACATGCATATGCTGAAATAATTCCAATGATACCCAGCCAAATATTTCTTGGGAAGAGAGCACCAAGAATAACTGCTACTACTAGTCCGACAGCATATAGCACTATTCCCATCCACCATGATGGAAGTATACAACATGCCAAGATTGCCAACACTATGTTTGCAATTTTACATATTAGTCCAAGGGTAGCTATGCCACCTGCGATATTATCATTATTGCCCTTGTAATTATGCACGGCATCTTGTGCAAATCCCAGAAAAAGAAAACTAGCCAAATAGATATAGGGCATTGACGAAGAGAACAATTCTTTCATATTGACTATATTACTATGTGGATTCTATTATTAAGTGAAGTTAAACATGTATCATATATAAAACAAATTATTCTGTAACAATTTTCGAAACTGAGAAAAGACAAATAAGTTCCAGGGAAATTGTTTTTGTTTTTGAAAAAACGAAAACATTTCCAAACTTCTTGATATCAATAGTTCTGGCGGAATGAAGAGTATTTGAGATTTGAGACAGCATTATCTAGAATAATCTTTCAACTTTATGCCTGACAATTCCAGGAGGACGGATATGAAGACATGGCACATCTACAGTGAAGGGGACTTCGTCTTGTTCAGGGACAGGGCCGACAAAATCTATTTCAACAACAAGTATGCGGTAGCATCATATAAGACATCTGTGGACACGCTGGGATCCTGCATCCTTTCAACTCACTTTCATACGTTGGCGGATGCTGACAACGAGGAACAGGTTGAAGAACTTGAGCACATCCTTAAGGTTTCATACGGCATGTATTACAGACACAAGTACGGACACACTGTTGGGAACAATTTCAGAATCAAGCATTCCAGGGTCGTCGGAAAAGAAAACATCGCTGACAAACTTGTATATGTGATGGCAAATCCCGTGCACCATTTCATTTCCGAGTCTCCGTTCACAGAGCAGTTCTCGAGCGCAAGTTACATTTTTACCAAGGAGAACATGCCTTTGGTATTCCGCAAGGCTGTTGCGGGATATGTAACGACGTTGGGGGCACTGACTACCAGAAGAAGATTGGAGCTGCTGAGCAAGGATTCCCTGCCAGATGACTACTATGTCGATCCCGAAGGTTTTATACTGCCAAACTCCTTCATAAATGTAGCGAAAGCCCGAGCCTACTTCAACGGTAGTATCAGACGGTTCAGATATCTTGTTGATACATCATTAAAAGATAAGAATAAAAAGGACATCGATGAATGCCGTCAATCTGTATTATGTGACGGTGTAGATGATGAAAAGGTATGTGCCATTATTGACCGCTATGCAGCAGAGTGTGGACATCAGAGTTTTCACTATTTTTCCGAGAAAGAGCTGAAGTGGATACAGTCCGATCTCCGTTCGCGCGGTATCTCACAAGAACAATGTCTAAGATGCCTGTGGCTGCCTTCGGACTAGCTGTCAAAAATGGCCATTTTCGTTGCTAGTCCCGGCAAAAACAGCGATTTTCAGGCAAAATCAGGGGGACTATCAACGTTTTTCCGTGATTTTGACAGCTAGTCCGGCAGTAAGAGGCCTGCACAGCCGGAGCGTGACATATCTGCAGCGCAAGCCATGCCGTGCAAGGAGGAAAAGGCACCGGTAAGCCACGGCTAATTCGACTGGATGAGTTATCTGCGCAGCAGATGACGATAGCCAGGAGATCGCAAGGGGTTCACAGCATGCCCAGTGGGCATGCGGCCCGCAGCAGCTGCATCACAACCCGGCCGGGAGAGCAGTTCTCAGTCACCGATCTAAAATACATCGACATTCATGGCTGAGGCCTACTACTTTATTCCATTCATTCGTAGAATAGAGAAAAAAGCGTTATCTTCGCACTACCTTAAACTATCAGAGATATGAGAAAGTGCATCCTATTATTCACAGCGTTGACATGCGCACTGTTATTCAATTCCAAGGTCTATGCCCAGATGGACGAAAGGCAGCCCGGTCTCTACGCCGTTGTAGGCGAAGAATCCATCCGTCTCCCCTTTTCCAACGGAACCGTCAACTCCACTTCAACCGGCATCCTCGGTTTTGACATCGGAAAAGTGAAATGCACCTATAAAGGCGCCACATCGGGTGTAAATGCCGGCAATACATTCGTCCTAGTCATCAATCCTGATAAGAAGGCCATATCGAAAACATTGAAATCATACGACCCTTTCGTAAAGTCAATGACCCCCGACAACATCCGCATCTTTCCACTTGCCGTTGTCAAGAACAAACGTATCTTCGATGAAGGCAATACAGTAGCCGGCATCAACGTATCGGTCATCGAGAAAATTGACCTCGAATGGGAAATGATAAGCGACAACTCTTTTGAAATCCGCATTCCTGAAGTTCCTGCAGGGGAATATGGGTTTGTTTTCCGCGATTCGAAGCTGTCATTCTTTGACTACTCAGCAATATTCGGTTTTACAATCGCTGAATAACCGCATACGCCAGAAGGCATTTTTTATACCAGCTTGCCGTTGGAAATATCGGTGAGCTCTTCTGTGATGGCCTGCTGGCGCTGCTTGTTGTAGGTAAGCTGGAGCTCGGCCAGAAGGTCGGTGGCGTTGTCGGTGGCGGTCTGCATGGCAATCATGCGCGCCGCATGCTCACTGGCACTGCTGCTCAGAAGGGTGGCATAGACCTGAGTGTGAAGAGCAAGCGGAAGAAGCTTGGCGAAGAGCTCTTTCTTTGACGGCTCC
>JAZLJK010000067.1:0-4274 GCA_045617865.1 Bacteroidales bacterium | reverse complement strand
CGTCACACTCGACTACAAGATCAGCGGTTCAACCACCGGTCTTACCGTTGAGGCAGTGGCTACAGGCGGCTGGGAGGCCGTTGTGGATGCAAAGAGTTCGGCAAAGGGAACAGTCACAGTCACATGCCCTGAAGACGGCGCAGCCGGCACGGTGGCGGTGAATGTGGTGAAGAACGACGGATCATACACCCAGAAACCCCTTTCATTCAAGGTCATCCCTCAGGGAAAGAAGATGACATGGATGACATACTACACAGCATACGATGCCCGCATCAACCACACCAACTTCCAGAAGATGGCAGAAGCAGGTGTGACACACGTTCATACTTATGGCAAGCCCCTTATCGAGGATGTATACCGTGCTTCTGCCGGCACAGGCATCAAGGTGGTGGCTTATATGCAGGATTTCATCTACGACTATGTATATAACTACGATCCCAATAAGGGCGACGTCTTCTATCCAGAAAGAGACATGCCACTTGAAGAGTACCGCGAGATGATCAACAATTCTCAGGAACTTATTGATCTTGTCAATTACTATAATGAGGCTGCAGAGCGTTGCGGAGGTGAACTCTGGGGATATTCAATCATTGATGAGCCCAACAGTGAGACTTATCCTGTGACCAGCTGGTTCACAGGTGAGGTACTTGGCTGGCACGAGTATATATATGACATGATAGGTATCCTTGTCGACCGTCTCCACGAACTGGACCCCGACCACCTCACATATGTCAACCTTTCAGGCTCGCAGATCAATTCAAAGGATGTTCTTGATGATTACATTTCAAGGGCTCATCCCGACCTGGTGTCATTCGACCAGTATCCCTGCGGCACCCAGAAGATCAATGAGTGGTGGTTTGACAGGCTTGAGACCCTGTATCAGAACTGTGTGAAAAAATATGATATGCCCTGGTGGGGTTATGTCGCATCCAGCGATGTTGACTGGGACGGTGCCGATGCAGGATGTCCTCCTCCTACAATGGGCTCGCTGCGCGCCCAGACTTACACCAACCTTGCGTATGGTGCAAGCGGTCTCGAACTCTTCACATGGGAATTCCTGGGCGGCCCCGGTTCCGCACCGTTGATGACAGATGGTTCACATAACGACCCCGGTTATTACAATGAAACTTACGACATGGTGAAACAGGTTGCCGATGAGGTCAATGCCCGCATGTTCATCTTCGACGGTGGCGACATCAAATGGATCCGCCACAATCCGGTGGGCGTGGTTCAGGCGTCGTGCACAAAGCTCGGCAGATATGAAGACCCCATCATGCCTGATGCTGTGGAGTCATACTATTTCAAACAGGCCTGCTTCGTATCGTATATCGAGAATCAGGGCAGCGAGTACATGATTATTGTAAACAAGAGCCATCTCAATCCAGTAGAGGCCTATATTACATTCGTCAAAGATGTGTACAAGGTTGAGACTGACGGCTCGTTCACAATGGTCAAGGCCGAGAAGGACGGCTCGTATTATGTGGAGAAAGAGTTCCTGATCGACAACGGCGACGTGCTGATATTCAAGATCAAATAGACGGCTGTTCTTCGTCGAGAAGAGCCATCTTGCAGATAAATTTCAAGCATTGCTCGGGAGTGATTATACATTCCCGGGCAATTCTTTTTATGTCATAGTCGCCCTTTATGCTGAACTCCAGCCCTTTGCTGCGGAAATAGTCGAGCACGCGCTGCTCGGGCGGCGTCACGGTGAGGCTTATTCGGGCACCGGAATGCTTCATGCGTAGGTATTCCTCCTCCAGTTTTGATGCTGTCCTGTTCTCGTCAGCAACGCGGATATAAACTGTGGCGCGGCCTGCCTCATCCGGGGCGGTGTGAGGTGCGTCATCACTCTTTGGAATGTCTATCTCAAGCACAGTCTTTCCGTAGTAATCCCAGAACTGCTCTTTATAATTCACTGCCGGCTTGCAGAATATGCCTGCCGCAGCCTCTATCGCATACCTTTCCTCGTCCCGGTTCTTCAGCCCCACCACCTTGCCGTTGTCTTTCACTCCTATGAGCAGCCTGCCTCCATCGGTGTTGGCAAATGCGGCCAGCGACCGCGAGATCTTGCGCGTGTCGCTCAGGAAATACTTGAAATCCTGGTGGATGTGCTCCCCCTGCTCGAGCAGGAGGTCAAGAGGGTGCTTTTTCATTCTGTGGCAAACAGTCCTTCAATGTCTTCCGGTGTGCAGTCGTTGTTCTCTGCCGGCTGAACTCCAAGAATGGTGGTGATTATCAGATGGTCATTGAGGTTTTCAAAGTCAACCGGATGCTCATACCCGCGCTTGAAGGCAGGACCGAATGCATAGAACACCATGTGCATGTCCTGAGCCTCCGGCACAAATCCGTGGGCTCCTGAACCGCGTGACGGGCGGCTTTCGCTCTGGCTGTAAACCACAGTCCAGCCCGGGTCAGGCTGCACAAGTATAGGGTAGATGCGGTCTGTATCCTTGCCGTAATGGTATTCTTCTGGGACTTTGTACCTGCGCCAAACCTTGTAATGCCCGTCTTTTTCGTGAGCCTTGAGAAGATCATACACTTCATCGTCCTTGCCGTCATACGGCTCGAGACACAGAGGGCGCTGGTTGTACCAGTAGTGCACACGCTTGCCGAGCAGGTTGTATACATTGTAGTATCTTTCCGGGCTCAGCTCGCACATTCCGTGGTCGGCGGTGAAGATGAAGTTGATTCTGTCGTAGAGCACGCAGCGTTCACGGAGCTGTGCCAGCATCTTCCCGAGCTGGACGTCAATCGATTCCACAATCTGTCCGACTCTGGACGATGATGCACTGTAGTTGTGCAGAGTGGCATCCGGCTCGTCGAAATAAAACATTATCAGGTCTGGGACGGCAGTGGTGTCGGGGTTGCACAAGTCGTCTACAACCAAATCTATCAGTGTGGAGCGTGACCTGCCGCCGTCATACAGCACGTTCTTTTCCGGATAGGAGTCGTTGATTGCGGCATCGGTTCCGACCCAGCCGTACACGTGTGCGTGCAGACCCTGCCTCTGGACTGTGTTCCATACGGGTTCACCCTTGTAGAATGGTGCGAATGCGCGCGCTTCGTTATTACTGATGGAGTAGCTTGCCTTCAGCGAGTAAGAGTAGAAGTTGTTGTTTACTATTCCGTGATGGTCGGGATAGAGACCGGTCGCCATAGAGTAGTGGTTGGGAAATGTGTTTGCCGGGAAGCACGGCCTGATGGTGGCGTGCACACCCACCGATGCTATCGAATCGAGAGTGGGGGTGTCCCAGATGTCGGGCAGGTCATAGCGGAACGCGTCCATCGACAGTATCACCACTATCTGCTTCGGTGCCGTCTTCTTTTCAATCTCTTCCTGCCTGCCGGGTGTTTCCTGCTCTTTCTTTTCAGATTCGGGCAGCCTGGTGGCATGGCATCCTGCCAGCAGCATTGCAGCCAGGCACAGTGTCATATATAATTGGAACTGCTTTTTCATAGCTTTACTATTATCGGTGAATGGTGGAGTGCCGGCAGAATCTTCTCAAGCAGGTCTTTCACCTCCATCTTGAGGCTGGATGTGTTTCTGCACGGATGGCAGCCGAACCAGCGGCTCTGCAGCACATCTTCGTCTATCAGCAGCTGTACGGCATTCTCTGTGTCATTCATCAGCCCGAGGACTGATACCGAGCCTGGCTGTATGTCAAGATATTTCAGCATGGCGTCAGCACCGGCAAAGGAGAGTCTTGCCGAATTGATCTGTGCCGATAGGTCTTTTGTGAGGAATTTCTTGTCGCCAGGCATCATCAGCAGGTAGAATTTTGTCTGCTGCCGGTTGCATAGGAACAGGTTCTTGCACACTATGGGGCTGGCGGTGCAGTCGCTTTCCGACGCCTTGAATGCTTCGCCGCTCAATCTGCCGAACGCTGCGTCGATCCGGGCACATACCTCCATGTTGTCGGCAGGCTCGTGGTCCAGCCGCTGGTAGCTCACACCAAGATTGTCCAGGAAGTCGTATACTCTGACTTCTCTTTCCTCCCTTCCTGCACAGTCGTCCGGCCGGCCGGTATGAATTTCAAGAGTTTCTGCCATGACGCGAAAATTTTGTCAAAGATACTTAAAATTTGGGATCTATGCTGAAGCACATCTTTGAAACTATGAAAAGAAAGAGTCCGGTGAAATACCGAACTCTTTTCCAGTAGAGTACCTCAGAAACATTATAATTCATAATGTTCTGAAATTATATTTCAAATTCCCAGATAACTGTCTTCAATCTTGAACTGGTACCGCTGCAATCCAGGCACACAGTTCTCAAT
>JAZLJK010000066.1:0-15386 GCA_045617865.1 Bacteroidales bacterium | reverse complement strand
GTTTCGCTATTCGATACCCTGAATAGCCTGTTCGCTTGTAAATCTCGATTACTTGATCGTAATACTTTAGCTTCTTCTCTGTTTGATAAATGAACATCGTTAACTCTTTGTTGTGAGTCAACCTTTTTCAGTTAAAGACATCTGGCAGCAATTCTGAACGCATTTCTGCTGCACTGCGCGCTGGCAGCAATTCTGAACGCATTTCTGCCGCACTTGCGCGCTGGCAGCAATGGCCGTGGCATTTCCGCTTACGCTCCATCCCCCCGCTCGCAGCTTTCGTCCCGCTTTTGCTGCTGCGCGGCCGAAACAGTGCAGGAGGGGGCGCTTTTCTCACTTCGTTCGAGCGCTAGCTTACCCCCTCCTGCATCTGCTTTCGGTCCGCTGCGCAACGCGGAACTCATCTGCGGCGGTGCCCCCCATTCAAACGCCATGGGCGGCGATATGCCCCGGCCCATTCTGCCAGCCGCTTCTTTCGTGCGGCAGTAGTCATGCACTCTTGGACTGCCTCCACATGCCGGGGAGTGTTCACGGAAACGCAGGAAAATGTGAACGGTCCTTCCGGTTGAAGCTGGTTTCTGGGCTGGATGCCGGGGAGTGTTCACGGAAATGCAGGAAAACGTGAACGGTCCTTTCGGTTGAAGCAGGTTTCTGGGCTGGATGCCGGGGTGTTCACGGTTTCATGGCTGATGGCTGGCAGACGGAGCCGGCGGTTACTTTTCCAGGGCCTGGGTGAGGCGGATGAATTCTTCCACGCCGAGCTGTTCGGGACGAAGTCCGGCGAATTCTTCGGGGACTGATTCGGTGATGGGGCGCAGCGAGTTGCGCAGGGTCTTGCGGCGCTGGTTGAACGATGTCTTTACAACCTGTTTGAAGAGCGCCTCATCGCATCCGAGTGATGTGCGTCCGTTGCGGCGCAGCCTGATCACCGCTGATTTGACTTTCGGAGGAGGGCAGAATTCGTGTTCTCCCACGGTGAAGAGATATTCGATGTCGTACCATGCCTGCAGCAGCACGGAGAGGATTCCGTAGCTTTTGTTGCCGGCGGGTGAGGCGATGCGCTCTGCCACCTCTTTCTGCACCATTCCCACAACCTGAGGCACATATTCCTTGCAGTCAAGCACCTTGAAGAATATCTGTGACGATATGTTGTAGGGGAAGTTGCCTATTATGGCGATGTCTCCCGAGGGGAACATCTTGCGCAGGTCCATCTTCAGGAAGTCGGCCTCGTAGAGGTTGGGGGTGATCTTGGAGAGGTTTTCGCGCAGGTATTCTATTGACTCGGTGTCAATTTCGATTCCTTTCAGGAAAACATCATCCCTTTCGAGGAGATACTTTGTGAGGACTCCCATTCCGCAGCCCACCTCAACGGTGTTGAGCGGTCCTTCGTGACCCTCTGCTTGTAAGGCATAGGCTATACGGCGTGCAATCTCTTCATTTGTGAGGAAATGCTGCCCCAGATTTTTCTTGGCTCTGACTTTCTGCATGCTATATGTCTCCCTGTTTCGAATCGATTATTATAGTGACGGGGCCGTCATTCAGAAGAGACACCTTCATGTCTGCTCCGAACACTCCTGTGGCCACCGGGCGTCCTGCGGCATTGCTTACTGCGGCGCAGAACTGCTCGTAGAGCGGTATGGCGATGTCGGGCTTTGCGGCACGGATATACGAAGGGCGGTTGCCGCGTGCTGTCTTTGCATAGAGGGTGAACTGGCTTATCACCATTATCTCTCCGCCGGTGTCGGTGACAGAAAGGTTCATCACGCCGTCCTGGTCGTCGAATATGCGCAGGCGGGCTATCTTGCCTGCCATCCATTCAAGGTCAGATGTTCCGTCGCCCTCTTCGAATGCGCACAGCACCAGCAGGCCGCGGCCGATGGCGGCGCTGTAGCCTGTGGCGGGGATGTCGACTCCTGCGTGTGAAACTCTTTGAATAACTGTTCTCATACAGGACACAAAGGTAGAAAAATTAAGAAAAATGGCTACATTTGCACAATATGGCAAAAGAAAAAGAAGAGAAAGTATCCCCGATGATGCAGCAGTACTACGAGATCAAATCGCGGTACCCCGAATGCATCCTGTTCTACAGGGTGGGTGACTTCTATGAGACTTTTGCCGACGACGCCCTGGTGGTGAGCAAGGTGCTGGGTCTGGTGCTTACTCGCAAGGCCTGCGGCAACAACCAGTTCACCCATCTGGCAGGTGTGCCTCATCACGCTGTGGACACATATCTTCCCAAGCTCGTGGCGGCAGGCTACAAAGTGGCGGTGTGCGACCAGCTGGAAGACCCCAAGATGACCAAGAAGCTGGTGAAAAGGGGCGTGACGGAGCTGGTTACTCCGGGTGTCAACTACAACGATGCGCTGCTGAAGGCCACTGAGCATAACTGGCTCTGTGCGGCTTTTTTTGAAAAAGACCGTGCCGGTGTGGCTTTCCTCGACATTTCAACAGGTACTTTCGAGGTGGCTGAAGGTGGGCTGGACTTTGTGGATGTGCTACTCAACGACTATTCTCCGAAGGAGATTCTGCTGCAGAGAGGATTTGAAGAGGGGTTCCGCAAGCGTTTTGCAGACCGCATCTACATCTCCCCGATGGAGCAGTGGGCGTTTGTATACCATACCGCATATAAGAAATTAACCACCCAGATGGGCACCGACAGTCTCAAGGGTTTCGGTGTGGAGAACATGCCTCTGGCCATCACTGCTGCAGGCGCCATCCTCTCTTATCTGGATATCACAGAGCATAAGGACATCTCACACGTATGCTCGCTCCGCCGCATAGACAGCAGCGACTATATGTGGATAGACCGCTTCACGATGCGCAGCCTTGAGGTGCTGCGTCCCATGGCTGCCGTGGATGGAGTGGCCCTTATAGACATAATGGACTGCTGCACATCTCCGATGGGCTCCCGCAGGATGCGCGAGTGGATTTCGATGCCTCTTGTGGACATAAAGAAGATTGCTGCGCGCCACGCGGCCGTGCAGAGTCTTTACGGTGATGAAGATGCTCTGGATGCAATCCGCAGTGACATAGGCGAGGTGGGAGACATGGAGCGCATCATAGCCCGTGCCGCAGCCGGCAGGATCCTGCCGCGCGAGATGCTGCAGCTGGGCCGCGGACTGCGCCGCATCGCTGCCATCATCCAAAGTGGGAAAGACAAACCAGAGATCAGCGCCATAATCGCCGGTCTCAATCCGCTCAGCGATGTGGCTCAGCGGATAGAAGACACCATCCTTCCCGACACCGCAGTGCAGGTGGGCAAGGGCAATGTCATCCGCCACGGTGTCAACGCCCAGCTGGACGACTACCGCAACATACTTGAAAACAGCAAGCAGATTCTGCTGGACATCCAGCAGAGAGAGCGCGACGCCACAGGCATCGCCAGCCTCAAGATAAGCTACAACAACGTCTTCGGATACTATCTGGAGGTGCGCAACACATACAAGGAGCTTGTACCTCCCGAGTGGATCCGCAAGCAGACACTGGTGGGTGCCGAAAGATATATCACCCCCGAGCTCAAGGAATACGAAGAAAAGATACTGGTGGCCCAGGAGCAGATAGTCTCCATCGAAGCCGCCATATATTCCGACATGGTGCTGCTGCTTCAGGAGCACCTCGACGACATGCAGAGCAATGCCGCAGCGGTGAGCCGGCTCGACTGCATCGCATCGTTCGCCTTCACCGCCCGCCAGCGCGGATACTGCCGCCCCGTGGTGGACGACAGTCTGCGGATAGACATCAAACAGGGGCGCCATCCCGTGATAGAGGCGTTCATGGCCGAGGGTGAGCAGTATGTTGCCAACGATGTCTTCCTGGACAACGCATCGCAGCAGATAATTGTGCTTACCGGCCCGAACATGGCAGGTAAGTCGGCCTTGCTGAGACAGACGGCGCTTATCGCCCTGATGGCGCAGGTGGGCTCTTTCGTGCCTGCAGCAAGCGCGCAGATAGGATATCTCGACAAGCTTTTCACCCGTGTGGGCGCGTCAGACAACATCTCGCGCGGCGAGTCAACCTTCATGGTGGAGATGAGCGAAAGCGCCACCATCCTCAACAACCTTTCGCAGCGCTCACTGCTGCTGTTTGACGAGATAGGCCGCGGCACAAGCACCTACGACGGCATGTCGATCGCCTGGGCCATAGTGGAATATCTGCACGGATGCAAAGAGGCCCCCAAGACCCTTTTCGCCACGCACTATCACGAGCTGAACGAGATGCAGAACCGTCTGGAGCGTGTCCACAACTTCCATATCTCCACCAGGGAGGTGGACGGCCGCGTCATATTCCTGCGCAAGCTTGCCGAAGGCGGCGTGGCCAGCAGTTTCGGTATCCATGTGGCGCGTATGGCCGGAATGCCCGCCGAGGTGATAGACAAGGCGCAGAAGAAGCTGCGCACCCTCGAAGACGCCCCCAAACCCAAGCCTGTGGCTGCACAGAAGTTCGAGTCTGCGGCAAGGCCGGCTGCGGAAATAGTGTCGTCAGAGCCTCATGCCCCGATGCAGCTTTCATTCTTCCAGCTGGACGACCCTCTGCTGCTTGACATCAGGAAAATCATTGAAAAGATAGATATAAACTCCCTTTCTCCCCTTAACGCATTTGACATTATCAGAAAGATCAAAAACAAACTGGAGGGAAAGACAGATGGAGATTCTGGGATTTGAGAAAGGTGACGGCCTGCGCAATGTCTTGTCGCTGGCAGGTGTGAGCATCGGTATTTTTATTGTGGTGACGGCTTTTGCCCTGGTGGACGGCTTCAAGCGGGCTGTGAGCGCCGGTTTTGACCATTTCGGCGGTGACATGGTGATGGTGGACCGCTTCCCGTCGGATTCCGACGACGGTGACTGGAGCAAGTTTGCGGCGCGGCCGCAGCCGTCTTTTTCGGACTATTCTTTTTTGAGGGAGCGTCTGGGGCTGTCCGGCGGCAGACTGGCCTTTGCCGGGAAGGCGGCGGCAGATGCAGTGGCCGGTGGAAGGCTGCTGCGTGACTGTGACCTTTTGGCGGTGGGCGGTGAATGGCCCATGATGCTGTATTCGGGGGTTGAGAAGGGGAGGCAGTTCTCTGCGGCAGAGGCCGAGGGGTCCGACGACAAGGTTATCATCGGTGCCAAAGTGGCTTCCGGGCTTTTTCCTGATATGGATCCGTGCGGACAAACGCTGCGGGTGTCGGTAGCTGGTGAGGATGGCGTTCCGGTGCAGCGGAATCTGCGGGTTGTGGGTGTGCTGGCTCTGGAAGGGAAGAAGGTGATAAGCCTTTACAAGAGCGACTATGCGCTGGTGATGCCTTACGGTACTGCCCGGCGGCTGGTGGCTGAAGATGACATGGAAACGATGATTGCGGTACGCGGCGGGGTGTCCGACCGTGGTATGCTGGCTGAAAGGATGCGTCTGCTGCTTCGTTCGTGCCGGCGTCTTGCACCCGGTCAGGACGACAATTTCGCCCTGAACACCATGGAGTCTATGGCCGCACAGGTGCTGGACCTTGTGGAAAAGATAAACCTGGCCGGTATGATGATAGCTCTTTTCTCACTGCTTGTGGGAGGGTTCGGAATCATGAACATCATGTTCGTGTCGGTGAAGGAGCGAACTCCGCAGATAGGGCTTAAAAAGGCGCTGGGTGCACGCCGCAGGGTGATTGTGGCGGAGTTTATGGTGGAGGCGCTGATGCTCTCGGCGGCCGGCGCAGCCGTCGGGCTGGCCTTGTCGGCACTGCTGATTGCCTGTATTCCATCCGGTGCCGTTGAGGTGGGGATGGACCTGCGGTATGTGGTGTGGGCATTTGCGCTGGCTCTGGGCCTCGGCCTTGGCTCTGGCCTTGCTCCGGCCCTTGCCGCCTCACGCCAGAATCCCGTGGAAAGCCTCCGCAGCAGGTAACAATCATGTCTGCCGGCTTGCCGCAGATGAGTTCCGCGACGCGCAGCGGACCGAAACAGTGCACTGTTTCAGCCGCGAAGCGGGGGGGATGGAGTGCGGCAGAAATGCCATCAGATTGCTGCCAGCGCGGAGTGCGGCAAAAATTGGTGGAGCCATATGGCGCCTGATACGCATATTGGACATAAAAAATCCGCCCTGAATAGGTTGTATGTGGAAATAAATGATTAATTTTGTTGTCCTGCTATCAGGTCAAAATTAACGAATCTGCCCATGGAGAACCAAAATTCCACACTACAGACGAAGCCTGGCAAATATGCCTGGTTTGTTGTAATTGTCCTTTTCATTGTAGCCGCGATCAACATTCTGGACCGCACCATGATCACCACGATGCGCCTCTCTATCAAAGAGAGCATCCCTATGACCGAGGCCCAGTTCGGACTGCTTTCATCCGTCTTTCTGTGGGTATACGGTTTCATGAATCCCATCGCGGGTTTCCTGGCCGACAAGTTCAGCCGTGTTAAGGTGATCATCATCAGCATGCTTGTGTGGTCTGTCACCACTCTCCTCACCGCCAAGGTCACAACTTTCAACCAGCTGCTTATCACAAGGGTCGTCATGGGCTTGAGCGAGGCATGCTACCTGCCTGCAGCGCTGGCGCTGATCATGGATTATCACAAAGGTCCCACTCAGTCAAGGGCGACCGGCCTGCACATGTGCGGTATGCAGCTTGGAGGCAGCCTCGGCTTCCTCGGCGGATACATGGCCATGAACCACGAGTGGAACTATGGCTTCAAGATTTTCGGAATCATAGGTATCGCATATACGGTATTTGCATTATGTGTGCTCAGAGAGGCCCGCAATGCGCCTGAAGGTGCTGTTGCAGTTGAAAAAGAGCCTGAAGATGAAGAACCGTTCAGCTTCTGGGAGGCTTTCAAGCATCTGTTCACCAACAAGGCATTCGTGATGCTGGCTATTTTCTGGGGTGTTGTGGGTATCCTCGGCCAGATAGAGGCAGCATGGCTCCCCACTTTCTACCAGGAGCAGTTCGGTATCACACAGAGCAAGGCTGGGTTCTTTGCAACAGCCTGCCTCAACCCCGCCCAGATGGTGGGTCTGCTGCTAGGAGGCACCCTTGCCGACGTATGGAGCAAGAAAAACCGCTATGCCCGCATTCTCATCCCCATCATTGGTGTCTGCATTGCAGCCCCGGCAGTTTTCTTTGCAAGCTACACTACAATACTCTGGGTTGCTGTGGGATTCTTCATGGTTTACGGAATGACCCGTATGTTTGTCGACACCAACCTCATGCCTATCATCGTGGCTTCTGTGGACAAGCGCTACCGCGCCACAGGTTACGGTCTGATGAATATGTTCACCACAGTGCTCGGCGGTCTCGGTGTGCTGATCACCGGTATGCTCCGCGACTCGCAGATAGAGCTCAGGGCAATCTTCCAGATTGTGTCAATCAGCCTGCTGGCAAGTGTGATCTTCCTGATTTTCATCAAGAGAATAGTAGAGAAAAAAGATAAGGAAGCTGCCGCTTCCAATAACAATCAATAAAATATCATATCGATTATGGAAAATATGCGTAAAAGCCGTGTGCTTGAAAAACTGAGAGCCGGCAAAGTTGCCACTTGTTTCAAGCTTAATATGTCTGGCGTTGAGGTTGCAGAAATTGCCGCAATGTCAGGATTTGACTGCCTCTGGACCGACAGGGAGCATGTTGTGCAGAGCTGGAGCGACATCAAGGCTCAGAACCTGGCTGCAAAGGCTTATGGAGCAGATACAATGGTAAGAGTGTCACGCGGCCCCTACAGCGACCTTATCAAACCCCTTGAAATTGATGCCACAGGTATCCTTGTGCCTCACGTGATGAGCCTTGAGGATGCAAAGAACATAGTGCACTACACCCGCTTCCATCCTGTTGGAAGGCGTCCCATCGACGGCGGCAACGCCGACGGAGCATACTGCCTCCTCGATTTCGACAAATATCTCCAGCAGGCCAACGAGCAGAGATTCGTGGTATTGCAGATTGAAGATCCCGAACCTCTGAAGGACCTCGAGGCAATTGCCGCACTGCCCGGTTTCGACATGCTTTTCTTCGGCCCGGCAGATTTCAGCCAGGGTATCGGCACTCCCGGTGACTTCAGCAACCCTCTGCTGATAGAGACCCGCAAGCGCGTGGCCGAGATGGCTCACAAATACGGCAAGTTCGCAGCCACAACAGGCAGCGTGAAGAACCTTCCCGAGCTTGTTGACATCGGCTACAACTTTGTAAGCCTTGGTGCAGACGTGTGTGCAGTGGGTGACTGCTGCTGCAACATCATCAACGAGTTCAACAAACTCAACCTGTAGCAGTTAATAAAGGAATGAAAGCATTCAAAGGCAATATCGTAACCGAACACGAGGTTGTCAACGGTTACATGGTGGTTGACGGCGGCAAGGTCGTAAGTGTCACCACCGAAAAGCCCGCATGTGAAGTTGCCGACTACGGCGACAGCTATTTTGTCCCCGGCTTCATCGACATGCATATCCACGGTCTGCACGAATACCTCATAGACGACGGTCCGGAAGCATACGGGAATGTCTGCAAGACCCTTCCCAAATATGGTGTCACCAGCTTCCTCCCCACAGTGTCACCTCTGCCTGCAGGGCAGGACACTGCATATCTTGCATCGCTTGCCGCAACAGAGACAGAAGGTGCGAATGTGCTGGGCTTCCATCTGGAAGGTCCGTTCCTGAAGCTTACAGGTGCCTTCAACAGTGATGCCATCACCGGCGCCGGAGAAGAGCGTGCCCGCTCGCTCATTGCAGCAGCCAAGCCCTACAAGGCAATCTTCAGCATTGCCCCTGACGTAGAGGGCGTTGACCAGTGGATTCCCATCATGGCGGCCGACAACACGCCAGTCTTCATGACCCATACCGCTGCCAATGTGGAGCAGACCCAGAAGGCCATCGCTGCGGGAGCGTGCCACGCAACACATTTCTACGATGTGTTCCCGTGCCCTCCGGTAACAGAGCCCGGCGTAAGGCCCTGCGGTGCGGTGGAGGCGATTCTGGCCGACCCCAATGTGAGTGTGGACTTCATCCTTGACGGTGTGCATGTGAATCCCATCGCAGTGAAGATGGCGCTTCAGTGCAAGCCCGAGAAAGTCTGCATCATCACCGATGCAAACATAGGTGCAGGTCTCGAGCCCGGTGTATTCACCTTCGGCAACATGGGCCCCATCTATTTCGAATACAAAGGTGCGCCTGCCCGCTCGGTTGAAAAGAACGACCTCAACGGCAGCGGACTCACCCTTGACCAGGCATTGCGCAACGCAATCAAGTTCCTCGGCATAGACATCGTTGCAGCATCGCACATGCTCAGCCGCAACCCCGCCAACGTAATCCGCGTGGGCGACCGCAAGGGACTTCTTGCAGCCGGCTACGACGCAGACTTCGTGATTCTCGACAAAGAGAATCTGGAGGTGCAGCAGACATGGATTTCAGGAAAAGAATACTATAATATCAACAAATAACAAAACAACAATTATGGCAGAATTCAAATTCGAACCCTCAATATGGGTTCCTTTCAGAGACAGAGAAGTAATCGACCGCGTTGCCGCTATCAAACGCGAGGATATGGAGAAACACCCCAATCCCGACTATAAGATCAAGGTCGTTCCCGATGCAGATATGCCTTATATCTGGATGAACGATATGGTACGCCGCCTTAAAGAGTCAGATGAGAAAGACCAGAAAGTGGTTATGATTCTCCCCAACCCCGTGACCCTTTACAAGTATGTGGCAAGAATGGTCAACGCTCTTGGCATCAACTGCCGCAACCTCGTCGCTTTCGCAATGGACGAGTATGCAGACCAGGACGGCAACATCGCTCCCGAAGAGTGGAAGCAGGGCTTTACCTATGCAATGATGCACAACCTCTATTATGAGATTGACGAGAAGCTCCGTCCCGACATCAAGAACATGCACGGTCTCAACAACAAGAACATCAACGACTACAGCCAGATGATCGCCGATGAAGGCAATGCCGACATCGTTTACGCAGGTCCCGGCTGGACTGGCCACCTCGCATTCATCGAGCCCGACGCTCCTGAATTCCAGGGTTCACTCGAAGAGTGGAAGCAGATGGGCGCAAGAGTCTGCACACTGAGCCCCTTCACACTCGCTCAGAACTCACTCCACGGCTCATTCGGCAAGAGCGGCAACCTGGCTGCAGTACCTCCCAAAGCTGCAACAATCGGCCCTCTCGATGTAATCCGCGCAAAACACCGCATGGACTCACACGCAATCACAGTTCACGGCACAACCACAGCTTGGCAGAGATTCACATCACGTATGGTTCTCCACGGCCCTGTAACTCCCCGTGTCCCCGAGTCTATCATGCAGATTCTTCCTACAGACGTCTATATGTCTGAGACTCTTGCAATGAACATCGAACCTGACTGGGTTAAGGAGTACTAGAATATGACATGCACAAGATTGAAAGCAGGTTCTGCTGTCGAGATCATCACGCCGCAGTACTCTCAGTTCCTCTATGGATACCCCTATGTGGAGAGAATGAGCACAGGCGTTCACGATGACCTCACCAGTTCTGCTTTATACTTGAGTGATGGAAAAAGACAGGTCCTCTTTTTGTCAGATGAACTGATATATCTTTCAAAAGAGTCTGTCGCAAATATAAGAGAAGGTATTTCTGTGAAGACAGGAATACCTTCTTCAAACATTTTTGTCGCCACCACCCACACCCATTCGGGTCCGCTCACACTTGACATAGTGATGTCAAGAAGAGACAAGGTGGTGCCTCCGGTAGACCATGCTTATGTGAAGTATGTGGAGGAGAATACCGTCAAGGCCGGCTGCAAGGCATTTGAGAATGCCCAGGACGCCGAGATTGCATTCCTGACAGGTGACGCCACAGGTGTTGGCACCAACCGCCACGACATCAACGGTCCCAAGGACATGCAGCTCCCGACCATGCTTGTGCGCAACCTGCAGCATGAGTATATCGGTTGCATGCTGGTCTGCAGCATGCATCCCACTGCGCTTCACGAAGATTCCAAGCTGGTGACAGGTGACTTCCCTCACTTTACCAGAGCCAAACTGCAGCAGGATGTGCTTGGTGCGGGTTGCCCTGTGGTATATTACACAGGAACTTGTGGCAATCAGAGCCCGCGTCATGTCACAAAGGCCAACAATTTCTCCGAGGCGCAGCGTCTTGGTGAGATAGTGGCATCGTCAATCATTTCCAAGATAGGCGAAGGCGTGATATTCTCTGATGGTCTTGAGATAAAGGCAGCGAGCGAGTGTCTTGCTCTGCCCAAGCGCAAGTTCCCGTCACTTGCGGCTGCACAGAAGCACAGGGATGAGGCGAAGGCTCTGTTCGAGACCCGTAAGAAATCAACCACCGCCACTCCTCAGGAGGTGCGTACGGCTGAGGTTGACTGGTTCGGTTCAGAGGAGGCTCTGCTGCTTTCAGAACTGGCAGAAAAAGGTGAGCTGGATGTTGTCTATGACACATGCCTGCCTGCCGAGGTCATGATGGTGAAAGTCGGCGACTGGAAGTTTGTAGGCTGGCCCGGCGAGGTGTTCGTTGAGTTCGGTCTGAGTCTCAAGAGCCAGGTCAAGGACATCTCTCTCATCACATACGCCAATGGCGAACTGCAGGGATATGTCGTTACTCAGGAGGCTCACGAGAAAGGCTTCTATGAGGCCGGCAACTCTTTCTTCGATCCTGAGGCGGGCTATCTGATGCTTGAAGCAACAAAACGTCTTGTAGAGAAACTGAGCTGATGAGTTACTTCCTTGGCATAGATCTGGGCACATCGTATTTCAAGGCCGGAATATTCGACCGGGACGGCAGGCTGTATGGCCTGGGCCGTCAGGCAGCCGAAAAAGATCTGGCCGACGGAAGATGCGAGGTGCCGGTCGCTGCCTTCTGGAAGGCTCTTTCGGGCTGTGTGGGGCAGGCTCTTGATGAGGCCGGCCTGCAGCCTGACGACATCAGGGCGCTTTCATACTCTTCACAGGCCAACAGCTTCCTGCTGCTTGACTCTCAGATGAATCCTCTCACTCCGCTCATCCTCTGGACGGACAGCCGTGCCGTGGGTGGTGCCGAGGCGTTGAGGTCTCTGACAGGCAGGAGTGATTTCACAGACATGACAGGTCTGGGAATCCCTCTTGACGAGCATGCGATGGTGGCCAAGCTTGAATGGATCCAGAAGCATCAGCCTGAGGTCTGGCAGCAGACAGCGGCAGTGATGACCATTTCCGACTATCTTGTGTTCTCACTCACCGGCCGCCGCACAAGCGATCTCAGCACCGCTTCAATGACAGGCCTGCTGGATGTGTGGGAGTGCGGATGGTGGAAGGATTCGCTGGATCTGTTCAAAATCGGTGAAGATATGCTTTCAAAACCTGCCATGTCGGGCACATCTGCCGGCAAGCTGACCCTCTTCGGGGCGGCGCTGCTTGGGCTGAAGTCCGGCACAGAGCTGTTCCTGGGCGGACTTGACCATCACATGGTGGCAGTTGGCGCCGGAATAGCCGACCATGGTTATGTGAGCGAATCCACCGGCACTGTGCTTGCCTGTGTCAACTACGCCGAGGGTTATGACCCTCGTGCCGGAATCAATACCGGACAGGGGCTTGACATAAACCACTATTTCCAGATGGCTTTCAGCGAAAACGGAGCCACTGCGCTGGAGTGGTATCAGAAAAACTATGCACCAGACTCTGCCATTCCGCAGCTTGTGGCTGAGGCAGAGAAGGTTGCGATAGGATGCGACGGACTTACAGCCCTGCCGCAGTCTGACAGTTATCCCGGACTGACCGGCTTCAGAAATGCTGACAGCCGCCATACACATGCCCATTTCGCGCGTGCAATTCAGGAGTCGACAGCGGCGACACTGGTGAAGCTGGTACGCTCGCTCGACCCCGACGGTGCTGCGAAAGCTCTGGTTCCTTCGGGCGGAGGGGCAAAGAGCCGCCTCTGGCTGCAGATAAAGGCCAACCTTCTGGGCAAGGATTTCCTTGTGCAGGATTCCGGCGAGCTGGCGGTCAAGGGTGCTGCCATGCTCTGCGCGGTGGGATGCGGATATTATGAGAACATCGGTGCGGCGATAGACCGCCAGGTGGCTTTCCGCGACACGGTGCATCCCTGCGAGGTAGATGCAGAAGCATATAAAAAATGGTATAAAGAAAACAATAACTAACAGAATATGAGTGAATTGACAAAACAGGAGATTATTCAGAAAGCAAAAGAATCACTCCAGATTGAAGCCAAAGCCATTGCCGACATCGCCGGCTATATGGACGAAGACAAATTCTATGAGGCAGTGAAGGTGCTTGCCACCTGCCCTCATATCGTAACCTGCGCCAGCGGATCGTCGGGCATTGCTGCCAAGAAGTTCGCACATTCTCTCTGCTGCATAGAGCGTCCCGCACAGTTCCTCTCACCTGCAGAGGCTGTTCACGGCGGAATGGGCTGCATGAAGAAAGGCGACGCAGTGGTGATGGTGTCACGCGGCGGCAAGACTGCCGAGCTTCTGCCCATCATTGATGTGTGCAATAAGAAAGGTGTCACCCTTATCGGTGTCACAGAAAACCTCAACTCCATCCTTGCAGAGAAATCACAGATTGTGGTTCCCATGAAGATTGAGAAAGAGAGTGACTTCCTGAATGCAATGGCAACATCAAGCTATGTAGTGACAATCGCCATATTCGATGCAATGCTGAATGCCCTCATGGCAATGACCGACTACACTCTGGATCAGTTCGGCCTTATCCACCCGGGTGGGGCAGTAGGTGCAAGATTAAATAAGTAACATATTATGTACAAAGGATTTAAGATAGAACCACCTTTCTTCGAGATAGGCCCCAAAGCCTATATGTACGGAGACAGGCTGCTCAAACTGGCAAAAGCTGCCGACAAGGCTGCCGAAAAATATGACGTGAGGATTCTGATGACTCCCCAGCCTTCTGACCTTTATATGCTGGCACACGAAACGAAGAACATCGTGGTTGTGGCACAGCATATCGACCCTATTCCGGTGGGCCGCGGACAAGGCTCTATCCTTGCCGAGGCGGTGAAGGCGGCAGGCGCCCATGCCGTGATGCTCAACCACTGCGAGAAGCCCATGACTCTCGCCGACCTTTCCAAGGCCATCAAGAGAGCGGACGAAGTGGGGCTGGTGTCAATCGTATGCGCCGACTCACTTAAAGAGGCTGAGGCAGTTGCGCTGTTCAACCCCAACATCATCGTTGCCGAGCCCTCCGAACTTATCGGTACAGGTGTCACAAGCGACGAGGAGTATGTCCGCGCCACAACAGCCGCCATCAAGAATGTGAACCCCGAGATCCAGGTGCTTCAGGCAGCCGGCATCAAATGCGGTCAGGATGTCTACAACGTCATCCGCGCAGGTGCAGACGCCACCGGTACCACCAGCGGCGTGATGCGCGCAGAAGACCCCGAGGCAGCAATGGAGGAGATGATCCGCGCCGTGCGCCAGGCCTGGGACGAGACACACAAGAAATAAATCAACCAACATTATTCATAAACTACTAAAAACATTACAATCATGATGAGAATGCACAGAGGCACTATCGAGCTTCAGTCAAAGGACCATCGCCCCGATTTCCACAACGTTACCGAGGCTGTCAAGAACATCGTTAAAGAATCAGGAATCAAAAACGGTATCTGCGTTGTTTATTCACACCATACCACTTGCTCTGTAATCACACAGGAGTGCTCACACGACACTAACTTCTTCGGAAGAGAGTATCTGCAGCAGGACCTCAACGAGATCATGGAAAGACTCATCCCTACATGCCGTACAGAGGGTCAGTACCATCATCCCGGTCCCAAACACATCGAGTTTGCACTTTCATTCCCCGATGAGGAGCCTAAGGGAAGCCTCAACACCGACGCACACCTCCGTTCAGTATTTTTTGGCCGTTCAGAGACCATCACACTGGTAGACGGCGAGCTTTCACTCGGTGATTTCGGTTTCATCTATTTCATTGACTGGGACCAGATCCGCGAGCGCAAGAGAGTCTGCGAAGTTCAGATCATCGGCGAGTAATTCTGCATTATACATACACTGATAAAGAGAGGGCGTTGTCGTCCTCTTTTTTTTTGTTCCCGGACAATGTGACGGGGCGGCACTGCCGGCTGGCAGCAATCATGATGGCATTTCTGCCGCACTTGCGCGCTGGCAGCAATGTTCCGGGACATTTCCGCTGCGCTCCATCCCCCCGCACGCAGCTTTCGTCCCGCTGGCTTCGCGGCGCGGAACTCATCTGCGGCGGTGCCTCCCGTTTAAACTTCACGGGTGAAGATATGTTCCGGAACATGCTGCCAGACGCTTTTTTTTGGCGGCACCGGCTGGCTGCGTGGCGGAGGGTGTCGGAATAAGGGCGCCGCTTAACGCTGAACAGGCGGGGTTTATGCCGCACCTTGAAACCTCCTCCTTTCCAGCCGTCTGCGCCGGCTGTAACGTCGTCGATCAGTCAAG